>JAYTUC010000256.1:0-4404 GCA_043744775.1 Fimbriiglobus sp. | reverse complement strand
CGGCGGCGCAAGCGGCGCATCCGGAAAAAGTGAAAAGGGAGCGGAAGAGAAGAAGAGAAGAACTTCACCACAGAGGACACAGAGAGCACAGAGGAAAGACAGGAGAGAAGACTTTTTGAAAATGTCTTTCCTCTATTTCGGCTTTTCTCTGTGCTCTCTGTGTCCTCTGTGGTGAAGTTCTTCTCTTCTTCTCTTCCGCTCCCTTTTCACTTTTTCCGGATGCGCCGCTTGCGCCGCCGGCGCGCGCCTGGTAAACTCGCTTTCGCCCCCCCAGATTGCCGGTCCGGGCCGCGAAGCGCGGTACGGTTGGGAGGTTTTCCGCCGTCCCCCGTTTCGCAGGCCCGCCCGATGCACGGAATGCGCCCCCGACTGCCCGGCTACGTGTTGCACCAGCGCCTCGGCGGCGGGCCGACCAGCGACGTGTACGCCGCCACGGACGAGTCGCTGCGCCAAGGGTGGGCCGTCAAACTTCTGAAACGGGAAGCCGAGGCGGACATCACCAACCGCCGCCTCTTCGCCCGCGAGGCCCAAATCGGGCTGGCCCTGTGCCACCAGTACCTCGTGCGCTTCCACGCCGCCGAGCCGGACCGGGCCGGGTGTCGGCACCTCGTGATGGAACAACTCACCGGCGTCTCGCTCCGCGCGGCCGTCCGCAAGAAGCCGTTGCCGGTCCCGGCGACGCTGACCTTCGCCCGGCAGGTGGCCGAGGCGTTGGGCTACATGCACCGCGCCGGGTACGTCCACGGGGACGTGAAGCCGGAGAACATCCACCTGGTGGCGGGCCGGCGGGCGAAGTTACTGGACTTGGGCTTCGCCCACCGGCCGGGGGAGAACGCCGGCCTGCTCGACGACGGGTGCGTGCTGGGGACGGCCAACTACATCGCCCCGGAGCTGTGCGCCGGCCCGCCGGCGGACGACTTCACGGCCGACGTGTTCGGCCTCGGGGTGACGCTGTACGAGACCCTCACCGGCAAGCTGCCGTACCGCGAAGGGACGGCCGAAGAGACGATGATCCGCCACCGCGACGAGCCGGCCGCCAGCCTGCGGGACTGGCCCGGCGCGTGGCCGCGCGACTTGGCCCCGCTCGTGGACGCCATGACTGCCCGCCGCCCCGCCGACCGCCCCGCGATCTGGGAAGTGGCCGACCGCCTGGCCCTCCTCACGCACACGATGGCCGGCCGGGGCGCGTAGATTTTTCCGCGACCCCTCGCCGCCGCCCGCGTCACCCCCCGACGCCTGACTGCGTCGGCTCGCCTCGTTCGCTGAACACGCCTCTGATTTCGGGTAGAATACCCGGCGGGAGGAGCCGCCATGCCGATGCACGACTGGACCCGCGTCGACGCGGGGATTTACCACGCCTTTCACCACGAATGGATTTCCGAGATCAGCCGCGCGCTGAACCGGGGGTTGCTGACCGAAGACTATTACGCCCTGCCCGAACAACAAGCCGCCGGGTTCGGCCCGGACGTTCTCACGCTGCAAGACTTGAATGACCCGGCGGGCGGGGGTACGGCGACGGGGACGCGGACGAAGCCGAAATCGACCCATTACGCGAAGACGCCGGCGGACTTTCACCGGCGCAAGAAGAGTTCCGTCGCCGTCCGGCACGTCAGTGGCGACCGCATCGTCGCCATGATCGAACTTGTGTCGCCGGGGAACAAGAACAACGCGAACGCCTTCGCCGCCTTCGTCCGGAAGGCGTGCGAGTTGCTCGAACACCGCATTCACTTGCTGCTGATCGACCCGTTCCCGCCCGGCCGCCGCGACCCGGACGGCATCCACGCGGCCATCTGGGCGATGGTGGACGACGAGCCGTTCCGCGTGCCGCCGGCCCGGCCGCTGACGCTCGTCGCCTACGAGTGCAGTCTGATCACGGAGGCGTACATTGAAACCGTCGCGGTCGGCGAAGCCGTGCCGGACATGCCGTTGTTCCTGGAGCCGGGCGCCCACGTGATGGTCCCGCTCGAAGCCACCTACCAAGCGGCGTGGGACACGGTCCCCGCCCGTTGGCAACGGGTGGTCGCGGCCCCGCCCGCAGCCTGAGGGCCAATGTCCTCAACTTAAGGGGGCGATTTTCGCGTCGCCGTGGCCGGTTTTCGCCCCAACGGGGCGGGGGAGAATAGCCAAGGGCGGCTTCCGCCCCTGGTCGAGATTGTCCCTCAATACTTCTTGGCCCCAACGGGGCGCCGGTCGTTTGACCGGCGCCCCGTTGGGGCCAAAACCATTTCTCGGGTGTGCGTGGCCCCGGGGCGGAAGCCGCCCCGGGCTATTTTCCCCCGCCCCGTTGGGGCGAAGACAAAAGGGGGTCACTTCTTCAAATTCCCCGCCGCCCATTCCTTCCACTTCGCGTGGGCGGCGTCCCGCTTCGCGTCGTCCGAGAAGCCGTAATAGGTGTACGAGGTCAGGGTGGCCGTCGTCGGGGCCTCGCGCTCGAAGCCGAACTCTTTCGGGGACTGGCCGGTCATCAGGAGGGCCGCGCTGAGCGCCACGTCCCGCACTTGCACCGTCATCCGGCCGCCGGCGCCGCCGAAGGCGACCGTCGCCACCGTGCCGGCGTCCTTCAAGAACGGCTCCAAGTCTTTCAGATTGTCCTTCGTGCCGAGGCGGGAGAACCCGAGCAGGGCAGTGGCCCGCACCATCGGCGAGGCGGTCGGGTCGGCGGCGATTTTCAGCACGGCCGGGCCGCACTCCGCCACCTTGTTCGTCGCGGCGACCTCGATGGCCCGCCGCATCACCACGCTGTACCGCTCCTTTTCGAGCCACTTGGCGTACAGGGCGCGGGTCTCCTTGCTCGGGCCGTCCCCGCCGAGGGTCTTGCCCAGCCAGTCCGCGTTCAGGAACTGGTAGCAATGCGTCGAACTCATCCCCGGCGGGAGCGTCCGGCGGTCGTCCCCCATCGCCCCGAGGAACAAGTACAGCGCCACGTCCGGCTCGCCGGTCGCGGTCATGGTGCGGATGCCGGTCGCCGCCGCGTTCTTCGTGTACACCTCGCGGGCGAACTCGGCGAGGGTGGCGCCCAACGTGGCCCGGACGTCCCCAATACTTTGCAGGCGGGCCGAGTGGGCGCGGGCCATGTTGGCGTACAACTCCCGCCCGGCCTTGGTGTCGCCGACCATCTCCAGCCATTTCTTGGCGAACGGGAGGTCTTCCGCGGCCGCGCCGTCGGCTGCCTTAACGAATTTCAGCAGCTGCTTTTCCAGCCCGAGCGTCCAGATTTGCGGGTACAGCTTCTTGCACCGCTCGCTGATCTCGCCGTCGGGCGACTGCTGCCCGGCCTTGATGGCGTCGGCGGCCGGCGCGCCGATCTCCAACAGGTCGCGAGCGGCCTGCTCCCGAAGCTTGTAGTCCCGGTGGCCGAGCTTCTGCACCAGGTCGTCGATTTGCTTGTTGAGCCGGACATCCGAGTCCGGGGCCGTTGGGAGCAGCGCCAAGAAGAGAAGCGTGGCCGTCATGGGAATCCTCTCACGCGAATGTGGGCCGTGTCTTGACGAGCCATGAGCGTAAGTGCTGACAGTTCATCACATCTTTGTCATTGACAAGTGGTATCGGATGAGGGGGTGGAGTCGGGCCCAGCCGCGCCAGAGCGTGATCCAGCCCGGGGGGTGTTTCACGGGATTTTTCAAGTGGCCGCCGAGGCGGGCCAGCGCGTGCCAGAATGCGGCCACGGTCCAGTCCCGGGGCCGGCCCGTCTGCTGGCGGCTCAACACCTCGACCCACAGGGCCGGGACGAGCGTGGCGGCGGGCTGTTCGGCCCGTTCCGCGGTCCGGGCCACCAGGCGCAGGTTCATCAGGGCGACGGCGATGACGCTCAAGACCGCCACCACCGCGGCCATCTTGTCCGCGGACTGGACTTGGCACCCCTCGACGCTCATCCCACTCTTCTGCACCTTGTGGTACTCCTCGATCTGCATCCGGCAGGCGTACCGGCGGGCCGACTGCTCGATCTCCGCCGGCGTCTCGGCCGGCTCGTTGGTCAGCAGCAGCCACTCCAGCCCGGCCACGCCCGCCGGCGGGTCGGCTTCCCACGCCCGCACCGCCGTCAGCCCCAGCGGCTCCCGCCGGAAGTCCCCCTTGCGCACGTGCGGCGGCCGCAGCGTCACGGGGGCCGACGCGCCCGACAGCCGGGCCGTCCGCGCCGGCTTCCCCGCCCGGGCCGGGATGTCCAAGTCCCAGTGCGCCGCCGCCGGGAGCGCCCGCGCCCGGTCGTGCAGCCGGTCGGCCGCCGGCGCCTCGGCGGACCCCGCCCCGAGCGCCCGGTTGTGCTTGGACCGCACCACGAACCGGCGCGCCCGGTCCGTCAGGGCTTGCCGGAACTCGAAGACGTCGGCCCCGCGGTCGGCCACGTCGACCCAGTGACACCCGGCGGGCGTCGGCCCGATCTCGTCGAGGCCGCGGAGCCACAGC
>JAYTUC010000255.1:0-4433 GCA_043744775.1 Fimbriiglobus sp. | reverse complement strand
GCGGAGCACGCAGAGAAGACCAAAACTTGAATTTGGTCTTCTCTGCGTGCTCCGCGTCTCTGCGGCAAAAACTCTTACTTCTGGTCCGTCAGGTACGGCCGCCGGCGTTCGCGGAACTCGTCCTCCTCCGCGTGCCACTCCCGCGTGATGTCGTCCGGCTGAACACCGGCGTCGAGGGCCAAACGTTCGCGGTCGCTGCCGAAGAGCAGATCGATCGCGGGGATGTCGTCCACGAACTCGTAGCGCTCCGTCCGCCACTGGAACTCGTTACCCATCACTTGCTTGAACGCCCAAAGCAACTTGACGTAGGCCCGCACGACGGGGCACTCGCCGGTTCGCGCCACGAAGACGCCCCCGCAGCTCCGGCCGGCGTGCTTCTGGAACGTCGGGCGGAACGTGACGGGTAAGAACTCGATGCCGTAGAAGTGATCCGCCCGCAGCAGTGCCGCGAGTCGCCCCGGATCGACGGCCGGGTGGCCGACGTACTCGAACGGCCGCGTCGTGCCGCGGCCTTCGCTCAGGTTCGTCCCCTCGACCAGGCACCCGCCGGGGTAAACCCGCGCCGTGCGCGTCGTCGGCATGTTCGGCGACGGCGGGATGCGCCACGCCGGCACGCACCGCCTCGCGCACGGCACGACGGTCAGGTCCACGTCGATCTTGCGTTCGGCGCGGTACAGCCGGGCGAGTTCGCCCATCGTCATGCCGTGCCGCGTGCAGATCGGGTGCGGGCCGACGAAGCTCTCGAAGCCGACTTGAATCGTCGGGCCTTCGACCGTGCGGCCGAGCGGGTTCGGCCGGTCGAGGATCACCACCGGCAGACCGACGGCGGCGCACGCTTCGAGGCAGTACAGCATCGTCGCCTGGAAGGTGTAGTAGCGGCTGCCCACGTCCACGAGGTCGATGACGAACACGTCCAACCCCGCGAGCATGTCCGGCGTGGGTTTCAGGCTCGCGAAGGTGTCGCCGTACAGCGAGTGGACACGCAGGCCGTCCGCCGACTCGCCGGCGACGGGGATCAGGTCCTGCGCCTCGCCGCTCAGGCCGTGTTCCGGGCCGAAGAGCGCGACGAGCTTCACGCCCGCGGCTTGCGCGAACAGGTCGCGGGCGGAACGCAGGTCCGTTGTTGTCGTCGCCGCGGGGTGCGTCAGCAGGCCGACGCGGAGGGCCTGGAACATTTTCAGGCCGTTCGCGGCGACGGCGTCGAGGCCGGTGGGGTGGCTCATCGCGGGGCGGCTCCCTTGACGTACTTGTCGAACCACGCCAGTTGCTCCGCCAAGACGTGGCCGATCGACTCGCGGGCGGCGTAGCCGTGGTCCTCGTGCGGCAGCAGGACCAGCCGCACCGTGCCGCCGTTGCCGCGCACCGCCTGGTAGAGACGCTCGCTCTGCACGGGGAACGTGCCGGGGTTCGAGTCGGCCTGGCCGTGGATCATCAGCAGCGGCTCGTTGATCTTGTGCGCGCTGTTGAACGGCGACATCGCCGCGTAGATGTGAGGGGCCTCCCAGAAGGTGCGGCGCTCATTTTGGAAGCCGAAGGGCGTCAGGGTGCGGTTGTACGCGCCGCTGCGGGCGATGCCGGCGCGGAAGAGGTCGCTGTGGGCGAGCAGGTTCGCCGTCATGAACGCGCCGTAGGAGTGGCCGCCGACGCCGACGCGGGTCGGGTCCACCGGGCCGACTTCGACGGCCTTGTCGATCGCCGCCTTGGCGGTACTCACCAGTTGTTCGAGGAAGTTGTCGTTGGCGGTCTCGGGCGGGCCGACGATCGGCATACTCACCTCGTCCATGACCGCGTATCCCTGCGTCAGGAAGAACAGGTGCGAGTACCCCGCGGGTGTGACGAAGCGGCTCTGCGACCCGCTGACCTGCCCGGCGGTCGCGGCGTCGTTGAACTCCTTGGGGTAAGCCCAGAACACGGTCGGCAGCTTCTCACCCGGCTTCACGCCGGCGGGGACGTAGAGGGTGAACGAGATCGCGACGCCGTCGGGCCGCTTCGTCGTCACCAATTGCTTCGTGACCTTGCGTAACTCGGGGAACGGGTCGGTCGTCCGCGTCAACTGCGTCTCCCTGTCGCCGTCGCGCAGGTAGTAGTTGCCCGGTTCGGTCGGACTCTCGCGGCGAATGAGCAGCTTCTTCAGGTCGTCGCTCAGCACCGCGGCCACCGTCTCGTAAATCCCCTCGCGGCAGGTGAAGACCTTTTCCGTGACCTTCGTGGCGGGGTCGTAGACGCCGAGGAACGGCAGGTCGCCCTTGGGGTTGGCCCCCTCACTGCTGACGACGAGCTTGTCGCCCAGCGTGCGGACGACCCGCTCGCCGTTGGGCAGCAGTTTCGAGAGCGGGCTGCCGGGGTCGCCGTAGCGGTCCTGCACGGAGCGGTCGAAGACCACCACCGGCGTCGCCGGCCTGGCGAAGTTGACGCGCAGGGTGCGTGACCAGCGGCGCTCGCGGTCGTAGTCGGACACCAGCGCGTCGCCGGCCTCGAAGAAGCTCGCGCCGCGGTAGCGGTGTTCGACCTTGAACACACTCGCCTTGTCGCCGGCCGGCAGCGCGCGGGTGAACAGCTCGTCGCGGTGCGGGACTTTGGCCTTGGGGTCGCCGCCGTCGAGCGCCTCGGCCCACATCAAGGTCGCCGGCGCGGTCGGCACCCAGCGGACGCCGCGCGGCCCCGTCGGCACGCCCTCGATAGGCACCTTGTCCTCCAGCGGCGCGTCGTGGATGACGCCCACGACTTTGCCGGCGGCGTCCCAGACTTCGGTGACCCGCGGGAAGCTCGACACGGGGTACAGGTACGAGTACGGCGTCTGGACGCGGCTCACCAAGAGGTGCGAGTGGTCCGGCGACGGCGTCGCGCCGAGGAACACGGCGGGGGCACCGACGGGCGTGGCCTTCGGCAACCCCCGGCTCAGGTCGATCAGCACCAGTTGCGACGTGGCGTAGTGCGTGAACAGCGCCTCGTCGTGGGCGTTCGTTAGCAGGTCCTGGTAGGTCCGCACGGGGGCCGCCTTGCCGCTCGACTGCTGCACGACGGGGCCGCTCGGCGCGAGCGGGGCGACGGGGGCGGCAGCCCGGTTGGCGGGGACGGTTTGCACGAGCAGCTTTGACGAGCCGACCCACTGCACCTCGGTGCCGATGACGCCGTTGAGCAGGGCGACGGGCAGTTTCGTCAGCGTGCCGGCCAGGTCGCCCAGGTACAAGTCGATGCCGGCCGGCGTCGTCACCGTGAGCGCGAAGCGCCTACCGTCGTCGGCCCACGCCAGCCCGGTGACGCGGCCGTCGGGCAGCTTCAAGGGCTTCGCGTCGCCGCCGGCGATCGGTTGCAGCGCGATGGCCGTGATGCGGCTCTCGCGGGCGGGGCCGTTGGTGCGCGGGTTCAGCCGCACGCCCGCCAGGCGCAGCGTCGGCTCCGCCAGCTCGGCGACGGCGGGGTAGCGGGCGGAGGTGAGCAGGGCCAGCGTGTCGCGCGTCGGGTTGACCGACACCGACGGCGGCGGCGCGACGTCGAGGATGTCCGCGATCGCTTGCGGCGGCTTCAGGTACGTGGCCTGCCCCGTGGCGTCGCTCTCGGACATCAGAAGGCCCAGCGTGAACAGGAGGAGCGGGGTTCGCATGGCGGGGCCTCGGGGGTCACTTGGCGATCGTCGAAGCGGTCAACGCCAGCAACACCGGCGTGCCCAAGGGCGGGCCCGCGGCGTTGCGCATCGTCACGGCGCGGACCTCAACTTCGGGGTGCGGGTTCGCCCAGGTCATCTGGTAGACGACGGCGACCTTGTCGGCCGGCCCCCGGCCCTCGGGGAACTTCGCGCTCCAGGCCGCGGCCGCCTGCGGCAGCGCCTTCGCCGCCGGCGCGAGCCACGCCCCGACGCCACGGCGGTACGCCACCGGGACCATCACCGCCCGGCCGTCGGCGTACTTCACGACGTACTCGAAAACTGTGGGCACCTCGCCCGGCTTCGGCTCCGCGGCGGGGTGGAACGTGTGCAGGAACTGCAAGGCGTCGGCCTTCGAGTTGACCGGGATGTCCGCGACTTCGGTCGCCGTGACCGACTTCGACGCCGGCCCCTGCAGCATGACCGCCGACGGCAGCGGCGAGGTCGTGAAGTCGCGCACGACGTAGCGCACGCCGGCGAACTTCTGCTCGCCGGCCGGGAAGAAGTCGAACCCCGGCTGCCCCGCGAGCCAGCCCTTGTCGGCGCTCAGGTACGCGTTGCACTTGTCGCCCAGCGGCACGGGCGTCGAGGCGAGGTTACCCCCCGGTATCAGCAGCCGCTCCGGGGCGAACTCCGCGCCCAGGTTGCGCAGCAGGGTCGCCACGAGGTTGCGCTTCTTGACGGCGTTCTCCGGGTTGGCTTCGGCAGCGTCCACCCGCAACTGGTTGAGGAGAATGCCCCGCGCGGGGTAGTTCACGATGCCGCCGATGTTCAACAGCGGCACGACGCG
>JAYTUC010000254.1:0-4490 GCA_043744775.1 Fimbriiglobus sp. | reverse complement strand
GCCCACCGACTTCGGGCGAAAGTGCCCGGAGTTCTGCCCGCGGGTAGCACTCCGGGCGCTGACGCTTCCGGCTCGCCGGTCGCGGATCGTGGGGGTTGCGACCGGGATTTGTTCCCGCCCATAGAATGACTGCGTGCCTGAGCGATCGCGCGAACCGAACACGAGGAGTGACCATGCCGAAGTTGACCGTCGAGGGCGTCGGGGAGTTCGAGGTGCCGGCCGGGAAGCGGCTCGTCAACGCGCTGAGCGACGAGGCGGGGGTCGATCAACTGCACGCCTGCGGCGGGGTCGCCCGCTGCACGACGTGCCGCGTCGAATTCGTCGCCGGGGAGCCGGCCAAGGCGACCGCCGCCGAGAAGGCCGTGCTGGCGGCGAAGGGCGTGACCGGCGTCCGGCTGAGTTGCCAGGTCGAGTGCGACGCCGACATGTCCGTGCGCGCGACCAGCCGCCTGGCCGGCAGCGGCCGCGCCGACGCCGGCAAGCGCCCCGCCGACGCCATCGCCCCCCCGCCGGTCTGGTCGTAAGTCCTTGACAAAACGTTTTGCCGCGGTGACACGGAGACGCGGAGAAGACCAAAGCTGGAATTTGGTTGTCTCCGCGTCACCGCGGCAAAACGTTTTGGAGCCAACACCCAACCCCCCCCTTGAGTCCGAGGGGAATTCTCCGCCAAGCTAGCGCGCTCACGCGGCACATCCCGCATTCCTGACCTACGTTCGTTCGCCTGCCACCGGGGAGGCGGAAGATTAGGTCGGGGACAGCCCGTGGCGACGAACTGCCCCCACTGCCACGCGCGCGTCGAATCGACCGCGTTGACGCCCGGCCGCCACCGGCTCGAGTGCCCGCAGTGCGGAAAGCCGTTCAGCGTGCTCGTGCCCGCCCGCCCGCCCCACCCCACGCCGGCCCCGTGGCCGTCGGCGAAGCTCGACCACGACTCGCACCGGACGCGCGTCGGCCTCAGCCCCCGGCAGGCCGGCGGGCACCCGACCGTGATTACCGTCGAGGCCCCGTCGCTGCCCGAGGGGCGAATGCCTGAGGAGACGCCGGAGCCCCAGGCGCGGCTGGCGACGCTCCGGGCGCGTTCGGCCGGCCCCCGGCTGGCCGGGGGCGCGGTCGCCGGCTCGGTCCCCGACGCGGGGCCGGACGCGCCCAACGCCCCGCCGTCGCACGTCCCCGGCTACCGCATCGAATCGACGCTGGGCTTCGGCGGCATGGGCACCGTCTACCTCGCCCGGCAACTCTCGCTCGACCGGCCCGTCGCGCTCAAGGTCATGAGCCGCCGCTACTCCGGCGACCCGGTGTTCGCGGCCCGCTTCACCCGCGAGGCGTTCGCGGCGGCGCGGATGAACCACCCCAACGTCGTGCAAATCTTCGACATCGGCGAGGCCGAGGGCCAGCGCTTCTTCAGCATGGAGTACGTCCCCGGCCGCTCGCTCGCCGACCACGTCAAGTTCGACGGCAAGCTCGACCCCGAGACGGCGGTGGGCTACGTCTTGCAGGCGGCGCGCGGCCTCAAGCACGCCCACGACCTCGGGCTGATCCACCGCGACGTGAAGCCCGACAACCTGCTCTTGAACGACCAGGGGGTTGTGAAGGTCGCCGACATGGGCCTGGTCAAGACGCCGCAGGCCGCCCCCGGCGACGACGACCTCGACGCCGGCCCCGCGCCCGCGCCGGCGGCGATGACCGGCGCGCGGATGGCGCTCGGCACCCCGGCGTACATGTCGCCGGAGCAGTGCCGCGACGCCGCGGCCGTGGACCACCGCGCCGACATCTACTCGCTGGGCTGCACGCTCTACGTGTTGGTCACCGGCCGCACGCCCTTCGAGGGGTCCACCGCGGTTGCGCTGATGACCAAGCACGCCTACGAGCCGATCCTGCCGCCGGAACTCCTGGTCAACCGCGTGCCGAAGGAACTCTCGGCGGTGATCCTGCGCATGATGGCGAAGTCCGCCGACGACCGCTTCGCCACGATGGCCGAGGTGATCCGCACGCTCGAGCAGTGGCTCGGCACAAGCCCAGCCGTGACCTTCTCGCCGCGCGACGAGCAGATCGACGCCCTCGAAAAGTGTGTGCACACCTTCAACGCCGCGCCCACGGCCGTGCTGCGGGCGCGGTTGCTGACCGGGGCGGTGTCGGCGCTGCTGCTCGGGGCGGTGCTGCTGTCGTTCTTCGGTAAGCTCGGCTGGGCCTTCGGGCTGTCGGGCATGGTGCTGCAGGCGGCCGTCGCCTACTTCCTCGTCGATGGCGTCGTGAACCAGACGTACCTGTTCCGCCGGGTTCGTCGCTTCGTCGCCGGGCTGGCCGCCTGGGACTGGGCGCTCGTGGCCGCGGCGGTCGGGCTGTTCGCGCTGCTGCTGGGGATGCTCGGGCTGTTCTGGCTCTGGATCGGCTTCAGCTTCCTGGGCGCGGCCGCGGCGTTCGGCCTGCGGCTCTCGCTCGACCGGGCCGTCGAGGCGGAGCGCGCCGACTGCCTCGACGACGCCCAACGCCTGCTGCGGCGGATGCGGCTGGGCGGCCTCGGCGAGGAGGGCCTGCAACTCTTCGCCGCCAAGTACGCCGGCCGCGACTGGGAGGAGTTCTTCGAGGCCCTCTTCGGCTACGAGGCCAAGGTCGCCCTGCGCGGCCTGCTGTTGCGCGGCGGCAACGCCGGCCTGCGCGAGAAGTACGCCGCCTGGCGCGAGCCGCTCATCAACCTGATGACCGGGGTCGAGAGCGCCCGCCGCGAGGCCCGCGCCCGCCGGCTGCTGCAAGCCGTGGAGCGGGCGCGGCTTCTCGCCGTCGGGCTGGACCCGGCCGCCGCGAGTTCGCAGGCCCACGACGCCGCCGACGCGGTACTCAGCCGGGCCGAGGGCGTCCGCCGGGCCGACGCCTACCGCGAGGCCGGCCACTACCCCGGCGCGCGGACATCGGTGATGCTGCCGAACCTGGGGCAAATGCTCGCGGCGCACCAGGCCCAGAGTCCGCCCGACTTCGCCCCGCGCATCAAGCGCGACTGGCCGGAGCGCGTCGCCAACCTGTTCGTCGGCCCGCACGTCCGCGCCGCGGCCGCGCTCGTGTTACTGGCGGCGTGTGGGCTGTGGGCGGCGCAGAACCGCCACGTCTTCGGGGTCGGCGCGGCCGTCAGCGACGCGGCGGAGGTCGGGACGCTGGGCCACTGGACGGAGCCGCTGCGGCTGGAGGGGCTGCCCGAGGAGATGACGGCGTGGTGCGACTCGGCCAACAGCGGCTGGGCGGGTGCCCTGCTGCTGGCGTCGCTGTTCTTCCGCGGTACCCGCATGGGGGCGATGGCACTCGTGGGGGCCGGCGTCTGTGCTTTGGGGCACCGCTGGGGCATCCGCACCGTCGAGCCGATCCGCGAGTACCACGTCGCGCTGATGCTGGGCAGCGCCTTCACGCTAATCGGCTTCCGCCTCGCGCGGCGGTAGCCTCCAGCGGAACCCCGAACGGCGAAACGCCCAGGGGCGGCCCTGGGCGTCCGTCAGTTCTGTTGAGTCGCCTTGACGACTACTTCGCCACTTCCGCCGCGGCGGCGACCGGGCAGACGGCGTCGTCGGCCGCCTCGGCGTCGTCGTGGGCGCAGCAGGCCGGCTTGGCCGACGCGCTCAGTGGGCAGCTCGACTTCTGACTGCACGGCGACGGGCCGCTGTCGCTGTTGAACAGCGAGTCGCCCCCGCCGGCGGCGAACACGCCGAGTGTGGTGACGACCAGCGCCGCGGCGGACCCGGCCAAGACTTTCATCGACATCGTGTATCCCCTTGGTACTAACCCCGTGAACCGAACCCCATCTCCTATAGTCTAGACCGGAGTCGCGGGTGTTTCCTATCCCAATCTCCGGGGAATCTGGTGACGACCGACCCGCCCAACCTCCGCCGCGCGCTCGCGCTGTCGGTTGCGGCAGCCCTCACGACGATCGCGCTGAAGGGCGCGGCGGCCGCGGCGACCGGTTCCGTCGGGCTGCTCTCCGACGCGCTCGAGTCGGGCGTCAACCTCGTCGCGGCGCTAACCGCCTACGTGTCGCTGCGCTACGCCGCCCGCCCGGCCGACGCGACGCACACCTTCGGCCACGAGAAGATCGAGTTCTTCTCCAGCGGCGTCGAGGGCGTGTTGGTTGTCCTCGCGGGCGTGAGCACCGTCGCCTTCTCGGCGACGCGCCTCGCGGCCGGCGGCGAGTTGCACAGCGTTGACCTGGGCGTCGGCCTGACCCTCGCGGCGACGGCGATCAACTACGGCGTCGGCCGGCACCTCGTGCGCGTCGGCCGGCGCGCCGACTCGCTGCTCGTCGAGGCCGACGGCCAGCACCTGCTCTCGGACGTTTGGACCTCGCTGGGGGTCGTCGCCGGGCTGCTGCTGGCGTCACTCACCGGCCTGCCGCAACTCGACGCGGTGGCCGGGGTGGCCGTCGGCGTCCAAATCACGCTCATCGGCGCGCGGCTGATGCGTCGGTCTTTCGACGGCCTCATGGACCGCGCCTTGGAGCCGGCGGCGCGGGC
>JAYTUC010000253.1:0-4493 GCA_043744775.1 Fimbriiglobus sp. | reverse complement strand
GTCTGGGGCGGGGAGTTCGGCCGGACGCCGATGAGCGAGAAGGGCGACGGCCGGGACCACAACCCGACCGGCTTCACGATGTGGATGGCCGGCGGCGGGGTCAAGGGCGGTCAGGCGATCGGCACGACCGACGAGGTCGGCTTGAGGGCTGTCGAGGAGAAGCAGCACGTCCACGACCTGCACGCGAGTATCTTGCACCTGATGGGCCTGGACCACATGGGTCTGATCTACAAGTACAAGGGCCGCCCCGAGCGCCCGACGCTCAACGAGGGCGAGCCGTGCCGCAAGCTCGTTACGGGGTAAAGTGGTAGGAACTCCGGGCGCTGACGCTTCCGGCTCGCTTCAGCTCTTCACGGCGACGCCGCCGGTGGTGCGCTGGCTGCTGCGTGCGACATCGACGACCGCGCCCTCGGTGTCGAGCGCCAGGTGGAAGCGGTCGTTGCCCTGGAGGCGGTGCAGTGACAGGTGGTAGTCCTCGCTGGTCTTCGCCATGACGTGCAGCGGGTCGGCCTGGCGCGGGCTGCGCAAGCGGCCCCACGAGCCGTCGCCGAGGTACAAGACGCCGTCCGGGTGCGGCAGGCCGTCCAGGAGCGTCTTGGTGCGCTTGAAGGTGTGGTCGTGGTGCTCCAACACGACCGGCACGCGGTACTTGTCGAACAGCGGCACCCAGAGTTTGCGCTGCAGTTGCCCGGTGCCGGCCGCGGAGTCGAAGGGGTCGCGGACCGTCGCGGCCGTGGGGTTGCGGTGCGACGGGTAGGCCGGGACGTGGTTGACCACGAAGACGTTGGGGTGGTCGTGGCGGTCCTTCAGCGTCTGGGCCAGCCAGTCGGTCTGCTCGCCGGCGATCGGCGACGTGTGGCCGGTGTCGAGCATCACCAGGCTCAAGTAGTCGCCGAAGTCGAGCGTGGCGTAGCCGGTGTCGGGGTACAGGTTCTCGAACAGGGGGTAGAAGAAGGTCCCCTTCGCACGCGAGCTGCCGTAGCCGCCCTGCACCTCGTGGTTGCCGAGGCACGCCAGCAGCGGGATCATCAGGCCGTCGCGGGTGAACATCGTGCGGCTGTAGTTGCGCAGGAAGGCCAGGCTCGTCTCGACCGAGGTGCCGTTGTCGTAGCCGAGGTCGCCGCCGACCACGGCGAACGACGGGTTCTGCCGCGCCGCCTGGACGTTGTTGGCGACCGCCGCGGTGTTGACGCCGCAGTCGCCGCCGGAGATGAACTGGATCACGTCCGTCGCCTTGGCGGGCATCGTGCGGAACTTGTAGACCGGCGACGACTTGCCGATCTTGAACGAGTACTCCGTGCCCGGCGTCAGCCCGCTCAGCAGCGACTTGTAGACCTTGAAGTCGGTCAGGGGGTAAGGCCGCGTGACGGTCGCGGCGGTCTTCCAGTTTACGGACGGGGCGAGGATGCGCGGCATGCCGGCGGGGGGCGGGGTGACCTTGCCGCTGGTGTAGTAAACCTTGGTGTCGGCGGTCTCGCCGGCGGTGCCGACCCACTGCACGTCCATCGTGGTCGTGGGGTCGGTGTGCCAGGTGAGGAAGAGTGTGGAGGGCTGGAAGGTCGGGAGCTCCCGCGACGCCATCACGAGCGGGGCCGGCCTCGGCTCCGGCGGCTCTTGGGCGCGCAGCACGACCGACCCTAGCCCGGCAACGGACGCGCCGAGGAACAGCCGACGGGACGGGGCGCTCATGCGGAGAGACTCCATCGAATTGAGGCCGGGCGGGGGTGGCGGAGCGGTGGCGGGTGCCGGACCGAGTCCGTGCAGTAGTATCCGAGATTGCGAGCGTAACGCATTGCGGGAATTGATGAATTGCGTGTGAAAATTGCGCCGCGGGCGGGAAGAGACCTCACCCCCCGGCCCCCTCTCTGAATCGGATAGAGGGGGAGCAGGTGCGTTCTCGTCAACGGCCTCAACCCGCTTGCTAACCCTCCGCCTCGGAGAGGGGCCGGGGGTGAGGTCTCTTCGCACCTGCCTCAAGGCACCAGGACTTTTGACAGGCCCGCGATATTGATTTGACGGGGTTTTCCGTCGCCGACTACACTCCGTTCACCTCTCAAATACAGGCCGCTTCGACTTTCCTCCCGCGCCTGGGCGGCCACCCATCGCTACGCCTTTTCTGATCCCGGAGGTCCTCGTGTCCTTGAGCAATCTGCTTTCGCTCCGCCGAGTTGTCGCCTGCTGTGCGTTCGCCCTCGCCCTTGTCGCAAGCCCGGTCGCCCGCGCCGACGACGAGGAGGTCCTGAAGCAAAACGCCGTCCTCGTCAAAGAGAACCGCGCCGCCGCGATGGGCCTCCTGAAGGGCCTCGGCGTCGAGTGTACCCCGTCGATGCCGGCCGGCGGCACGACCCTCGAGAACAACCACGTCTTGTTCATCATGAACAACTACACGTTCAAGCTGCTCGCCGCGAAACTCGGCGCGGAACCGGTGGTGAGTGCCCCCGTCGTCGGGACGTTGCTGGAGCAGAACCACGCGATCCTCTTGCAAAACCGCGAGGTCATGATGAGCATCGTCAAGAAGCTCGACCTCGGGATGGACAAGCCGGCCGAGTTGACCGGGAGCCTCGCCGAGAAGAACCAGCAACTGCTCAAGGGCAACAAGGCGGTCCTCGCCATGCTAACTGAGAAGATGAAGAAGTAGCCGGCCGCCCAGCAGGGCAGCCGGGACGCCGGGCGCGGGGCCAACCCCTCGCCCGGCGTTGTCCGTTTCGGAGCCTCGTGGGCGCGATTGAATCCCCCGCCACGCCGCGTATGTTTTGGCACAACCCCCTTCCCCCGCGGAGTCCGTGCCATGCGTCGATTGCTCTCCCTGTTGGCGGCCCTGGCGTCCCCGTTCCTGGCCACCGCCGCCGGCCCCGGCACCGGCCCGGCCTTCGAGGAGGCCCCCTTCGGCAAGCTGCCCGACGGCAGCGCCGTCACCCGCTACACGCTCGTCAACAAGAACGGCGTCCGCGTCTCGGTGATGACCTACGGCGGCACGGTCACGAACTTCGAGGCCCCCGACAAGGCCGGCAAGTTCGCCGACATCGTGCTGGGCTTCGACGACTTGAAGGGCTACCTCGACGCCAGCCCGTACTTCGGCTGCATCACCGGCCGCGTGGCCAACCGCGTCGCCAACGCCAAGTTTTCGCTCGACGGCAAGGTGTTCACGATCACCGGCGGCAGCCCGCACGCCCTGCACGGCGGCGCGAAGGGCTTCGACAAGCGGCTCTGGAAGGGCGAGGCGTCGATGACCGCCGACGGCCCGAGCGTGAAGCTCACGTACACCAGCAAGGACGGCGAAGAGGGCTTCCCCGGCAACCTCGCCACGACGGTGACGTACACCCTGCAGAGCGACAACGGCCTGCGCATCGACTACCTCGCCACGACCGACAAGCCGACCGTGGTGAACCTCACCAACCACAGCTACTTCAACCTCGCCGGGCACGCCGGCGGCGAGATCCTGGGCCACACGCTGCAACTCGTCGCCGACAAGTACACCCCCGGCGACGCGACGATGATCCCGACCGGCAAGGTCGCCCCGGTGGCCGGGACGCCGTTCGACTTCATCAAGCCGGCGGTGATCGGCACGCGCCTCAAAGAAGCGGGCGGCGACCCCGTCGGCTACGACTTGAACTACGTCCACGGGACGAAGAACGAGGCGAGTGCGAAGCTCGTGGCCACGGTGACGGAGCCGAAGAGCGGGCGGGTGCTCGAAGTGCTGACGACCGAGCCGGGGGTGCAGTTCTACACCGGTAACTTCCTGGGCAAGGAAGTCGGCAAGGGTGGAACCGCGTACAAGCAGTACCATGCGTTTTGCCTAGAGGCCCAGCACTTCCCCGACTCGCCGAACCGGCCCGAGTTCCCGAGCGTGACGCTGAAGCCGGGCGAGGAGTACCGCCAGACGACGATCTACCGCGTTAGCGCCAAGTGAGGCTTCCGCACGGCCGGCAACGCCACACCCTTCGCCCGGCGGAAGCCGCGCGGCGGGTAGAGCAAAAAGGCCTGGACGACGATGAGGAACACCGCGATGTACGCCGTCGTGAAGAAGCCTTCCGGCGGCCGCCCGCCGGTGAAGTACTGATCGACGAACAGCAAGTTGTGCAAGACGCGGCCCATGAACGTCTCGCCGTCGAGGGCCGCCGCCTGACCGCCCATCTCGCGGAGTTGCTCTTCCCAGGTGCTCAGCGGGCAGCGAATCCCCATGACCGCCTCGTAGGCGACAATCGCAATGGCGGCGATGTGCGTCCAGCGGAACCAGGGGTTGCGGCCGCACTGCAACTTCAGCGTGCCGGCCGCGACGATGAAGACTTGGCCGAGCAAAACATAGGCGACGTAAGCGAGGTGCAGACCGACGATCACGTCGGCCAAGATGCCGTACATACCGCGACTCCGAAAGTGCTGGGGCGACAGCATTTCGAGCCGCAACGCGGGGGATTTATTCCCGAAACCGGTGTGCCGGAAGCGTCAGCGCCCGGAGCACCCGCAACGTACTGTTGCGGACACTCCGGGCGCTG
>JAYTUC010000252.1:0-4501 GCA_043744775.1 Fimbriiglobus sp. | reverse complement strand
CCAGCACGGCGCGGAGCACCCCCCGCAACTCGTCCTCCCGGCCCGCGTCCCCCCAAACCGAGACGTTGACCGCGTCGCGCCCGTGTTGGATGTCGGCGATCAGTGTCACGAAGTCCGCGCCAGCCCCGAAATCCGTGCGCAAGCACACGGTGTCCGACCCTTGCCACTTTTCGGTGAAGGTTGTTTCGCCGGGTCGGTCGGCTTCGAGCGCGTCCCAGCCGTGCACGCCGTGGACGCGGCTCACGACGACCGTCGTCAGCCGCCGCCGGCCGGGGCCGGAGGGGCCGCAGAACACGGCGTGGCCCCGGTCCGGGACCGGCTGCGGCACCGCGACGAACCCCTCGGGCAGCGTCAGCCGCAGCCCCAGGTGTTCGACGACGACGGTCCCGTCGGCCCGCAGTGGCCCGGCCGCGCAGGCCGCGAGGGCGACGATCAGCACCGGCGTGGGCAACCGCATGACTCGTCTCCGTCGTACCCAGGGGCGTCCGCGCGACGGGAGTCCTTAGCACGCGGGCGGCAATCACGCTCTCGGCTCGCCGTCTGTCAGAGGTCCTTCGGCTTGACGATGCCGGCCTTCTCGAGCAGCGAGCGGGCGAACAGCTCCTCCTCGACCGGCTCCTCGAACACGCCGGCCGACTCGTACTGGATCACGAACTTGTGGTGGCCGATGCTCACCTCGTCGCCCGGCTTCACCACGCGGGCCGTGTGCGGCAACAGCCGCTCGCCGCCGTTGACTTTCACGCCGTTGGAACTCTTCAAGTCCTTGACGGTCCACTGGCCGTTGGCGTACACGAATTCGCAGTGCTTGCTCGACACGTTCTGGAACGCCAGGCAGATGTCGCACGACTCGCGCCGGCCGACGGTGAGCACTGCCTGGAGCAGCGGGATGGCGTCGCCGCCGCCGACGGGGACCAACTCGCCGAGTTTCTGTTGCGCCACGGGGGGTGCCTCAAATGGGGGATGGAGGGCGTTCCCGATTGTACCACACGACCCACGACGAAAAACGTTTCGCCGCGGAGACGCCGAGTCGCGGAGGAGACCCAAACTTGAATTTGGTTCTCTCCGCGACTCGGCGTCTCCGCGGCGAAACGTTTTTCGTTCGCACGCGGCTCGCCCTCATACTAACGCGACGGCATCGCCATCGGGGCGGGGAAGTAGGGGTTCGCCAGGCCGCCGTAGCCGCCGCCGGGGGGGGCGTAGAACGCGCCCTGCATCGGGGCCGGCGTCTGGAAGTGGGCGTTGTACGGGAAGTACAAGTACCACGGCGCGGCCTGGAAGGCGGGCACCGGGGTCTGGCGGAAGAACGGCAGCCGCGGGCCGACCGGCTGGCAGAACGGGCCGGGGCAGTTCGCACCCGCCGGGGCACTCGACGCGATCACGCCGACGGCAGCAAACAGGGCCAGGAGGAGCTTCTTCATGGGGCACTCGGGGGTTTCGATCCGTGAAACGGGCCGCGACTCACATCGAGCGGCGGTCAAGAGACTTCCTGAGAGAACATGCCCGCGCCCCGACGAACTCCGGGGCGGAGGGCGGGGTTTCGGGGGCGAATTCGCGGGGCGTCGCCGACGCGACGGCGCGAACCGGGAGACTTAACGCTCCCGGACGTACCGGCCCGGCGACGGGGCCTCGATGGCCGCGACGAGCGAGACGGCTTCAAGTTTCGGGTCGCCGGCGGCCGACGCGACCCGGCCGCCGACGCCGTGGGCGTGGACCGGCGTGCCGCAGCCGACCGGCGAGGCGCTGCACGCGCTGGAGCCGGTCGGAATCTTGCCGCGGTGGGCGAGCGGGTGGGAGCGGAAGAAGACGTTCTTGAACGTCGCCCCCGCGTAGGCCCCGTGTCCGCCGCCACAGGTCGAGCAGGACGAGTCGCCACGGGAGTGCAGCCCGGCGAACAGCCCGCCGATGCCGCCCGCGCCGCAACCGCCCGCGCCGCAACCGCCCGCGCCGCAGCGGCCGCCGTGGCCGCAGCCGCGCCCGCCGCAGGCGGCCTGGTCGCCGGGGCGGGGGCCGGTGTAGTTCAGGTTGCTGTCCCAGGGGCCGTAAGGGGCGAAGGGGTAGTAGCCCTCGTAGGGGCCGTAGTTGAACAGTGGGCCGGACTGCGCCAAGCCGCCGAAGAAGCGGAAGCAGGGGCCGCCGAGGGGGGAGCATTGCGCCTGGGCGTCCGGCCCGCCGCACGCCAGGGCCGGCAACGCGAGCAGCATTGCCAGGAGGGTCCGTTTCATACGGAGTCAGGTTCCTTTCCGAGGGTCCGCCCGCACCGCGGCCGAGGCCGGCCGTTCCATGGTCCGGGACGCCTAGACCCTGCGCGCCGAACCGCCGCCGGGCGCGCCGCGCCGCCGCGGAACTCGCCGTGGAACCGCGCCGCCTCGGGCGCATCTGCGCCAGCCGCTACCAGCGGCCCTCGCGCCCCGCCGCGAGGGCCGCCCACGGCTCGCGCGTCAGGCCGAACGAGCCGACGCGGCGGTGCGGCGACGTGGCGTGGAAGTCGCTCCCGGCGCTGACCAGCATCCCTAGGGAAGCCGCGACCCCGCGCAACTCGGCGACGCGCCCCGGCAGTTGCGACGGGTGCCCCACTTCGAGGCCGTCCAGCCCCGCGGCCTGCAACTCCGCGAACTGCGCCGGCTCGAAGCTCAGCGGCGGGTGCGCCAGCACCGCGACCCCGCCGGCGGCGTGGACGCGCCGCGCCACCTCGGGCAGGTCCGTGAAGTGCGTCGGCGGGACCCCCGGCAGCACCGACTTCAAGTAAAGCCCGAAGGCTTCGCCCCAACTCGCCGCGACGCCGGAGTTCACGAGCAGCCCGGCGACGTGGCGGCGGCCGAGGCTCGGCACGCGGTCGGCCAGCCCCTCGACCCGCCCCGGCGCGAAGGCGACCCCCTGCCCCGCGAGCGCCTCGATCAGTGCTAAGAAGCGCGCCCGCCGCTGCCGGCCGACGGCGGCGAGGTGGGCGAGGAACTCGCCGTCGGCGGGATCGACGAACAGCCCCAGGACGTGCAGCTCGCGCCCGGCCCAGACGGCGGTACACTCGACCCCCGGCACGACGCGCACCCCCAGCGTCACCCCGGTGGCGTGGGCCTCCGCGTAGCCGGCGAGGGTGTCGTGGTCGGTGACGGCGAGGGCGATGAGGCGGGCCTGCTTCGCCAGCGCGACGAGGCCCGACGGCGTGAAGTCGCCGTCGCTCGCGGTGGTGTGGGCGTGCAGGTCGGCGACGACGGGGTGCAGCGCGGCGTGGAGGTTCATGCACAGCGAAGTGAACGGCGAGCGACGCGGCATCGGAACCTTTGGCGAAAAGGCCTATTCACCGCAGAGGGCGCAGAGAGCACATGAGAAAGGCATCAGCACAGTCAAAACCGAGACGACCTCCCGCGAAGACGCTAAGGCGCGGAGGGAGGACCCAAACTCATGTTTTGGCTCTCCTCGCCTTTTGCCTTTCTCATGTGCCCTCATGTGCCCTCTGCGGTGAATGGGTTTTGTTCTCGGGGGTTGGCCGCGACTGCGCGATCTTGTCCAAAATCCCGTTGACGAAGCCCGGCGAGTCGAGCGTGGCGAAGCGGCGCGCCAACTCAATCGCCTCGTCGATGACGACACCCGTGGCCGCCTTCTCCTCGCCGTGGAGCAACTCGTACGCGCCCATCCGCAAGACGTTGCGATCGACCGGCATCATGCGCGACAGCCGCCACTTCTCGGCGGTCTTCGTCAGCAACGCGTCGATGCTGGCCTGGTGCCTCAACACGCCGTCGTAAAGCGACAGCGCGAACGCCTCCAACTCGCGGTCGCTGAGGCGGTCGCGGGTGAAGCGCGTGACCGCCGGGCGCGGCACCGGCACGCCGTTCTGGTCGTGCTGGAACAGCAACTGCAACGCCACCTCGCGGGCCTTCGATCGACGCGCCATGCCCAACGCCCCCCACTTCGTGAGTTGCCATCATAGCGGCCGAGTCGCCGGGTGTCGCCCCGCCAGCACCGCCTCGACGTAGCCGAACAGCTCGGCCTCGTAACGCCCCCGGCCGTACTTCAGCGCGTTGGCCCGCGCCGCCGCCGGGTCGAACGCGCCGGCCCGCCGCTCGAACTCCTGAATCGCGGCGACGGTCGCGGCCACGGTCTGCGCGGCGATGAAGACCCCCGTCGCGGCCGTGACCGTCTCGGCGGTGCCGCCTTTGCCCAAGGCGATCACCGGTGCCCCGCAGGCCTGCGCCTCCACCGGCACGATGCCGAAGTCCTCTTCGCCAGGGAACAGCAGCGCCCGGCAGCGGCGGTAGTGGTCGCGCAACACCTCGTCGGGCTGGCGGCCCAGGAAGGTGACCGTCGTCCCGGCGCGGCGGCGCAGCCGCGCCTCGTCCTGGCCCCCGCCGATGACGACGAGCCGCCGGCCGAGCGCGGCGCAGGCGTCGAGCGCCAGGTCGAAGCGCTTGTACGGGGCGAGCGCCGACACCACGAGGTAGAAGTCCTCGCGCGGCCGCGGCATCGGGTCGGGCGTGTAGAAGTCGGTGTCCACCGGCGGGCAAAT
>JAYTUC010000251.1:0-4513 GCA_043744775.1 Fimbriiglobus sp. | reverse complement strand
AGCTTCATCAAGGTCAACTGCGTCGGCCCCAAGGACCCCGGCCGCGTCACCCTGCGGCGGCTCAACCGGGCCGAGTACAACAACACCGTCCGCGACCTCTGCGGCGTCGCCTTCCGGCCGGCCGAGGACTTCCCGAACGACGACGTGGGGTACGGCTTCGATAACATCGGCGACGTGCTGTCGCTGCCCCCGATCCTGCTCGAGAAGTACCTGACCGCCGCCGACGCGGTGCTCGAAGCGGCCGTCGTGCCGGCCGGGACCGTCATCTCGTCTAGGCAGAATTTCAGGCCGCAGAACCTCGTCATCTCGCCGCGGCTCGGCCGACGCGGCAACGAGTCGATCCACTTCACCGCTGAGGGCAGCGCGTCGCTGGCGAAGTTCCACTTCGCGGCCACCGGCGAGTACGCCATCCGTGTCAGGGCGACCGGCACCCCGGAGGGCGACCAGCCGGCCAAGATGCAAGTCCTCATCGACGGCAAGGCGGTGCAGACCCACGACGTGGCCGGCGAGCCGGGTAAGCCGGTGACTGTCGAAACGAAGCGTTACATCGACGCCGGCGAGCGCCGCGTGTCGGCTGCCTTTGTCAACCCGTCGGACGCCAAGACCCTCAAGGCCGAGGACGCGCCGCGGAGCCTGCGCATCGCCTCGATCGAGATCGAAGGCCCACTCAAGGGGGCCGTCAAGCCGCTGCCGGCTTCGACGAAGCTGATCTTGGTCGCCATCCCGACCACGCCCGGCGAAGACCGCGACTGCGCGACCAAGGTGCTCGGCGAGTTCGCCCGCCGCGCCTTCCGCCGGCCGGTGACCCCCGCCGAAGTCGATCGGCTCATGAAGCTCTACGACCTCGCCGCGGCCGACGGCGACCGCTACGACCGGGCGCTGCTGCTGCCGCTCAAGGCCGTGTTGGCGTCGCCGAACTTCCTGTTCCGCGTCGAGGCCGACCCGCTGCCCGGCCAAGACTCCCGCGTGCTCAGCGAGTTCGAGCTGGCGACGCGGCTGGCTTACTTCGTCTGGTCGTCGATGCCCGATGACGAGTTGTACCGACTCGCCGAGAAGGGCGAACTCCGCAAGCCTGGCGTCTTGAAGGCCCAAATCGCGCGGATGCTCAAGGACGACAAGGCGGTCGCACTGACGGAGAACTTCGCCGGGCAGTGGCTGCAACTGCGGAGTCTGCGTGGCGTCACGCCCGACCCTGAGACGTTCAAGACCTGGGACGAGTCGCTGCGCAACGCCATGGTCCGCGAGAGCGAACTGTTCTTCGGCCACGTCGTCAAGAACGACCGCAGCGTCCTCGAATTCCTCGACGCCGATTACACGTTCGTCAACGACCGGCTGTCGTGGCACTACGGCCTCCCCAACATCCGGGGCGAGCAGTTCCGGCAGGTCAAGTTGCCGGACAACCGCCGCGGCGGCTTGGTCAGTCAGGCGGCGATCCTCACCGTCACGTCGAACCCGACGCGGACTTCGCCGGTGAAGCGCGGCAAGTGGATCACCGAAAACATCCTGGGCCTCGCCCCGCCGCCGGCCGCGCCCGACGTGCCCGAGTTGCCGAAGGGCGTGTTGAAGGGCACGCTGCGGCAGCAGATGGTTCAGCACCGGGCCGACCCGTCGTGCGCCGGCTGCCACGCCAAGCTCGACCCCATCGGCTTCGGCCTCGAAAACTTCGATGGCATCGGTGGCTGGCGCGACCAGGACAACAAGATCAAGATCGACGCCACCGGCGTGTTGCCCGACGGCGCGACCTTCGACGGACCCGGCGAGTTGCGCAAGGTGCTGCTCGGCAAAGCGGAGATGTTTCGCCGCTGCTTGGCCGAGAAACTTCTCACGTTTGCCACGGGCCGCGGGCTAGAATATTACGACAAGTGCGTGTTGGACGAGCTCAGTTTGAAGCTCAAGGCCGGCGACGACCGGTTCTCCGCGCTGGTGCTGGCCATCGCGGAGAGTGACGCCTTCCAGAAGCGTAAAGCCAACCGGAGCGAGTGACATGGCCCCGAACGTGACAGGGATTTCCCGCCGCCAGGCCCTCCGCGGCCTCGGCACGATCGTCGCCCTGCCGTGGCTCGAGTCGCTGGCGTCGGCCGCGCCGCCATCCGCCGCCAGTGCCGCCGGCTCGGCCATCGCCGCGAGCGGTGCCCCGAAGCGGGTCGCCTTCATGTACGTGCCCAACGGCGTGCACGTGCCCGACTGGACCCCCGCAACTGTGGGGAAACTCGGCGAGTTGCCGAAGACTTTGTCGTCGCTGCAGCCCTACGTCGAGCACCTCAACGTCGTGACCGGGCTGACGCTCGACAAGGCCCGCGCCAACGGCGACGGCGGCGGCGACCACGCCCGCGCCATGTCGTCGTTCCTGACCGGCCGGCAGGCCCGCAAGACGCACGGCGCGGACATCCGCATCGGCAAGTCGGCCGACCAGCACGTCGCCGACGCGATCGGCGACGCCACCCGCTTCGCCAGCCTCGAACTCGGCATCGAGCGCGGCCAACTCGCCGGCAACTGCGACTCCGGCTACAGCTGCGCCTACTCGTCGAACCTGTCGTGGCGCGGCGAGGCGTCGCCCAACGGCAAGGAGACCGACCCCAAGCTCGTCTTCGAGCGCCTCTTCGGCGGCACCGACCCCAAGGACACCGCCGCCGTGCGGGCCAGGCGGGACGCCCGCGCCAAGAGCGTCCTCGACTACGTCTCGGAGGACGCCAAGTCGCTCACCAAACAGCTCGGCGGCAGCGACCAGCGCAAGCTCGACGAGTACCTGACGGCCGTGCGCGAGGTCGAGCACCGCATCGACAAGGTGCGTCAAGAGGCGTTGACCCGCAAGCCGGTGGCCAAGCCAGACATGCCGACGCCGGCCGGCGTGCCCAAGGAACGCCAGGACCACATGCGGCTGATGTGCGACCTGATGGTGCTGTCGTTCCAGACCGACCTGACCCGCGTGGTGACCTTCCCGTTCGCCAACGACGGCAGCAACCACGCCTACCCGACGATCGGCGTCCCGGACGGCCACCACGACCTGAGCCACCACGGCAGGGACGCGAAGAAGCAGGCCAAGATCCAGAAGATCAACGCCTTCCACGTCGAGCAGTTGGCGTACCTGATGGGCCGCATGAAGGCGGTCAAGGAGGCCGGCGGCTCGACCCTGCTCGACAACGTGACGATGGTCTACGGCAGCGGCATCAGCGACGGCGACCGCCACAACCACGACGACTTGCCGATCCTGCTACTCGGCAAGGGCGGCGGCGGCCTCGAAACCGGCCGGCACGTCAAGGTGGCGAAGGAGACGCCACTGATGAACCTGTACCTAGCGATGTTCGAGCGCCTCGGTGCCCCGCTGAACAGCTTCGGCGACAGCACGGGTGTTTTGAAGATTTAAGGCGAGCTTGAAGCGTCAGCGACTGGAGATTGTTGCGATATGCGTCAAGGAGCGACGCAGGCTCGTCTGACAAGGCGTAGCATTTACCGCGTACCAAATGCACTTCCCCACTACTATGTGGCCCTCATAGCAACTTTAGCCGCACACGAATATGTCTTGGTAATTCTTCAAAGAAGTCGGTTCGAGCACCAGCAGTCCCAAACTCCGCCTCTGCATACTGTCGCCGGACGGCCGGGCAGCCATGCCCGACAGTTGGTTCGCCTACTTACCGAAAAAACGGTTGACCACTCGCTCGGCTTCAGCTCGGCTCAGCACCTCGGGCCGAAGTACCTTCCAGACCGCGTGAGGACCGGTCGTCATGCAGGCCACAATGCACCGATACACGTCTTTACGGCGGGCGGCGGCCTCCTCATTACCCGCGAACGCAGAGTATATGTCCCCCGCGTGTGACCAGATTGCGATCTCCCGCGCCGGGTTGCGGTCGCGGCGGAACCCCTCCTCCCACTCCCCGAAAGTCATCGGACGGTGTTCGGCGAAGGCGGTCTGAATCTGCCGGATGTAATCCCGGATGCCCTCATCGAACTCCGCGTGCTCGACCTTCCCTTGGCGGAATTGATCGGGCAGTGCCCAGACCAACTCGTCGGTATCTTGTAGACGGATTTGGATGGTGCCAGGTCGCAGTTTCGACACCGGGATGCGGATGACACGATCAGTCTCGGCGTCTAGGAACGGAACCATCTCCTGTGGCGACGGCTGGCCGCCGAACATCTTCCGGAACCAATCACCGACTCCCATCTGGCGCGCCCTCCCACAGCGGAACTATCGACTCAGTTACCAGTGCTTGCCACGCCCGCTCACGGCGTGGCGAGGCAACTTGCACTCGCGGCGGGCTTGGCGGGGCCGTTATCTCCGACCTGTCGGGGGCGGCGCGTCTCCCGGCGAGCGGCGGGTATTAGCTCGCTGTGGACAGCCCAGTGTGGGAATGTTGGCATCCTGCGAGCGCTCGAAACATCCGGCAGGTTGTGCCTCCCACTCCGGGGAGTAAACAGCGGGCTAACGCCCGCCGCTCGCCGGGACTTCGCCCCGCACCGCCGCCCGCAGTTGCTCGCCGGTGAACGGCTTCGCCAGCGTACTCGTCACGCCCAACTC
>JAYTUC010000250.1:0-4526 GCA_043744775.1 Fimbriiglobus sp. | reverse complement strand
GCCACGCCGAGGACCGGCCGTTCGCCGTGCGCTCGATCGCCTGCGAGTACCGCACGGGGGCCGACGCGCCGTGGCGGACGCTGCCGCTCACCGACCTGGCCGCCGTCGCCCCGTTGCTGCCGGCACTGACCGGCGGCGCGTTGGCGACCGCGCCGCCGAAGCCGTTCGCACTGGACGCCGCGCGCCGCTTCGCCGTGGCGGCGTTTACGAGGCCCGGCGGGCTGCCGTTGCAGGACGGCGACACGCTCACGCTCCGCCTGGCCGCGGCCGACTGGGACGACCGCACCGCGCTCAAGGAGCCGGGCCGCAGTCGGGAAGTCGAGGTCCGCATCCTGAGCCGGCCGTCGCTCGAAGCGGTACTGTTGAAGGCCCTCGCCGACTTGCGGCCCGAGGCGTTGCGGCTCGAAGCGCAGCAGCGCGAGGCGGCGGCCCGCACGGCGGAGTTGAAGGCCGCCGCCGACGCCGGGACTCTGTCGAGAGAGGACATCGCGACACTCGCCGCGGCGGAGCAGGAGCAGCGGCAAGTCCGCGCCAAGGTCGCCGACGCCGCCGACGGCTTGCGGGCCAAGGTCGAGCAACTGCGGCAGACGGCCCAGGCGAACGCGCTGACGCGCTCGCCGACCGCCGACAAGATCGACGCGATCGCCGGGGAGTTGAACCGGCTCGCCGACCAGTCGCTCGAGGCGGCCGAGGCGGGCCTGGGCGCGGCCAAGCAGGCGGCCGAGACGCCGGGCGTGCCGGACGCCAAGGCGGTGGCCGCGGGCTTGAAGCAGGCCGCCGCCAGCCAGCCGACCGCCGCGAAGGGCTTCCGGAATATCCTGGAACGCCTGGAGCAGTGGGGCGGCGCGGGCGAGGTCCGCGGCGAGGCCCGCACGGTCAAGGACGACGTGACGAAGGCCGGCGAACTCGCGGCCAAGGCGGCCGGCAAAGTCCCCCCCGGCAAGGCCCCCGGCGCGTTGACACCCGCCGAGAAGGCGGCACTCGCCGGGGCCGCGGAGAAACTCGACGCCGCCGCCGGCCGCGCCGCCGACCTGCTGGCGAAGGCCGGCCGCATCGCCGACCGGAAAGAGGCCGCCGGCAAGCCCGACGCCCAGGCCGAGGCCGACGCCCTGCGCGAGGCGGTCCGCGCGGCCGGCGGCGACGCCCTGCCCGCCGACCTGCGCCGCGCCGCCGCCGACACCCGCGCCCAGAAGCCCAACGAGGCCAGGGCATCAGTGCAGTCCGCGGCGGCTCGCCTCGACAAGCTCGCCGACGCCCTGACCGAGAAGCCTCCCGAGGCCGCGACCGACGAGTTGACCAAGAAGCGGAAGGCGGCCGCGGAGCAGATCGACCGTCTCGCCGTCGAGCAGGACGAGTTGCGCAAGAAGACTAAGGCGGCCGCGGCACTCCCGGCCGGCCCCGACAAGGACGCGCTGTTGAAGAAGCTCGCCGGGGAGCAGGACCGCCTGCGGCAGAAGACCGAGGACCTCGTGGAGCGGCTGACCCGCGAGCCGCAGGGCGAGGCCCAGGCGGAGACGCTGCGCCAGGCCGCGGCCAAGATGGCGGCGGCGTGCGACGAC
Organism: Fimbriiglobus sp.; assembly: GCA_043744775.1. Classification (GTDB taxonomy): domain Bacteria; phylum Planctomycetota; class Planctomycetia; order Gemmatales; family Gemmataceae; genus Fimbriiglobus. Next base: position 2,967 of record JAYTUC010000250.1, on the reverse strand, counting down.
CTCGAGCGCGGTAACGCCCCGACGGCCAGGCAGGACGAGGCGCTCGACAAGCTCGACGAGACCCTCGACAGGCTCGAACGCACCGGCAAGCAGGACCAGCAGCAGCTCGACCGCGAGGAGAAGGCCAAGCTCGCCGACCAGTTGAAGCTCCTGCGCGACCGCCAGAAGGCCGCTGTCGCCGAGGGGGCACGCATCGACGCTGCCGCCGCGACCGCCAAGGGCTTCGACCGGCCCTTGCAGCGCAGCCTGCGCGACTTGGGCGAGGGCCAGGCGGCGCTCGCCGAGGAGGTAGCGCAGTTCGCCGCGAAGAACCTGACCGACCTGCCGGTGTTCGAGAAGTTGGCCACCCAGGCGGCCAACGCCATGCGCCAGGCGGCCAAGCGCGTCACCGCCCGCGGCCAAGACGTGGCCGACCTGGACCCCGCCGCAGCCTACGACCCCGTCGCCGAGGCGATTGCCGCCAAGCGCGTCGGCCAGCCGATGCAACTCGCCCTGCGCCGACTGAACCAGATCGCCGACGCCTTGCAGCAAGACCCGAAGGACGCCCCGAAGCCGGACGAGAAGCTCGACCGCCCGCCGACGCCGATGACGGAGGGCGACGAGCCGCCGAAGCCGAAGCCCGACACGCTGCCGGTGCTGGCGCAGTTGAAGGCGTTGCGGGCACTGCAACTGGAAGTCAACGAGCGCACGGCCGCCTTCGCCGCGGCCAACCCCGATTCGACGAAGCTCGACGCCGACGCGCTGGCGGAGTTGCGCGAGATCGAGTTGGCGCAGCGCGACATCGCCGACCTGTTCGACGCCCTGGCGGCCCAACTGCGCGACGCCCAACAGCCGAAGGAGTGACCCCCGTGCGGACCCTGACTTTCGCGTGGACCCTGGCGACGGCCGGCCCCCTGTGCGCCGGCGTCGCCCCCGTGATGCCGCGACTGCCCGACGCGGTCGTCGCGCAGTTGCGGCCGGCGGCGAAGGTGACCCCGCCGGCGATCGAGGAGACGCCGGCGGCGATCGCCGAGCGCATCGTCGCCCAGGGCAAGGAGGCCGGCGACCGCTTGCAAGAGAAGGACTCCGGGGCGTTCACACAGAAGACGCAGCAGGGCATCCTCGACGACATCGACAAGCTCTTGAAGCCGCCGCCCCCGATGGACGGCGACAGCGAGATGCCGCCCCCGCCCATGGGCGGCGAGGGGCAAGGCAAACCCCCGCCGATGGGCGGCGAGGCCGGCGGGATGCCACCACCAACGGGCGGTGGCGCGAAGCCGATGGGCGGCGGGCAAGGCGAGTCGCCGTCGCCGCGCGGCCAGGCCCGCAAGCAGCAGCGCGACCGCGAGGCCGGCAAGGAACCCGGCGACCAGGGCGTGCCAATGCCCATGCCCGGCGGCAAGGGTCAGCCGATGGGCGGCGAGGCCGGCGGCAAGGAACCCGGCGGACCTGGCGACAAGACTTCCGGCGAGGGCGGCGAAGGCCCCGGCCAGCCGATGTCGAAGCCGGCGCTGCCGCCGGACGACGCCGCGACCAAACAAGTCTGGGGCCACCTGCCGGACCGGCTGCGTCAGGAGATGACGCAGTACTACAAGGAGCAGTTCATGCCGAAATACAACGACATGCTGCGTCAATACTACAACCGCCTCGCCGAGGGCGACAAGAGGCCGCGGAAGTGACGGCGACAAGCAAGAGGTGGCGAGCCGGAAGCGTCAGCGCCCGGAGTTCTTTGACAGCGAAGAACTCCGGGCGCTGACGCTTCCGGCTCGCGACCGCGTCTCCCCCACGCACCCAAGGACTCCCCGATGCCCGCGAGTTGGCAGCGCAGTTTCCCAAAGTGCGAGCCGATCGGTCACGAACTCGTGAGCGCGTTCCCCGGCCGCTGGGTGCGGTTCCACAGCCTGCCCGAGATGCAGCGGTACCCCGGCGACGAAGACGAGTACGCCACGCTGCTCGCTCGCCACAATATCGTCCTCGGCTCCCTTACTCACGCCGGCGAAACGCTTGCGCTTCTCACGACGGGGTACTCCGGGCTGGCCGAGCCGACTCGCGAGGAGCACTGGTCAACCCTCGACCCGCAGGGGTTGCCGTGGCGCAGCGTCGCCATGCACGAGCGCACCGACGACTGGGGGGGGCCAACTTTTTGGCACGTCTACGTGAGCCGGCACTGCTGGCTCCCCGGCGGCTTCGATGCCATCGTGAGGCGAGTCGCGTACGGCACCGAGCCGAACGTCCTGATCGCGCCCCTCGACTACCGCTGGCTGCTGCACCCCTACGACGGCGGCATGGACGTGATCCTCGATTCTAGCGCGACGCGGGACGCCCTGAAGGCGAGCTTCCCGGACTGGTTGTCGGATCACCCCGACGGGCTGTAGCGTCCCGAGATTCTCGAAGGGCGTCGCCGTGATCGCGTGCGTGGATGTCGATTACCGCGACGGCGCGGCGGTCGCGGCGGGGCTGTGGTTCGACGACTGGGCGGCCGCCGCGGCGGCGTTCCAGGCCGTGGCGACCTTCCCGCCGGCGGCCGAGTACGAGCCGGGGGCGTTCTACCGCCGCGAGCTGCCGTGCCTGCTGGGCGTCCTCGCCCTCGGGCCGCCCGCCGAGGTCGTCGTCGTGGACGGGTACGTCTGGCTGGGTGGCGGCGCGGCCGGGCTGGGGGCGCACCTGCACGCGGCCCTCGGCGGCATTGTCGTCGGCGTCGCCAAGACCCGCTACGCCAGCGCCACCGACGCGCTCGCCGTCTGCCGCGGCGGCAGTCGGTCGCCGCTGTACGTGTCGGCCGTGGGGTTGGCCGTCGAGGAGGCCGCGGCGCTCGTCGCGGCGATGGCCGGGCCGTACCGCGTGCCGACGCTGTTGAAGGCCGTCGATGCCCTGGCCCGGACCAGCCCGGCGGCGACACCCGGCGAGCCGGCGGCGAAACCCGGCGAGCTGTCGGCGTGAGCCGGGGGTTTCTCGAAGCAGCAAGTCCCGAGAAACCCCCGGCTCACG
>JAYTUC010000249.1:0-17789 GCA_043744775.1 Fimbriiglobus sp. | reverse complement strand
CGGGGGTCTCCACGTCGGTGAACTCGACCAGCCCCGTGAACGGGAAGTGGACCTCGGCCTCGTCGAGGATGTGGAACAGGATCACCTCGTGCCCCGCGTGCCGCAGCCGGTACAGGCTCTTCAAGACCGGGTCCGGGTCGGTCAGTAAGTCGCTGAAGACCATGACGAGGCACTTGCCGCGCACCATCGGCACGAGCCGCGTCAACGCATTCGCGATGTCCGTCTCGCCCGCCGGCTTCAAGTTGGCGAGTACCGACAACAGTGTGCCGATCTGCGACCGCTTGCTTTTGGGCGGGATGACGGTCTGAATCTTTGTGTCGAACGTGACGAGGCCGACGGGGTCTTGTTGATGCACCATCATGTATCCGAGTGCCGCCGCGAGGCAAATGGCGTAGTCGAACTTCGTTAACTGCTGGCGAAACGTGTAGTTCATGCTGGCCGACAGGTCCATGACGAGGTAGCCCGTCATGTTGGTCTCGGCGCGGTACTTCTTGATGTAGTACTTGCCGGTCTTGGCGTAGACGTTCCAGTCGATGTCCTTCACGTCGTCGCCGGGCGAGTACTTGCGGTGCTCGGAGAACTCGACGGAGAACCCTTGAAACGGGCTGTTGTGCAATCCGCTCAGGAAGCCCTCGACGATGAACTTCGCGCGCAAGTCGAGCCGCGCGACCTGCTGGATCACCTCGGGGCGAAGGTACTGCTCGGCAAGCATGGCTGGCCTCTGTTTGGAAAAACAGTTTTGCCGCGGAGACGCGGAGAAAACCAAATCTTAAACTTGAATTTGGTTTTCTCCGCGTCTCTGCGTCTCCGCGGCAAAACTCTTATTTCGGTGATATGAGGCTTCAATACTCCGGCAACAGCAGTTCGCCGTCTGCGGCGAACCAGCCGTCGCCGTCGATCTGGTACACGCCGTCGGTTTGCTGCGCCAGAAACTGTGCCACGGTCGTGTTCAGCGTCTCCAACATCGACTCGTCGGAGTGGTCGAGGGGCCGCCTCAACGCAAACAGTTGCTGCGTCTGGATGACGTGCTGCATCAACATCACGTGATTCGGGTTGTAGTCCATCGTCTCCAACTCGGCGGCGTAGTTGTTCAGGTCGGCCCGCAACTCGTCCTCGGCGGTCAGGAAGCGTTCGAGTTGCATCGGGCTGCCGGGGCCGGGGAGCGTGAGGGTGCCGCCGGTCCAGCCGAGGTCGTCGCCGCGGAAGTGCGGCTCGACCGTCAAGCCCGCGGCGAGCAGGTGTCCCGCCAACGCCGACGGCGAGACTTCGGTGAGCGTGCGGCCGAAGATGCGCGTGATCACGTTACGCCTTCTTCTTGGTGGCGTACTTGGCCGGCTCTGGCTCGCCGACGGTGCGCAGCAGGTCGGCGACGAGGTCGTCGCTGGTCTTGCCCTCGGCCTGGGCCTGGAAGTTGGCGTTGATGCGGTGCCGCAGCACCGGCACGGCCGCGCGGCGGATGTCGTCCACCGAGACGCTGAACCGGCCGTCCATCGCCGCGAATGCCTGCCCCCCGCGCACGAGGTACTGCCCCGCCCGCACGCCGGCCCCGACATCGACCATGCGGCGAATGAACTCCGGGGCCGTCGGGTCTTTGGGCCGCGTCGCCCGCACCAAGGCGACGACGTAGTCGGTCACGAAGTCGCTCACCGGTACGCTGCGCACGAGCTTCTGCAGGTTCAAGATCGTCCGCCCGGTGATGACCTTCGTCAACTCCGGCGTCTCGTCTTTCGAGGTCATGCCGACGATCTTCTTCTCCTCGTCGAGCGTCGGGTAATCGACCCGCACGTTGAACATGAAGCGGTCGAGTTGCGCCTCCGGCAGCGGGTACGTCCCCTCCTGCTCGATGGGGTTTTGCGTGGCGATGACGAAGAACGGGTCGGGCAGCTTGTACGTCTCCTGGCCGGCACTCACCTGGCGCTCCTGCATCGCTTCGAGGAGCGCCGCCTGGGTCTTGGGCGGGGTGCGGTTGATCTCGTCGGCGAGCAAAACGTTGGTGAAGATCGGCCCGCGGACGTAGCGGAACTCCCGGCGGCCCTCGTCGTTCTCGTCGAGGACCATCGTGCCGGTGATGTCCGACGGCATCAAGTCGGGGGTGAACTGCACGCGCTTGAACGACACGTCGAGGATTTGCGCCAGGCTCGACACCATCAGCGTCTTCGCCAAACCGGGCACGCCGACGAGCAGGCAGTGGCCGCGGGTGAACACGGCCGCGAGGATTTGCTCGATCACGTCGTTCTGGCCGACGAGCACGCGGCGGAGTTGGTCCATCATCTGCTTGCGGGCCGTGGCGAACTGCGCGAGGTACTCGCCGATCTTGTCGTCGTTCATCGCGGGCGTCTCGGGCGTGGCCAGGGGTGGCGCTGGGGTCAGGGCTTGGCGTCGGGGCATTGTACCGAAGTCGCGTATCATCATAGGCATGAGCACGAAGCCGACGCGGCCGCGCGACGAGGACGACGAGGAAGTCACCCCCTACGGCGTGGCCTTCGAGGCCCCGCACGTCCCGCCGCCACTGAGTTACCCGCCCGAGGACGACGGCGAACTGCTGCCGCCGGAGCCGGACGCCCCGCGCAAAAAGAAGAAGGGCAAGCGCCGCCCCGACGGCTTCGGCGAGGTCGCCGGGCACCACCGCGACCCGACCCTGGAGCGCGAGGCGGTGCCGTCGGGCGTGCCGTGGTGGGCCGAGGCCGCCGCCGCCGCGGCGCTGGGGGCCATGCCGACGCTCCTGGTGATCGTGAAGATCGCGGCGGGCGTCAAGCAAGCCAACTTCGCCGTCGGCGTCTTCTTGTTCCTGGTCGTTGTCGGGGCGGTCGTCGTCCAGACGGTCGCGGTGGCGGTGTTCCTGGCCCTCGTCGGCAACTTCTTCGGCATCAACTACGGCCCGGTCAAGGAGGCGGTCGTGCGGCTCGCGGCGACGGTGGTCTTCGTCAACGGCGTGACGCTGTTCGGCTCGCTGCTGTGCGTGTCGATCGGCCTGGTCGCCGGCTCGCTGGCCGGCTTCGCGGCCTTCTGGCGGCTCTTCAAGCTGGGCCTCCAGGAGACGCTGCTGAGCGTGGCGGTGATCGTGCTGCCGGCGTGGGCGCTCGCCGCGGCGCTGTTCGCGCTGGCGGTGACGAAGGCCCAGGGCGGGTGACGCGGCCCCACGGGCGTGCCACACTGGCGTGACTTGAGGTCAGTCCTTCGGGGAGTTTTCGCGTGTCAGAACCCCGCGCCCGCGGCACCGTCAGCGAGGTCGGTCGGCTCGGCGGCGAGGCGTACGAACGCTATGTCCGGCCGAAACTAGTCCCCGGAGACGACGGCAAGTACGTCGTCATCGACGTTGACACCGGCGATTACGAGATCGACGCCGACGACAACGAGGCCGCTACGCGGATGCAAGAACGTCGGCCCGGCGCGCGGCTGTGGATCATGCGCGCGAATCGGCCTACGGCCTACGTCATTCGCCGGCATCCCGGACGCCCGTCATGATGACCGGCACCGTCGACGGCCACCGCGAAGCCATTGTTTTGCTGGATGTCTCAGGGCCGGCCGGCTCCGCTGTGGTGCCGGCCGTGATCGACACCGGCTTCTCCGGGTACTTGACGCTACCGCCGGGGCTGGTGGTTACGCTCGGCCTGGTGTACGTCGGGCGAGGGACCGCGATTCTGGCCGACGGGTCGCGGGACGAGTACGACGTGGTTCGCGGTGACGTCGCGTGGTTCGGCGTGCAGCGGCGAGTGACCGTCTCGGCGGTCGGCACCGAGGCCCTGGTGGGGATGAGCCTCCTCGACGGGTGCGAGTTGCGCGTCGAGGTTGCCGTCGGCGGGGCGGTCGAGGTCCGACGACTGCCGTGACACTCCCTTCGTAACGGGAGTCCCCTCAGGGGACTATCGTCCCCCGCTCGCCGGGGCGGCGGCCATGCCGACGGCTTCGCGCACCAGCGCCATCGTGCGGCGGGCCTCCTCGCGCGCCCGCCGCGCCCCCGCTTGCAGCACCCCCTCGACGGCAGCGGGGTCGGCGGCGAGCTGCCGGCGGCGCTCCCGCGCGGGGGCGAACTCGGCGTCGATCTTGGCCAGGAGCGCGCCCTTGGCGTCGCCGTAGCCGAACGGCCGGCCGTTGCGCGCGTCAGCGTGCAGCGTCGGGTCGCGGTACATCGCCGCAAGCTCGGCTTGCTCCTCGGGCGTGGCGAACAGCTTGTACAGGGCGAAGACGTTGCACGTCTCGGGGGCCTTCGGCGCGTCGGCGGGGGTCGAGTCGGTGACGATTCCCATGACGGCCGACCGCAGCGGCTTGCCCTCGGCGAAGATCTCGACGGTGTTGCCGTAGGACTTGCTCATCTTGCGGCCGTCCGTGCCGGGCACCGCCGCGCTCGATTCTTGGATGCTCGTGCGCGGCATCGGGAAGACTTCGCCGTAGGCGGCGTTAAAGTGCCCCGCCATGTCGCGCGTCATCTCGAGGTGCTGCACCTGGTCTTTGCCGACCGGCACGACGTTGGCCCGCACGATCAGGATGTCGGCCGCCATCAGCACCGGGTACGTGAACAGCCCGACACTCGGGGAGATGCCGTTGGCGACCTTGTCCTTGAAGCTGTGGGCGCGTTCGAGCAATCCCATGCCGGTCACCGTCGCGAGGAACCACGCCAACTCGGTGACTTCGGGCACGTCCGACTGCCGGTAGAACACCGCCTTCGCCGGGTCGAGGCCCAACGCCAGGTAATCGAGGGCCACGTCGCAAACGTTCTCGGCAAGGAGTTCCCGCGCCGACTTGAAGCTGGCGCGCTTGGCCTTGCCCGCCGCGTCGGCTTCTTTCTTGGCCGCCTCGGGCAGCGTGGTCAGGGCGTGGTAGTCGGCGATGAAGTAGAACGCCTCGCCCTGGTCTTGCAGCGCGACGTGCTGCTTGATGGCACCGAAGTAGTTGCCGAGGTGCAGCTTGCCCGACGGCTGCACGCCGGAGAGGATGCGGGGGGGTGCGGGGGGCATGGGCGACTCGGGGGTTGAAGGCATATTCACCGCAGAGGGCGCAGAGAGCACATGAGAAAAGCACCAAACCGAGCTAAAACCGAGACGACCTTCCGCAAAGACGCTAAGCGGCGAAGTGGGGCCTGAACTCCGGTTTCAACTCTCCTAGGTTTTGGCCTTTCTCCGCGCCCTCTTGTGCCCTCTGCGGTGAGTCGGTTTTTCGGGGTCGGCACGGTCCGGCTTGTGGGGATTCGTCGCCCCGTTACAGTACGGCCCCCCCGCCCCCCCCACAACGCCGAGACGCGGACATGGACGCCACGCTGACTCCGCCTCGCCCCGCCGCGACCACCCCGCCGCCGGCCGCGGCGCACGCCGACGCGCTGCTCGACGCCCTGCGGCTGGCCGTGGCGACGCCGGGGGAGCACCGCCTGTACCGCTCCGGCAAGCTCGCCGGGCTGTTCGGCCCGCGAACCGGGGCGACCGCCGACGCCGCGCTCACGGCGTTGGCCGACGGCTACCTCGAGACCGTCCGCACGCAGCCGCTCGGCAAGTGGCTCGTCGAGTGGGTGCGGGTCACGCCCAAGGGGGTCGAGTACGTCCACGGCCACGACTCGCCGCAGGCGGTGCTGCGCGAGCTACGGCACGCCCTCGGCCAGACCCGCGCGGGCGTGCCGGTCTGGATGGCCGACGCCCGCTACAGCCTCGACGCCGTGGCCGCGCGCTTCGACCGGCACTCCGCGGCGCTGCTCGACCGGCTCGACGAGTTGACGCGGCGCGTCGAGTCGGCGTTGCGGCGCGTGGACCTCGACGCCGCGCCGCGGCCGGACCCGACGGCGGGGCGGGTGCCGTGGGCGTCGGACGCGCTGACGTACCTCGACCGCCGCACCCGCGCGGGGGCCGGCGGCGCGTGCCCGCTGGGCGAACTCTTCCACGCGCTAACGCTGCACACCGAGTTGACGGTGGGCGCGTACCACGCCGGGCTGCTACGACTGCACGAGGCGCGGGCGCTGACGCTGTCGCAGAGCTCGGGGCTGGCGGGGGACGCGGCGACCGACGCCGAGTACGCGCTGCCGCACGGCCGCGAGCTGTTCGCGTTCGCGCGACGGTAAGTTCCCGGCGAGCCGGAAGCGTCAGCGGCCGGAGTGCGTGCGCAACCGGTCGCAGCGCAGGCACTCCGGCCGCTGACGCTTCCGGCTCGCCTACAATCCCTGGGTCTACTTTCCGCCGCCTGTGGGAGCAAGCTCGATGAACATTCCGTGGTGGGGTTATGTGGTGCTGGCGGGGCTGTCGTGGGGCACCTATGTGCCGATCATCGCCTTTGGCGGCCTCGAATTCGGCGGCAAGCCGAACGGCCGCATCGCCGCGATTTTGTGCGTCGGCCTGGCGTACTTCGTCCTCGGCGTCCTCTTCCCGCTGATCCTCTTCGCCTCGGGCCAGCTCGAGTGGCCCGAGATCAAAGGCAACGCTGTCGCCTTTAGTTCGCTCGCCGGGGTTGCCGGGGCCGTGGGAGCGATGTGCGTGGTGTTCGCCACCAGCACGTCGATCGCCGCTGCGCGGGAGGCGGGCCTGCCGCCGACCTCGTACAAGCTATACATCGCGCCGATCATCTTCGGCCTGGCCCCGGTCATCAACACGCTGATTAGCAGTGTTTGGCACCCGAGCCAAAAGGACGGCTGGGCCAACTTCCACTTTGAGATGCCGAACCCCTTGTTACTCGTGGGGATCGTCTTCGTCGGCCTCGGCGCGGCGATGGTGCTGTACTCGAAGGAGCTGACCGAGAGTGCGGTGAAGCCGACGCCGGCCCCGGTAGTAGAAACGCCAGCGGGGACGCTGTGACGAAAGCAGCATAACCGCGGAGGAGCAGAGTAGCGGAGAAGACCAAATTCAAGTTTTAGTTCTTCTCCGCTACTCTGCTCCTCCGCGGTGAGAAGTCTTACCGAGTCCGCCGGCCGCGCACACTGTGGGGGAAGAGCACTTCTTGCCGCAGCGTGCCCGCGTCGTCGAAGGGCAGTTCGCGCGGCTCGCCCACCAACTCGACGCCCGGCTTGCCGCGCACGTCGTCGGCCAGCGCGAGAGACACCCACGCCTCGGCCACTTCGAGCGTGTTGGGAATGACGCACACCTTGAGCCGGCCTTCGATCGGCTGCCAGCAGGTGTCGATCGCGGATTGGATGCACTCGCGGTCGGTGTCGAAGCCCAGCGGGAGTTTCGAGCGCCACAGGAAGCGCGCGGTCAGGTTGTTCATGCGGAACGGGCCGGGGTCGATCGACGCCAGCGCGCGGTTCGTCGTCAGGTCGGCGATGCCGATGCCGGTGCCGTTGCCGTGGCTCTCCGGCGAGATGTCGAGGACCGCCATGCGCGTCACGCGCGGGTGGTTGGTCTCGGCCTCCGGGGTCGCCTCGATGAGCATCCGGCCCACGACGTTGGGGTCGATGCCCGCGCCCGAGTAGTTCTTGCCGCACTCGCCGACGATCAGGGCGTCGATCGCGTCGAACGGCAGCTTGCCCATGATGCGCCGGGCCTCCTCGAGCAGCCCCGGCTCGGTGGCGAACAGGTCGCCCGCGGCGACGACTTCGAGCCGGGCCGTCTCCTCGTGGGCGTTCTCCAGGATGGCCAAGCCGCCCAGGAACGGCGTCTTCTCGACGAGCAGTTTGGCCGTCTCGGGCATCATGTCGCGCAGGCCACGCGTGCCCCAACTGTGGTGCTGATCCGCCCCGTCGCGCTTGCCGAGGCCGATGACGAGCATCTTCAAGAGGCCGCTCTCGAAGGCCCCGCGGAAGTCGGTGTGCGGCTTGACGCGCGCCACCAGCACGACGGCGTCGGCGGCCAAGGCGTTGGCGTCCCACCAGCACGGCTCGCCCCAACTGTTGACGCCAACTTGCACGGCCGTCATGTCGCTGACAACGGGAACGCCGAGGCGGGCCTCGTCGAGGCCGTAGGACGCCAGCAACTCGCGCTGGCCGGCGGCCGTCGCGCCGCCGTGCGACCCCATCGCCGCGACGACGAACGGCCTCGCTCCGAGTTCGCGCAGGGCGTCGATCGTGGCCTTGGCGATGGCGAAGTAGTTGCGAATACCGCGACTGCCGCAGCCGACGGCGACCCGCATCCCCGGCGTGATTTGCGCGGCGACCTTCGACGTGAGCCAGACTTCGCGGACGCGGCCGGGCACGTCCGGCACGCGCGGCTGGGGGGCGACGTTGCGCACGAGTTGGAACGGCGGGAGGATCACGGCACGGCTCGCGGGAGGGGCGGGGGTGTTAGTGTACGGTGAACCCCGCCCACGTCGGCGGCTCCGGCGCGACGATCCTCAGCGGCGCGCCGCCGAAGGGGTGCGCCAGCGTCAGCGACCGGGCGTGCAGCGCGATCACGTTGTCCCGCGGCAACTCGCTCGGCGGGCCGAACGGCGTGACGCTACCATACTGCACGTCGCCCAAGATGGGGAAGCCGCGCCAAGCCGCCTGGACGCGCAACTGGTGCATCCGCCCGGTGACGGGTGTCAACTCCAGTGTCGTCGTGGTGTCCGTGCGGCCGACGACAGCGAAGTGCAGCGTCGCCGACTTCGCCCCCGGCTCGCCTTCGCTGGCGCGCTCGACGCGGGCCTCGTCGGGGACTTTGCGCACGAAGTCGTGCCACACCCCGGCCTCCTCCGGCACGCGCCCGGCGACGACCGCGCGGTACACCTTCACGACACTCTTGGCCTCGAACTGCGCCTGAACCCGCTGCGCCGCCTTGGTGTTGCGGACGAATAGGATGACGCCCGTCACCGGCCGGTCGAGCCGGTGCGGCACGGCGAGGTAGACGCCGCCGGGCTTGGCGTACTTCTCTTTGAGGTACGCCTTGACCAGTTCCTCCAGGTTCGGCACGCTGGGCGGAGCTTGCGTCAGCAGCGGGGCCGGCTTGTTGACCGCGATGAGATGCGGGTCTTCGTGGAGCACGTCGATCATCGCACGGCCCCACCGTTGACGCGGACCGTCTGCCCCGTGACGAAGCGCGCCGCCGGGGACGCGAGCCACACCGCCGCGGCCGCCACGTCCTCCGGCAGCCCCCAGACGCCCAGCGGCGTCTCGCGGCGGACGCGCTCTTGCCAGGTGGTACTCGCGGTCTCGCCCCAGGCCGTGCGGACCCAGCCGGGCGCGACGCAGTTGACGCGGACCGCCGGGGCGAGGCTCAGCGCGAGACTCCGCGTGAACGCCATGACGGCCCCCTTGACCGCGGCAAAGAGCTGCCCGCTGTCGCCCTCCATGCCGAGTTCCGCCTGGTCCCAGCCGACGGTGAGGATCACCCCCGAGCCGCGCTGTTTCATGCGCTCGCCGAAGGCGCGGCCCAGTAGCATCGTCGAGCGCAAATCGACGGCCAGTAACTCGTCGAGCTTGCGCGAGAAGTCCCACGTCGCCGCCGGCCCGGTGAGGGTGTCGGCCCCGGCGTTGAGCACCACGATGTCGAGGCCGCCCGCGACTTCCCACGCCAACCCCGGCAGCCGCGCGACGAACCCGGCATCCGCCAAGTCGCCGCTGACGTGGGCCTCGCCGGGGCGCTCGCGCCGGCCGTGGCCGACGACGTGTGCGCCCTCGTGAGCGAACGCCGCGCGGATCGCCGCGCCGATGCCGGTCGTGGAGCCGGTGACGAAGGCGTTCAACCCGCGCAGCGACCCGGCGGTGACTTGTGACTCCGCCCACGGCACGATGCCCGCGTCCGGCGGCAGCGCGGCGAGCAGTTCGCGTACCGTCCGGCCGCTCACGGGGTGGACCATGTCGGGCGCGACTTCGGCCAGCGGCACCAGCACGAAGCCGCGCTCCGCGAGGCGCGGGTGCGGTACGCTGAGCGTCGGCGAATCGATGACGCGGTCGCCGGCGAGCAGCAAGTCGAGGTCGAGCGTGCGCGGGCCGTCAACGACCGTGCGGACGCGGCCGTTCTCGTGCTCGACGCGGTGCAAGAGCGCGAGCAACTCTTCGGGCGACCGGGCCGCTTCGACGACGAGGGCACCGTTGAGGTACGCCGGCTGACCGCCCGGCCCGCCGACGGGGGCCGTCTCGAACCACCGGCTCACGGCCACGACGCGCACGCCCGGCTCCGCCCGCAGTCGGCGCACGGCGGCGTCGAGAGTCGCGGCGCGGCCCCCGAGGTTGGCACCGATGGCGAGCGCGAACAGCACGGGCGGCCCCTGGGAACGGCGAAACCGCCGGGCCACGCCGGCGGTTTCAGTGCGAGAGCGCGGGCGGGCTACTTCTTCTTGGCCCCGGCGGCGGGGGTCGCGGCCTCCTCGCCCTCGACCTTTTCCTTCTTCTTCTTGAGCACGACCTTCTGGACGCGGGTCTTGGGCAGGGCGATAGGGCTGCGCCCTTCGGTCCACTTGCCGTCTTCCATCATCTTGAGGATGCGCTCGGTGCGCTTCATGACGCTGCGGTTGGTGTTGCCGCCGGTCTTGGTCTTGAGGCTCTTGTCGATCGACATGGCAGTGTCCGGTACGCGGGTGCAGAGTGCGGCAAGGTGCCATGATAAGCGACCGCGTGCGGCCGGCAAGGGCGAAGCGGCCGACGGCGGTGCGGGGCGCGCCGACAGTAGTCTTGTAGGGGCATCCCCTTGTGGGTGCCCGGCGGTGACAACAATTGCGGCGGGTTCGGGCCGTCGGCTCCGCCACAAAGGGTAGCGCACGCCGGGCACCCACGAGGGGTGCCCCTACGCCGCCTGCGGCGGGGCCGAAGGTCCACAGTCCGACTGCGGCGGGGCCAAAGCCCGCTTACTTCTTCTTGTCGAAGAACGCGTCGAGGTCGTCGGCGAGGTCGGCGAGGTGGACCCTCGTCGCCGCGTCCATCGCCTTCGGCAACGCCGCCTTGATCTGCTCGCGCAGGTCCTTCAGTGTCATCCGCGCGACCGCCCGCAACTCCATGCTGCGGCCTCCGCCGGCGTCGATCGTCACCCGGCCGCCGCGGCCGATGGTGACCTCGCCGCCGCTTGTCGGCTGCGGCTCGAACTCGGCCTTCAGCACGTCGATGAAGACGCGCTGCTGATTGCGCTGGAAGGCGTCGATCTTCGGCGCGTCGGCCTTCAAGCTCGCCCAGACGCCGGCCTGCAAGTCGGCGACGAGTTCGGCGATCGTGTACGCCTTGTCGCCGTCGAAGACCTCGCCGTCGAGCAGGCGGTTCAGCCGGGCCGCGTTCAGCAGGCTGCGGATCAGGCCGGTCTGGAAGGTCATCGTGTCCGTGGCGACGCCGCTGTACTTGAGGTTGTTCAGCACCGCCGGATCGACGAGCTTCTTCGGCACGCTCAGGCCGTGATCGACGACGAACTTCACCGCCTCCTTCTGCTTGTCCTTCGTCACGCGACTGAACTGCTCGCCGCGGTCGCCGAGCGTGCGGCTCTCCAGGACCCCGCCGACCTGCTTGAGCACCGCGCCCATCCAGAGCCGGCGGTGCGTCAGGATGGCGTTGTACGCCTCGCGCAGCGTGTCGAAGTCCTCGCCCTTGGCGGTCGTGCCCTTCAGCAGCCACTCCATGTCGCGCTCGAGGTTCTTGTAGCCGAGTTCGGTCGCCTTGACCGCGTCCGAGCCGATGTTCTCAGTCATGACCGTCGGGTCCACGCTCGCCGGGCCGTCCTCGCCGCCGAAGCGCAGGAACGGCTCCTTCAACTGCCGCGCGGCCATCTCGTCGAGCAGCGGCTTCTCGGCCTCGGGCGTGGCGGCCTTCAGCGGCTTGTAGCCCCACTCGATCGCGAAGAAGTCGTACGGCCCCAGCTTCGGGATCAGGTCCTTGACCGGCACCTTGTCCTCCGGCTGCGCGACGTAGTTGTAGCGGCCGTAGCTCATGATGCTGGCGACGTTGCCGTTCTTGGCGAGGAACGCCGGGTTGCGCAGGTCGGCGATCGAGTAGGCCTGGCTGGCGCGGTGGTTGTGCCGCAGGCCGATCGTGTGGCCGACTTCGTGGGCGACGACGTAGCGGATTAGCTCGGCCTGCAAGTCGTCGGGGAACGGGAAGGTGCGGGCGCGGGGGTCACTCGCGGAGCACTGCACGAAGTACCACATGTGGACGATTTTGAGGATGTCGTGCCAGAAGATGATGTGCGACGAGATCGTCTCGCCGGAGCGCGGGTCGCCGACGTGCGGCCCCATCGCGTTCTGCGTCGGCTCGGCCACCCAGCGGATCACACTGTACCGCGAGTCCTCGGCGTCCCAGTTGGGGTCCTCGGCGCGGCTCGGCGGGTCCTTGGCAATGATCGCGTTCTTGAAGCCAGCCTTCTCGAACGCCGGCTGCCAGTCCTCGACGCCCTTCTTCATCGCGGCGCGGAACTTCTCGGGCACCTCGGCCGCGATGTAGAAGACGATCGGCTTGACCGGCTCGGAGAGTTCAGCCGCCGGGTCCTTCTTGTCGAGGCGGTAGCGGGCGACGTACTCCTTGCCCTCGGACCACGACCGCTTGCCGGAGAAGTCGGTGAAGTTCTCGGTGAAGTAGCCGACGCGGCTGTCGAAGAAGCGGCCGCGCATCGGCTCTTCGGGCAGCAAGTACAGCGAGTAGTGGACCAGCACCGTCTTCGACGCGCCGGGCGGGCCGCCCGCGCTGGGGGCCTGCGGGCCGAAGGGGTTGGTCGCGCCGCCGCCGCGGAACGTGAGCTGCGCCCGCGCCTCGACGTTCAGCGGGAACGCTTTCACGTCGGTCAGGTACGACTTGTCGGCCTCCAGGGCACCGCCGCCGGTCGCCCGGCGCGCGCCCACTTCGAGGGCGTCGTTCATGTAGATGCCGGTCGCGGCGATCACCGCGGAGCGGTCCTTGCCCTCGGCCTCGACGTTGAAGTTGGCAATGATCGGGTCGATGTTGGTCGCCTCGACGGCCCCCTGGATGTCGGCCCCGGAGCGCTTGTCGAAGCTCACCTCGATCACGAACATCTTGTTCTCGCGGCGCTCGAACTTGACGAACTTGCGGCCGAGTTCCTGGCCGTTGAACGACACTCCGTTCGGCCCCTTGGCGACCTCGGCGCGCACGAGCATCAGCCGGCCGAGCTTGTCGGCGGGGATCTCGAAGTAGACGCGGTCGTCGATACGGTGGACGGCGAAGACCCCGGCCTGCGTCTTGGCCTCTTTCGTAATCACATCGTCGTACTTGGCGAGCTTGCCCGGCGTCTTGGGCGTGAACTTCGGGGTGCCTGGGGCCACGCTGCCGTCCTTCGGCGGGGCCTTCGGCTCCTCGGGCTTCTTCGGCTCGTCGGTCGGCCCCTTCGGCTCGTCGGGCTTCTTCGGCTCCGGCTTCTTGGGTTCGTCCGGCTTCTTCGGCTCGTCCTTGGGCTTCTTCGGCTCGTCTTTCGGCCCCTTGGGTTCGTCCGGCTTCTTGGGCTCGTCCTTGGGCTTCTTGGGGTCTTGCGGCGAGGTCGGCCGGGGCGTCGGCGCTTCTTCGCGGGCGAGGCCGGCGGCGGCGGTCGTCACGCCGAGGAACGACGCCAGCAGGAGCAGGCGGGGCAACATGGAGGGTGAGTCCTTGGGGGCGCGGCGGCAAAGTGGGAGGGCTACACACTGTGTATAAACGGCGACGTGCGGGGATTCCAACGCCAAGCCGCAACTCGGGCCGGATTTCCCGCAACGCCAACCGGCATTGCCGGACCGGCACAACCCGACGCAAGAACGGAACATCTCCCGTAGAGACGCCAAGAGCGCCAAGAAAACCAAACTCATGGTTTGGCTTTCTTGGCGCTCTTGGCGTCTCTGCGGGAGATCAGTTTTGGCTTACCGCTTTGTCGGGGCTTCGGGGGCACCCAGGCGGATCGGGGCCGGCAGCGGCGGGGCGGCGGGTGGCGTCGGGCGACCTTGCGGCTCATTCGCCGGGGCGACGCCACGCGGCACGATCGGCTCGTCGAGCAGCGGCACCCCGGCGGGTGAGCTGCGCGTCTGCGGCCTCGCACTGCTGGCGAACTGGGCCGGGGTGCGGGGGTTCGCGGCCGTGGCGACCGTGTCCGGGCCGGCGGCCGGCTTGACCGAGGCGATGCGCTCCGGGCGGCTCGACTTGAGGCTTTGAATCCAGTCGGTTTGCAGGTCGTCCACGGTCTCGTACTCGTAGACCTGGCGGGCCGCCTGCTCCCAGTTGCGGTTGTCGTTCCGCATGCCGACCCGCACGAACTCCAGGAAGCGCTTCCGCCCGGCCGGCCCGCCCTTCGCCACCAGGAAGCTCACGACCGAGTAGCCCTCGGCGTAGAGCGTGTGCATGTCCGGCGGGTACTTGTTCATGCTGAACAGCGCCCCGAGCCGGAAGCCCTTGCCGGAGTTCAGCAGTTCGCGACACCGCACGTCGTGCTGGTAGCGCTCCTCGTCGTTCTCGCTGTAGACCGAGCCGCCCTCGTCGGCCCAGCGCGGAACCGCCTGGCCGAAGTGTTGCGCGAACACCGTGTGCGTCACCTCGTGGGGCAAGACACTGTGCAGGAGCTGCTCGACGCCGCCGAAAATCTTCATCTTCTGGCTGCCGACCGACGAGACGCCGTTGGACGAGACGAACGAGAAGGTCGTCTCGCCGCCGGTGCGGTTGGGCTCGACGACCACCGAGAGCGGGCAGCGGGCCGACCACGGCTTCATCTCGGCCCCGAGCCAGTCGATCGCCTTCTCCTTGCGGTACTTCTCGGCGTACTCGCCGAAGGTCTTCGCGAGGGCCTTGGTCGGGGCCGAGACGACGAAGTTGTCGGTCGTGTGCCGCTCCTGGGCGTCCGCGTAGGTGGGCAATGTGATGAGGGCGATGAGCGTCGTGAGCGAGCCGACGGACGGACGCAGGGTCATTCCGTTGACCTCCGGTGCATGGCGATGGGGCGACGCGGTCATCCGTGAAGGCGTCGCAACACTACCAGGCAGTCCGCGTGCCGGGGCGAAATTTGCGGCCGGGGCGTGCGTGAAACTGCCCGAAACCCGACAGTTAGGCGGGTTACGCCCACGGCGAGGCAGTGCAAGACTTACAAAGTGGCGGTCGGCCGGCGGGGCGTGTAAGAGTTACCGGCAAGCGTCGTGACGGCGGTTGCAATCCGGTGGGCTGTCGCTTAGTGTGGGCGCGACGTGTTGTCAGTAGTCTCGGTGGGTGTGACTCGTGATGGGCAGCAGGTTACTCGTCGCTGTCGTCGTCGCCCTGGTGGCCGGCGACACTCTGTGTGCGCAGGGGCCGCCGGTCGCGTTCACCCCGCGCGCCGGGTTCGGCGGTCGCAGCGAGGGCAACGGCTCACTACGGCTGTTGCTCGGCAAGCCGCGGCCGTTCCACGTTGAGAGTCACGGCCACGACCGCCCCAACGGCACGTTCCAACTCGACCAGGCCATCACGTCCCGAGGCAAGCCGACGCAGTACCGCACCTGGGTCATGACCACCGTGGGCCCCAACCGGTACAGCGCGACGTTGACCGACGCCGCGGGCGTTGCGACAGCCCGCACCGACGGCAGCCGCCTGAGCTTGCGGTATCGCTACGCGGGTCCGCTGGTCGTGCGCCAGACGCTGGAACTGATGCCGGACGGGAGGACCATCGACAACGTCGGGCGGATCACGCTCCTCGGCCTCCCGGTGGGCCGCTTGCACGAGACGATCATGCGGAAGGATTAAGTGCTGCACCCGACCCGGCATCCGAGCCAGGCCTTTCGGTGGCAAGCCCCGCCCACAACCTGTGAGTCGAGGCGCGTGACGGGTTGCGTTCGCGGTTCGGGGGTAGACGGCGGCCGCGGGTGCGAGGATAATTCGGGCATGAGCACAGACACTGCGACGCGGCCGACCCTAGCGGCGGCGTTCCACGCCCTCGCCACGGAGTGGCGGGCAGCGACGCGATTCGCGGCGGGTCCTTCGGCCGCAGCCGACCACCCCGCCTACCGCGCCATCGTCAAACTGGGGACGGAGGCCGTGCCGCTCATCCTGGCCGCCTTGGCCGAGGCCCCGGACCCGTGGTTCGCCGCCCTCCGCGAGCTGACCGGGGACGACCCGGTGCCGCCGGCCGACCGTGGCCGGCCCGAGGCTTCAGCCGGACACTGGCTCGCCTGGGGCCACGCCCGAGGGCTGGCGTAGGCCGTGCTACCCCCCGTCCTACTGGCCGCGTTCCCGGATCTTGCCGCCAACGACCCGGTCGTCACCCACCCGGCCGACCCGCGATTCAATTGCGTGGCGTGGGCGGTGGGAGTGGTGAACGCGCTGTGGTGGCCGGCCGACCCGGACGGGTACTGGCCGCCCGGCGTCCCCGACGAGTTGACTGTCGCGGCGGTGGTCGCTGCATTGGGGACCGTCGGGTACGTCCCGTGCGCCGGCGGCGAGCTTGCAGACGGGTACGAGAAGGCGGCGGTGTACGCGCGGTCGGGTGTGCCGACGCACGTCGCCCGCCAGTTGGCCGGCGGCCGGTGGTCGAGTAAGTTGGGGCGTGACTGCGTGGTCAGTCACGCCACCCCCGGCGGGGTGGAGGGGGTCGTGTCCGGGTCGGTCGTGGCGTACTTTCGGCGGCCCATCGACATCATTGGCCTCGGCAACTCAACTTAGTCCTACAGCCGTAGTTGGTATCATAGCCCCGCCAAGGAGTTGCGGCGAGGGGCGATCATGTCAGGACGGGCGACGGTGGAGCAGGTCCGGGGGTGGGCCGGTGAGGTCGAGGCGGTCGGCGAGCGGATCGGCCGGCACTTCGCCCGCAGCGAGCCGCGGCGGCGCGCCCTGGGCTACGTGCGCGGCCTCCTGGGCGACTCGCAGCGTAAGAACGGCTGGCAGCTCGCCGAGGCGCTGGGTGACGCCGCCCCGGACGGCGTCCAGCACCTGCTCGCCCGCGCCGACTGGGACGCCGACGCCGTGCGGGACGACCTCATCGGCTACGTCGCCGACACGCTGGGAGGTCCCGGCGGCGTGCTGGTGGTGGACGAGACGGGGTTCCTGAAGAAGGGCGTCAAGTCGTGCGGCGTGGCCCGGCAGTACACCGGCACCGCCGGCCGGGTCGAGAACGCCCAAGTCGGCGTCTTCCTCGCCTACGCCTCGGCCAAGGGCCACGCGCTGATCGACCGGGCGCTCTACCTGCCGAAGGAGTGGGCCGGCGACCGGGGCCGGTGTGAAGAAGCCGGCGTGCCCAAGGGGGTCGCGTTCGCGACCAAGATCGCGCTGGCCCGGTCGATGGTCGAGCGGGCGGCGGCCGCGGGGGTGCCGGCGAAGTGGGTGGCGGCGGACTCGGTGTACGGGTCGGACTACCGCTTCCGCAAGGCCGCGGAGGACGCCGGGCTGGGCTACGTGCTGGGGGTGCGGGCCGACTTCGCCGCCTGGTCGGGCCTGCGGCAGGTCCGCGCGAAGGCCCTGGCCGGCGGCCTGCCCGCTGACGCCTGGGCCCGGCTCAGCTGCGGTGACGGGTCGAAGGGGCCGCGGTGGTACGACTGGGCGCTGGTGGCCCTCAACAGCCCCGAGCCGGAGTCGTACGCCCGGTGGCTGCTCGTCCGCCGCGCCGTCGCCGACCCGTCCGAGGTGGCGTACTTCGCCTGCGGCGGGCCGCCCGGCACGCCGCTGGCCGGGCTGGTGCGGGTCGCCGGGGCGCGGTGGGCGGTGGAGGAGTGCTTCGAGCTGGCGAAGGGCGAATGCGGCCTCGACGAGTACGAGGTGCGGAGCTGGCGGGGGTGGCACCGGCACGTGACGCTGAGCCTCCTGGCGCTGGCGGTGGTGGCGGCGATCCGGTCGAGGCTGCCGGCCCCGCGGCGGGCGAAAAAAGGGGCGACCGGCTGGTGCGTCTGAGCGTCCCGGAGGTACGGAGGCTGCTGCTGAGGCTCGCGTGGGCGCAACTGCCGGAGTCCGAGAAGGTGCTTGCGTGGTCGGTGTGGCGGAGGCGGCACCAGCACCGGGCGCGGGCTTGCCACTACAAGGCGCGCGGGGCGAGAGCACCCAACGGGTAATTACGGCTGTAGGA
>JAYTUC010000248.1:0-4548 GCA_043744775.1 Fimbriiglobus sp. | reverse complement strand
GCCTGGGCGTCGGCCTGATGGGCGCGTTCGGCGGGCCGGCCCTCCGCGCCGCCGCCGCCGTGCTGGCGGCCGCCGCCGAGCTGCTCGCCGCCACCGGCGGGCCCGGCGGGACTGCCGCCCGGCCCGCGCACCCCTGAGCCCGGCCCCCGCCGGCCCGCGCGACGCCCGCCCGCACCAGCCCCGGGGCCTCGGCCCGCGGGTCGAAGCCGGGGCGCGTCGCGCGGGCCGGCGGGGTCGACCCCGCGGGGGCCGACACCCCCGCCGACGAGACCGCCGTCCCCACCACCGACCCCACCAACCACTACGGAGCAGACCCATGAGCGCGACGACCACGACGACGATGAACGGCCGGCCGCAGCGCAAGCCGCTGGCCGACCAGATCGACCGCCTCGACGGCATCCTCGACGGGCTGGCCGACGCCCTGAACGGGGCCGTGGCCGACGCCGCCCGCGAGGGCGCGCGGCTCGCCGTCAAGGAGGCGATCCTCGAGGTGCTCGCCAGCCCCGAGCTCCGCGTCCTGATTGCCCGACCCCAAAACCCCGCCCCGCCCACCGCCCCCGGCCCGGTGCCGGCCCCGAACGTCTGGGCCAGACTCAAGGCCCGCCTCACCGCGCTTCGCACCCGCGCGGCCGAGGCCCTCAGGCCGGCGATCGACGCGGCGGCCGCGAAGTGCCGCGCGGCCAAGCCGGCCGTGGCGACCGCGAGGTCCGTACTCGCGTTGGCCTGGCGGTTCAAGCGCGTCGCGCTCACCGGCCTGGGCGTCGGCCTGGCGACGACCGCCGCGAGCTACCTGGCCCCGCACCCGGTGTCGGCGGCGCTGACCGGCGTCGGCGGCACCCTCTCCGCGCTCGCGCTGCAGGGCGGCCTGTGGGTACGCGCGACCGCCAAGCGGCTGAACCTGCTCTAACCGTCCCCACCGAGGCGGAACGATCTCTCACTACAACGGCCGGTCCGCTCGCCCACCGGCGAGCCAGTCCGCGCGTCGGGGTCGGAGCGAGCGGTGGCGAGCCGGCGACGGCACTCGCGATGTAACCGAGGGGCGGCCCGCCGGCGTGCGGGCCGCCGCTCCCGCTCCCTTTTAGCTATCGGTCGCGTGGGCGAAGGTTCCCTCACGGCCGCGCCCGGCCGCCGCCGACCGATTCGGCGGGTGCCGTCGATCCGTCGGTCGGCGTCACCCGACTCGGGCGCGACCTGCGGCGACTCCGCGCCGGGGAGGAGGGCCGTGAGCGGCGCGACCGCCGGGACGCGGAACGGTAGGTCGAGGTCGGCCAGGCGGGACGCGACGAACGCCTCGGCCGCCAGGCGGTCGGCGGCGACCCCCGCGGCCGCGGCCTCGGGCCGGGCCGCGGCGCAGGTCGCGCCGCAGGCCTAACGCGTCATTCAGGCGTCGGATCAGCTCCCAGTCGCGCAGCAAGGCCCAGCCCGAGTCGGTCCGCTCGGCCGCCACGACGGACCGGACTGCGCCCGCGCCGGTCGTCACGCGGGCGGTGATGCGGAAAACGAAGAGCGATCCGGCGAGGTGGCCGGGGTCGAGGGCGCACGCCGACGCCGTCAGCCCGCGGGCCTGTTTGACCGCCAGGTCCACCGGCTTGCGGCCGACGCCCAGGAGCTTGTCGTCCTTCGGCCCGCCGCGGTCGAAGCGATCGTCGCGGTACTCGCGCAGCAGTGACGGCGACTTCGGCCAGGCGTCCGGCGAGAGGAAGTTCAGGCCGCCGTCGGACTCGGTCACCTTGCGGCGGTTGTGGTGCAGCGCCGCCTTGAAGAACGGCACCAAGTCCGGCAGGTCGAGCCGCGGCACCAGCGCCGACGACTCGCGGAAGTCGAACTTGTCGGCGTGGCCCACCAGCGAGTTGACCGCGTCCAGCGAGTTGACCGCGTCCAGCGCGTCCCGGTCGGCGAAGCGGGCCGTGCTGGCGTCGAAGAAGTCCTCGAGGTCCTCCGGCGGGACGCCGGGTGCCGAGGCGAAGAGGTCGCGGAACAGCGCCGGCGACGCCATGCCCAGCACGAGCTGCATCAGGTCCTCGGGCCGCCGGGACACGGTGCCCAGCGCCTGGCCGATCAGCGCGATCTTCTGCTCCAGCTTCCCCCAGATGCGACGCGACACCGCCCCGACCGGCGTGTACGCCAGCGTAGCGCGATCTTCTGCTCCAGCTTCCCCCAGATGCGACCCTCGACCGTCACGGGGTTGCGCACGCTGTAGACCTCGACGCGGCACCTCCGGCCGTAGCGGTTCAGCCGGCCGAGCGCTGCTGGGGGCGCATCGGGTTCCACGGCAGGTCGACGTGGACCAGGCAGTGGCAACTCTCCTGGAGGTCGATGCCCTCGCCGCCGGCCTCGGTCGAGACCAGGAAGGGGGCCGCGCCGCCGTTGAAGCGCGCGGGGGCGGCAGCTCGGCCCCGCCGGCGACGACCCCCGCGGCCGCCTCGTCGCCGTTGATGAAGGCCACGCGGTCGCGGCCGTACCGGTCGATGAGCTTGCCCATCAGCAGCGACTGAATCGCCTTGTACTCGGTGAAGAACAGCACCGACCGGCCGGCGAACGGGCCGTCGAGCAGGTCAAGGATCGTGCGGACTTTCGTCTCCTCGCCCACGGCGTCGGCCGCCGCGACGAGTTCGCGCAGCCGCGGCTCCTCGCCGTTCATGAGGACGAGCTGCTCCGACAGGCCGGCCAGCTCATCCTCGAGTTCGCTGGCCCGGTCGTCGTCCTCCGACTCCTCGCCCTGGCTCGCGCGGTACTCGCTCAAGGCGAGCTCGAGCTTGGCGTGCGCGCCGAGGCTGGCGTGGGTGCGGCCGAGCCGCCGGCCGAGCGCCCGGCCGATGGCGGCGACCGAACTCGACGCCAGCTTCTGCATAGCGATCAGCACGAGCATGACGGCGCGGCCCTCGGCCTGGTTGAGCGTGCTGGCGTAGGCCTTGCCGGTCGTGACGAACTCGGTGAGCGTGCCGTAGAAGTGCGCCTCGGCCGCGGAGTACGCGTACGTCTCGAACTTCACGAGGGGCTCCCGGAACAGCCGCACGCCGGCCAGGTCGGTCGCCTCGTACTTGTTGTTGCGGATCATCACCCCCTTGAGCGCGGCGAGCTGGCCGGCGAGCGGCTTGCGCGGGTCGAACAGGTCGGGCCGCAGCAGCTTCAGGAGTGCCAGGAAGCCGAAGGTCTTGCCGCGGTGCGGGGTGCCGGTGAAGAGGACCATCGAGCCGACCTTGCCGGCCGCGTCGAGGCGCCCGCCGAGCTGGTAGCCGAGCGTCGGCCCCTGGTCGGCGTCGGGGTAGAGGTGGTGCGCCTCGTCCACGACGACCATGTCCCACGCCCCCGCGGCGAGGAGGCGGTCCTGCCGGCCGCCCTGAGCGAGCCGCAGCGTGTGCAGCGACGCCACGACCTGGTCGTGCGAGTCCCAGATGTCGGAAGTCGGGGTGTCACTCTCGGCGGCGTAGCCCGTCAGGCGGATCTCGAACATCGTCCGCATGCGGAACTGCCACTGGCGGACGAGCGACGCCGGGCAGAGGACGAGTACGCGCTTGACCGCGCTGGACGAGACCAGCGGCAGGAGGACCAGCCCCGCCTCAATGGTCTTGCCGAGGCCCACGTCGTCGGCGACGAGCTTGCGCGTCGGCCGGTCGCGGTTGACCTGCCGGCAGACCCAGAGCTGGTGGGGCAAGAGCGCGATGCGCGAGCAGGTGAACACTCCCCAGGCGTCGTTGACCGAGCGGACCGCCTCCCCGAGCGTGCGCACCAGGACTTCGAGCGGCGCGTCGAGCCGGCCGCCGGCGAGGGCCTCGTCGATGGAGCGGCGGCGGGTCGGTCAGCCGGCGGGCACTCGTGGATGCCGCCCTCGAAGCGGACCACGACCGTCGCGCTGTGGTCGGACATCACCGACCCCGGCCCCAGGGTGGCGTGATCGACGCCTACCCCCGAAGGGTGAGCGACACATTATGGTCGGATATATCACTGATACTTTAAGTGATTCATTCCACGCCCACCCCGAAGGGTGAGCGACACCTGCACTACTCCGATGCCGTGGACCTACGCCGATATCGTTTCAATCCACGCCCACCCCGAAGGGTGAGCGACACGCGGGGCCGTCGTGGACTACGGGACGTGGCCGCGGCAGTTTCAATCCACGCCCACCCCGAAGGGTGAGCGACACTCCTCCCCACTCGCCGCGCTCACCCCGTCGGCGTGTTTCAATCCACGCCCACCCCGAAGGGTGAGCGACACAGGGGCGACTCGACCGCGACCGCGGAGCGACGGCCGTTTCAATCCACGCCCACCCCGAAGGGTGAGCGACACGGGGTCGGCCATCGCGGTCGGCAGCAGCCCGCGGTTTCAATCCACGCTCACCCCGAAGGGTGAGCGACACGTCGGCTTGCTCTTACCGTCCGGCTTCCAGTTAGCGTTTCAATCCACGCCCACCCCGAAGGGTGAGCGACACATCATGACGCAAGACACCCGGCGTTCACGTCCGTGCAGAAGAACGCGACCCAGCCGGTCGGCTCGTCCACCATGACGACGCGGATCGCGCCCCCGGCCGGGCGCCACGTCGCGGCGAAC
>JAYTUC010000247.1:0-17894 GCA_043744775.1 Fimbriiglobus sp. | reverse complement strand
ATCCACCTCATGCTGAACCGACTCCAACCGAAGGGCGGGGATGCAGAGTTCCACTACCGACAGGCCGCCTGACCCCCCTTATGGGACAGTCACTCAGTTCGATCGTACCACGCGCGGCCGCCGGGCGATACCCTCAAGAATCGACTCGCCCCTCAACACGACGCCCGACCGTAACGCTTGATCCGACGCGAGCGCCCGCGGCGATCCCGCGAGGGTTTGCACTGTCGCCAGCGCGGACCCGTCGGCACATCGATTGCTTAGCCGCCGTGCGATTACCGGACGGTTGTCGTCCGCCACCCCTTGTCGAGGAGACTACCCGTGGGCTTAATCTTGTTGATCGTGCTCGTGCTGTTGCTGGTCGGTGCGATCCCGGCCTTCCCGCACTCGCGCAAGTGGGGCTACGGCCCGTCCGGCCTGATCGGCACGCTGCTCATCATCCTGATCCTGCTGATGATCTTCAACTACGTCCCCTCGGGCTTCGGCAACAATGCCGGGCCTGGCTTGTAGGCGAAACGGTTCGTGAGCCGCCCGCGTTCGTAGGGGTTTCTCGACGCCACGGGGTCGAGATACTCCCCGCTGACGCGGGCGGCTCGCGTCAACAGCCTCACGGGTCGACTCGCCCCGCCACCGTCGGCAGCATTGCCTCGCGCCACCTCACAGTCAGGTCGTCTTGGCCTCGCAACTTGCGTAAGTGGGCAAGGTGGAAGCGGGCCGCGGAGTCGTGGCCGGCCGCGAGCGCCTCGTCGAACGACTGGGCGTGCCACTCCGGCTTCGGCCGGGCGTACTCCGCCAGTCGCCGCGCCATCTCGGCCCGGAACGCCTCGTACTTCGCCGTGTCGCGCACGACGACGCGGCCGCCCTCGACGAACGCCACGCGCTTGCCGCCCGGTAGGTCGGCGCGCGTCACGAAACGCAGCCCCGCGGGGGCCGGCTCGCCGGGCAGGAGTTGCCCGGTGGTGAGCGACCAAACGGTGTCGTCGCCGGCCAGCCAGCCCGCGACGATGCGGCGGCCGTCGGCGGTCACCGCGAACGAACTGTCCGGGGCGTCGGACCGCGCCCGCAGCACGTCCTCGTAGGCGTGGACCGTCGTGTCCCAGACGGTGAGGGTCTTGTCGCGGCCGCCCCCGGCGATGCCGCGGCCGTCCACGCTGAACCGGGCGAAGGCGAACCCCCGCCCCGACTTGTCGCCGTCGAGGCTCAGCAACTCCTGGCCGGTCGCGGGGTCCCAAAGTTTGACGGTGTTGTCGTCGCTCGCCGAGACGACGCGGCCGCCGTCGGGGCTGAACGCCGCGCTCGTGACGGCGTGGGTGTGCCCGGCGAGCGTGCGCAGTTCGCGGCCGGCGGCGGCGTCCCAGAGTCGCACCGTCAGGTCGCGGCTGGCCGTCACGACGGTCGCGCCGTCGGGGCTGAACGCGGTACACGTCACGCCGCCGGCGTGCCCCGTGAGCGTACGCTGGTCGCGGGTCGCCGAGGGGTTCCAGAGCCGCACGGTGCGGTCGTCCCCCGACGAAACGACGCGGGTGCCGTCGATGCTCTGCGGCGCGCTCGTGACCCAGGCGGCGACGCCGGCGCGGGCCTGCGGCGGGCGGCCGGTCGCGTCCCAGATCCGCACGGTGCCGTCGCGGCTGGCCGTCACGACGCGGCCGCCGTCGGGGCTGAACGCCGCCGCCGTGACGCCCCCGGCGTGGCCCGTGAGGGTCCGCAACTCGCGGCCGGTCGCGGCGTCCCAAAGCCGCACCGTCTCGTCGCGGCTGGCCGAGACGACCGTCGCGCCGTCGGGGCTGAACGCCGCGCCCGTCACGTCGTCGGTGTGCCCGACGAACGCCCGCAACTCGCGGCCGCTCGCGGGGTCCCACAGCTTCGCGGCGTCGTCGTCGCTGGCGGTCACGAGGAGTGCGCCGTCCGGGCGGAACGACGCCCCCGAGAGGTCGCCGGCGTACCCCGAGAGCGTGCGCAGCTCGCGGCCGGTCGCGGCCTCCCAGATCCGCACGGTGCCGTTGCGGTCGGCCGAGGCGACGCGGCCGCCGTCGGGGCTGAACGCCGCGCTGGTGACCGCCTCCGCGTGCCCGGCCAGGGTGCGCACCTCGACGCCGGTCGCGGCGTCCCAGAGTTTCACACTGCCGTCGCGGCTGGCCGAGACGACGGTCGCGCCGTCGGGGCTGAACGCCGCACTCGTCACCTCGTCGGCGTGGCCGAGGAGGGTCTTGCCCGCGCGGCCGGTGGCGGCGTCCCAAAGCCGGGCGGTGCCGTCGCGGCTCGCCGTCACGACCGTCGCGCCGTCGGGGCTGTAGGTGGCGCGGGTCACCCCGTCGGTGTGCCCGACGAGGGCGCGTAACTCGCGGCCGGTGGCCGCGTCCCAGATTCGCGCGGTGCCGTCGAGGCTGGCCGAGACGACGGTCGCCCCGTCGGGGCTGAACGCGGCCCCCGTCACCTCGTCGGCGTGGCCGGTTAGCGTGGCGTGGCCTGCCTGGAACTGCGTCGTCAGGTAGTCGTGCTCCCAGCCGCGGTAGTCCCAGCGCGTCCGCCGCAGGAAGCGTGCCGCACTGCCGCGGTCGCCGGCCCGCAGCACCCGATCGACCTTGTCAATTTGCGAGGCGTAGTTCAGCCGCTCCGCCCGCTCCAACTGCCGCTCGGCCCGCTCGGCGGCCGCCCTGGCGTTGGTCGCCTCGGCGTCGGCCCGCGTCGCCTCGGCCTTCGCCTCCCCCGCCGCCGCGACCGCCTTGGCCGCCTCGCCGTCGGCGCGGCCCGCCTCGTCGAGCGCCCGCACGGCCGCCACGCTCGTGCCGACCAGCCCGGCCCCCAGTGTGAGCAGCACCGTGCCGACGGCCGCCGCCAGCCCGCGGTTGCGCTTGAGTGACTTCCACGCCCGCTCGCGGCCCCCGGCGGCGCGGGCGACGATCGGCTCGCCGTGACGCCAGCGCCGCAAGTCCTCGGCGAACGCCGCCGCACTCAAGTAGCGCTCGCCGGGGGCCTTGGCCAGGCACTTCGCGACGACCGTGGCCACGTCCCGCGGCAGGCCGGGGGCGAACTTCGAGAGGCTCGGGGCCTCCTCGCCGATCACCTTCAGCCGCAGGTCGAGCAGGTTGTCGGCGACGAACGGCGGCCGGCCGGCGACGGCGGCGAACAGGATCGCGCCGAGCGAGTAGACGTCCGCTGTCGGCCCGACGAACTTCGCCCGGCCCTGGGCCTGCTCCGGCGACATGTAGTCCGGCGAGCCCATCATCGCCTGCGTGTCGGTCAGGTCGCCGCCGCCGTCGCGCTTGGCCAGCCCGAAGTCGGCGACCTTCGGCGTGCCGTCGCTCGCCAGGAGGATGTTCGCCGGCTTGAGGTCGCGGTGGACGATGCCGAGGTCGTGCCCGGCTTGCACCCCGGCGGCGACGAGTTCGAGCAGCGTCACCGCCGCGCCGACCGGCAGCGGCCCCGTCGCCCGGAGGCGGTCCGAGAGCGAGCCGCCGTCGAGCCTCTCCATCGCTAGGAACGGCTGCCCGGCGTGGTTGCCGAACTCGAAGACGCGCACCACGTGCGGGTGGTCGATCGCCGCAACGGCCTCAGCCTCCGCGAGGAAACGCACGAGCGCGACCGACCCGGCGTGGCCGCTGCCCAACACCATCTTTAAAGCGCAGGGCCGGTTGAGGCTGGTCTGCACGGCGTCGTAAACGACGCCCATGCCGCCGCGGCCCAGTTCGCCGGCGATGGTGTACCCCGGCGGCGCGGTCGCGGCGACGAACGGCGGGGCCGGCGGCTCGGGCGGGACGGCGGGGAAGTCGTCGTCGAAGTCGTCGGAGTCGCGGTTCGCCGACATGCTCGCCCTCCGGCCCGTCGAATCGTCACCCCCTGTGGTGTAACCCCCCGCCTCCGCAATCGCCAACGCCTCCGCCGAAGTTTCGCCCCGCGTCGCGGCACGCTACTCGGCAGCCGGCACCTTGGCGGCCGGCACCGGGCCAGTCGATTCGATCGCC
Organism: Fimbriiglobus sp.; assembly: GCA_043744775.1. Classification (GTDB taxonomy): domain Bacteria; phylum Planctomycetota; class Planctomycetia; order Gemmatales; family Gemmataceae; genus Fimbriiglobus. Next base: position 13,935 of record JAYTUC010000247.1, on the reverse strand, counting down.
GCGGCGAGTTCCTTCCAGTAGCCCTCCCACGCGGCCCGCTCGTCGGCCGGCATGGCGGCGAGGGCCGCCGGGTCGCGCGCCGCCCGCAAGTCGCGGTCGGTCAGCGCCGACGCGAGTCTCCGGCGGATGGCCTGTCGCTCCGCCGGCGTGGCGTCAAGGGTCGAGGCGACCTGCGCGGCGAGTTCGGCCGCCAGCCACGACCGGGCGGTGGCGTGCAGGAAGTGCCATTCGTCGTCGCCGAGGGTGACCGTCGGGTCTGTGCCCGCGGCGAGCAGGATCGCCGCACACGCGGCGTCGTGCGCGGCGCTGGGCCGCGCCCGCAACTCCGGGTCGCAGCCGAAGGCGTGGCGGTACAGCTTGACGGCGAGGTCGTAGTTCTTGCGGAACGGCTTGGCGCAGAAGTCCGCGATCTCGAGGGCCTCGGCGAAGGACTTCGGAGCGTCGGTGCCGTCGAGTAACTTGGGAACGCGGGCGTCGAACTGAATCCAGCGATTCATTTGGGTCAGTCGCCGCCGGATCGGCAGCGAAGTCGGGGCCAACTTCAGCGCGGCTTGAAGGGCCTCAGCAGCGTCGGCCAACTTGCCCTGGCTGACCAGCGTTTCCCCGAGGTAGTAGTGCCCGCGGGCGCTGTCGGGTTCGAGCCGGGCGACGGCCCGGTACGCCTCGGCCGCGCCGGCCCAGTCGTCGCGCGCTCGAAGCAAGTACCCCAGAAAGGCGTAAGCCTTGGCGCTCTCCGGTTCGAGGCGAATGGCTATGCGTGTCGCGGCGAGCGCGCCGTCCGGGTCGGGCTTGTGGCCCAGAGCGTCGGCGAGTTCGAGGTGGTAGTCGGCGCTCGTCGGGTCGATGTCGATCGCGGCGCGGTACGCCGCGACGGCCTTGTCGAGTTCGCCGGCCTTGCGGTGCGCCTGGCCGCGCTCGAACGCCGAGTCGGCACGTTGCCGCGACGCGCGGCCGGCGGCCTGGGCGGTGGGGAGGCCGAAGACCTTGATCGCCCCCTCGTGGGAGCAGGCGGCGACCGACCCGTCCGCGGGGTTCACCGCGACGCCGTAGATTTCCCGAGAGATGCCGCGGAGGGTGAAAGTGTTCTCGCCGGTAGCGGCGTCCCAAACCTTGACCTCGCCGGGCGCGCCCCACGCGCCGCCGCCGGTGACGAACTGCCGGCCGCCGGGCAAGAACGCGATCGACAACACGGGGGCCGCGAGGTCGTCGTGGGCTTTGGCCCACAGGGGGGTGCCGGTCTGCAAGTCCCAGGCGCGAAGGCTGCGGTCCGTCCCCGCGGAAACCAGTCGCTTGCCGTCGGGGCTGAGGGCCAAGGCGATGGCCTGATACACCTCACCGCCCGCCAACGCGCCGTGCGGGTATCTGCCGGTTTCTCTCCACGTCGCCGTTTCCCAGGCGACGATCGCGCCGTCGAGGAAGCTCGCGACCAAAAGTCGGCCCTCCGGGTCACACGTCAACCGACTCGCCCCGACGGCTCGCGCGATTAGCGTCTGCGTCAGGGTGCCGGACGCGGGGTTCCAGAGGCGGACTTCGCCGTCCGCCCCGGCGGTCGCCAGCCACCCGGCGTCGGGGGGGCAGGCGACCCCGACGACCGCCCCACTGTGTCCGCGAAATACCGACCGGCACGCCCCCGTCTCGACATCCCACATCCTGGCGGTTGCGTCCTTCGAGCCGCTGAATAGCACTTTGTCATTGCGGGAGGCGGCGAGAGTCGTGACGTGCTCGGCGTGGCCCGAATAGGTCTGGTGTAACCGCCCAGTCGCCAGGTTCCAGTGGCGCGCCACGTTGGCACTACCGCCCTCGCTCGAAAAGAGTCCCGTCGCGTCGTTGGCCATTTTGAGGTCGTAAAACCACCCCTGATGCGAGGTGCGGAGTTCGAGAGGCTCCGGGGGCTGGTCGAGTCGCCAGGCGACGACTTTCCCGTCGTAACTGCCGCTGAAGGCTGTTGCTTCGGAGACTCCCAGACCGTACACCCCGTTGAGGTGGCCGCTGAGCCGCGTGGTCCTCCGGCCGGAGCGGGGTTCCCACACCGAAATCGTGCGGTCCTCCGAAGCGCTCAGGAGCGACGAGCTGTCGGCGGTCCAGACCGAGCGGGTGATCGTCGCGGCGGAGTCCGTCGAACTCGAAAGGACGCGCCCGCTCGGCACCTCCCAGACGTGGAGGCCGTTCCTCGTACTTGACAGCATTTTGGTGTCAGGACTGAACGCCAAGTCGGCGTGGTTCTCGCGCCCCTGCGCCTTCTCGGTCGCGGGGGTGTATTTCGCCGTCACCGACCCGTCCGCCTCGTCGTGGATGGTAATGTCGCCCCGCAACCCCGCCGACGCGAGGAGTTGACCCTCGGCACTCAAGGCGACCCGGAGGTACTGGCCGTGGTCGGTTTGGACCGAGCGGAGTATCGCCCCGGACGGGTACTCGAGCCAGTAGATCACGCCGTCCCCGCAGGCGACAAGGATGCGATTCTGCGAGGGGTGGAAGTGGATGCCCTTGACGGTCCCCGGCAGCTTGGGGAGTTCAAAACGGAGCTTGCCGGTCTGGGCGTCCCAGGCCCGTATTCGGCCCGGACTACTGATGACGCTGTTGCCCCGAACGGCTTTCCCGTCCCCGGCCAGGAGGCTGTTGCCGTCAGGGCTGTAGGTCAGGCACTGCAAGTCCTGCGTTAGCGCGGACACCCGGCGGAGCAGCGCGCCGTCCTTCGCGTCCCAAATGGTCAGGCCCTCCCGGTCTGTGGTCGCCAGTCGGTCCCCCTTCGGGCTGACGGCGAGGTTGTCGATGCCCAAGGTCGCGCCGCGAGACACATGAGTCTTCGTCCACAGCCGGTCGCGCAAGAATAGGCGTTCGAGATATGTGTACTCCCAGCCGCGCAATTCCGAGTTGGTCGCCCCGAGGATTTGGAACGCGGCCGGGGCGTTGCCCAGCTCCCACTCGCGCTGGCAGAGCGACACCTGGCTCGTGTACGCCGACCACTCGGCCCGCCGCTTCGCCGCGAGGGCCTTGCCCCGCGAGTCTTCGGCCGCGGCCGTCGCCTCCTGGGCCGACTGGCGGGCCTTGTCCGCCGCCGCCTTCTCGCTCACCGCGGTCAAGCGCGCGCCGTCAGCCGCGGACCGCTCACTCTGAGCCACCAGCCGCGCCTCGTCCGCTTCCAACTTCTCTCGGACCGCCTCCGCCCGGCGCTCGTCGGCCACCGACGCTGACCACAGCGACGCCGCGGTGCCGGCCAGCGACACCGCCAGCACGCCGACCAGCAGCGCCGCGACGGCCGGGTTGCGGCGGCACCAGCGCCACGCCCGCTCCCGCGAGCCGACCGGCCGCGCCAGCACCGAGTTGCCCGCGAGGTAGCGGTCGAGGTCGTCGGCTAGCGCCGCGGCCGACGGGTAGCGCTTGCCGATCGCCTTCTGCAGGCACTTCAGGCAGACCGTCTCGAGGTCGCGCGGCGTGCCCGGCTGCAAGCTCCGCACCGACGCCGGCTCGTGGCGGCGGACGTGGTCGAGCGTGTCGAGGGCCGTCGCCCCCTTGAACGGCGGCCGGCCCGTCAGGCAGGCGTACAGGATCGCCCCCAGCGCGTAGACGTCGGCCCGGCGGTCGATCGCCTTGGTGTCGCCGCTCGCCTGCTCCGGGGCCATGTAACTCGGCGTGCCCAGCACCGCGCCGGTCACCGTCATGCCGTCGCCGGCCTCGACCCACTTCGCCAGCCCGAAGTCGGCGACCTTGGGCGTGCCGTCGGCGGTGAGCAACACGTTGGCCGGCTTCAGGTCGCGGTGGACGATCCCGGCAACGTGCGCGGCGTGGACCGCGCGGGCCAGCGTCGCCACCAGCGTCGCGGCTTGGCGGTGCGGCAGCGGCGCGCCGGCCAGCTTCTCGTCGAGGTTGCCGCCGTCGCAATATTCGAGCACCAGGTACGGGCTGCCGGCGTGGACGCCGACCTCGTGGACCTGCACGACGTTGGGGTGGTTCAGCCGCGCGACCGTCTCGCCCTCGGCCTTGAAGCGCAGCAACTCGACCGCCGACGCCCGCGCCCCGGAGCGCACCATCTTGAGCGCCACCGGCCGGTTGAGGGCGAGGTGCAGGGCCTTGTAGACGACGCCCATGCCGCCGCGGCCTAACTCGTCCTGGATCTCGTACCCCGGCGGGCCGTCGCCGTGCGGCCGGGTGGCGGCGGTGCCGGCCGGCGTCGTCGAGTCGCCGCTCGGAGGCGAGAAGCCTAGCGTCGCCTCGTGGTCGAGGACTTCGCCCGCCCAGGCGCGCGCGGCCAGGCTGAACGTGCCATCGACGCAGGGGTCGGGGTCGGCGTCAGGGGTCGGCGGCATGATCGCGCTCCGGGCCGTCGAAATGTCGTGCCCTCTGGTTTAACAGTTCGGCCCTCGTAATTCCACTGTCACGTGAAAGTTTCCCTCGCCGTGCAACTGCCGGAGAAACGCTGTCTGCCGCAATAGCGTTCGGCTACGATGACGGCCGATTCCTCGCCCCGCCGGGACCGTCGCCATGCCCGCCGCGCCCGACGACCCCACGCACAGCGTCGCCCCCGACCGCGACGCCACCTGGGACGCCCCGCCGGCCGCGCGAGCTGCCGCGCCGCGCGAATCGGCCGGCTCTGTCGTCGGCGGACGTTACACGCTGATCGAGTGCGTCGGCGAGGGCGGCATGGGCCAGGTCTGGTCGGCCCGGCAGACAGCGCCCGTCAAGCGGCTCGTCGCGGTGAAGCTCGTCAAGGCCGGCATGGACTCGAAGGCGGTCTTGGCGAGATTCGAGGCCGAACGTCAGGCGCTGGCGGTGATGGACCACCCCAACATCGCCAAGATTCTCGACGGCGGCCTCACCGACTCCGGCGCGCCCTTCTTCGTCATGGAGCTTGTCAAGGGCGTGCCGATCACGCAATACTGCGACGAGCGTCAACTGACGCCCGCGCGGCGGCTCGAACTCTTCGTGCCGGTCTGCGAGGCGATCCAGCACGCGCACCAGAAGGGCGTCATCCACCGCGACATCAAGCCGTCGAACGTACTCGTGGCCGAGACCGACGCCGGGCCGGTACCGCAGGTGATCGACTTCGGGCTGGCCAAGGCGACGCACGAGCCGCTGACCGACCTGACCTTCCAGACCCGCGTCGGCGGCCTGCTGGGGACGCCGCAGTACATGTCACCGGAGCAGGCAAGTCTGAGCGGCACCGACATCGACACGCGCTCGGACGTCTACTCGCTGGGCGTGCTGCTCTACGAGTTGCTGGCCGGCAGCCCGCCGTTTTTGCGCAAGGACCTCGAAAAGGCGGCCGTGTACGAGGTCCTGCGGGTGGTGCGCGACGAGGAGCCGCCGAAGCCGAGTACGAAGCTGAGCAGCGCCGACGCGCGGCCGTCGCTGTCGGCGTGCCGCGGTACCGACCCGAAGGCGTTGGCGAAGTTGCTGCGGAGCGAACTCGACTGGGTGGTCATGAAGGCCCTCGAAAAAGACCGCGCCCGCCGGTACGACAGCGCCACCGCCTTCGCCGCCGACGTGCGGCGCTACCTCGCCGGCGAGGCGGTGCTGGCCCACCCGCCGAGTGCCGCGTACCGGCTGCGGAAGTCGCTGCGCAAGAACCGCGGCCCGGTGGCGGCGGCGTCGCTGGTGGCGCTGGCGCTGGTCGCCGGCGTCGTCGGCACGACCGCGGGGCTGCTGCGGGCGGAGCAACAGCGGGCGCTCGCCGAGACGCGCCGCGAGCAGGCCGAGACGGCGGAGGCACTGGCGGAGGCGCGACTGGGGGAAGCGGAAGTTGCGAAAGCGTTGGCGGAGAAGCGACGGAGCGAGAGATCGTTTGAATGGGCTATGGGGTCACTGTTAGCGACCACGGGCGAAGATGTCGAGAGGCTAATCGGCTCGGACGACGAACTCGGTCCCAAGGAGCGGGCGTATCTGGAATCGATTATCCGGCGCTGGGAGGACTTCGCCAAGGCGACTGGCGATGCACATGAAGCCCGACATGTTGACGCCGAGGGTGCATATCGAGTCGCTAGGCTTCAGGGAAAGCTCGGAAAACAAGACGTGGCCATCGCCGGATACCACCGCGCCATCTCAATCTGGCAGACGCTCGCCGCCGGTGCTCCCGCGGTGGTGGAGTACCGCAGCAGCTTGGCGTACAGCCGCAGCGGGCTCGGAACATTGCTTAGCGACCAGGGCAAGGCGACGGAGGCCGAGGCCGAGTTTCGGGCTGCGCTCGCGATTCAGGAGGAGCTTGTGGCCGACTTCCCGGCCGCCCCCGGCTACCTCCTCACTGTTGGGATCAGCTATTTAAACATCGCATTACAATTTGCAGTACACGACTTAAACGACAGTTTGCAATGGTATGAACAAGCTATCACTACTTTGACGGCAGTCGTTCAGCAACAGCCCGATGACGTGACCGCAATGAAGTGGTTACGAACCAGTCACTTTAACCGGTCGCTCACATTTCACGTCTTGAAGTTGTACTACGAAGCGATACATGATTACACACGGGCGATCGAATTGAGCTCGCCAAAAGAGCGTGCCAGCCTCCAGGCACTTCGTGTTGCTGCGCGACTCCATGTCGGCCAGCATGCGCAAGCATTCGCTGAGTTATCGGATTTAACGATGTCAGACACGAACGTTAGTGTCGATTGGTACCACTTCGCGTGTGCCTACGCTGTCGCCAGTAGCAAGCTACCCACCAAGCGTGAGGAGTGTGAGGGGCGGGCGCTGGAGTTGTTGGGGAAGGCCGTGGCGAAGGGGTTCAACGACACGGGTCAAATTGCCACCGACGCCGACCTCGACCCGCTGCGGGGCCGGGCCGACTTCCGCAAACTGGTCGCCGACTTGGAGGCGAGGCACCCCCGCCCCCTCGAACTCGCCCCGCCGCCGCGGCCGGCGGAGTGAGCCGGGCCGCGGTACAATGCCCTCGCCCCACCCCCATAAGGTCCACGCCATGACCCTGACGATCCCCGACCGGACGATCGCCGCGACCTTCGCTACCGCCACCGGGATCGGCGTCGAGGTCCGCGGACCCGACGGGCAACTGCTCGGCCGGTTTACCCCCGCGCCCCGGCCGGGGATGTCCTTCCCCGAACTGGGCATCACCGACGACGAGATGGACCGCGAACTGAACGACCCGGACGCCACTTGGGTGACCGCGGAACAGGTCAACGCCCGGCTGCGCGAACTGCGAGGCCAGAAGTGACCTACACCGTCGTCTGGAAGACGTTCCAACTCGACCGACTGGCCGAGTTCTACGTCGATGCGGACCCCACGGATCGGGACCGATGGCCGCCGGTGTGGCGGGCTTCAACTCCCAAGTGGCGTCCGACCCGCACGGGGTTGGTGAGTCCCGCGACCGGGGCTATCGGGTCACCTTCCCGTTACTCCTTTGCATCTACTTCCACGTCGATAAGGTCCGCCTCCTTGTGCGCGTGGTGCGGGTCACGCGCTACGGCTCGTAGCCAGGGGGCTGCGGTCGCTGACTCTTGTGGCTCGCCTACACTAGCGGCATGACCACGGCCCTCATCGTCGGCGGCGGACTCGCGGGGCTGGCCGCCGCCTCGGCCTTGACACAGCGCGGGGTTCGCGTCACCGTGCTCGAGTCGCGGCCACGCCTCGGCGGCCGGGCCGGGTCGTTCCCCGACGCCGCGAGTGGGCAACTGCTCGACGCCTGCCAGCACGTCAGCATGGGCTGCTGCACCAACCTCGCCCACTTCGCCCGCACCGTCGGGATTCACCACCACCTCGAAGCGCAGCCGGTGCTGTACTTCCTGACGCCCGACCGCCGCGTCAGCCGGTTCGCCGCCGACCCGTGGCCCGCGCCTTTCCACCTCGGCCGCGCCCTGCTGGGGGCGCACTACCTCACGCCGGTCGAAAAGCTCCGCGTCGCCTACGGCCTCGTCATGCTGCGGCAAACCGCCCCCGACGCCGACCCGCCGCTGCGGCCGTGGCTCGACACCCACCGCCAAACCGCCCGGACGATCGAACGCTTCTGGGGCATCGTCCTGACGAGCGCGCTCAACGAAACCGTCGAGCGCGTCGGCCTGAAGTACGCGCGCAAGGTGTTCGTCGAGGGCTTCATGGGCCACCGCGACGGCTTCACGGTCGAAGTCCCGCGCGTGCCGCTGGGCCAGCTCTACGGCGGCGAGCTGCGCGACTTCCTCACCCGCCACGGCGTCATCGTCCGCGAGAACGCCGGCGTGAAAACGCTGCTGCCCACGGCCGACGGCGGCGGTGTCGCCGGGGTGTCCCTGCGCGACGGCACGACCCTGAGTGCCGACGAAGTCGTCCTCGCGGTCCCCTTCGACCGCGTGCTGGCGCTGCTGCCGGGGCCGTGGGCGGAGTTGGGGTGCTTCGCCGCCGCGGGGAGGCTCACGCCGTCGCCGATCACGAGTGTGCACCTCTGGTACGACCGCCCGCTGACGCCGTTGCCGCACGTCGTGTTCGTCGATTGCCTGGGCCAGTGGCTCTTCAACCGCGGCGAAACTGCCCCCGGCGAGTTCTACGCCCAGGTCGTCGTCAGTGCCGCGCGGCCGCTCAAGGGCCTGGGCGGCGCGGAGGTCGAGCGCCGCGTCGCCGAGGAGTTGTCGCACCTCTTCCCCGTCGGGGCGAAGTTGCTGCGGGCGAAGGTCGTCACCGAGCACACGGCGACCTTCAGCGCGGTCCCTGGGGTCGATGACCACCGGCCGGCGCAGGCGACTCCTGTGCGTAACCTGACCCTCGCCGGCGACTGGACGCGCACCGGCTGGCCGGCGACGATGGAGGGGGCGGTGCGCAGCGGCTACCTCGCGGCCGAGGCGATCCTGGGCCGCCGCGGCGACCCGACGCCGTGCCTGCAACCCGACTTGGGCGACCGCCGCGCCGCCGTTTCCGTTTAATGACGTTGCCGAGTCCGCCCACGTCCCCCCACGTCCCCTTGGTAGAGGCGTCGCACCATGAGCCAGGCCGTCTCCCCGATCCTGCGCGACTGCCACCGCCTGCGCCGGCACCTGCGCGACCTGCAAGCCGAGATCGAACTGGGGCCGCGCGTCCTGAGAATCCAGCAGAAGGCCCTCGCCGACGCCGACGCCGCGCACAAGGAGCACCACGCGAGCATCAAGCGCTGGAAGCTCCAGCAGAAGGACGACGAGGGCGGCCTCAAGACCACCGAGACGCGGCTGTTGAAGGTGCAGACCGACCTGAACGGGGCCACGTCGAAGAAGGAGTTCGACGCCAAGAACGTCGAGATCGCCACGGCCACCGCGCGCAAGGGCGAACTCGAAGACGCCATCCTCAACGCCCTGGGCGAAGTCGAGGAGCGCAGCGCCGCGGTCCCGGCCGTCGAGGCGCAGTGGTCCGCCGCGCAAGCGACCTTCAAGCAGCAACAAGTCGAGGCGGCCGAGCGCCTGGCGCGGCTGCTCGCCGACCAGGCCGAATCGACGGCGACGCTGGCCGTCACCGAGGCGAAGATCCCGCCGGAGCACCGCAACCAGTACAACCGCATCGTGAAGAGTTACGGCCCCGACGGCCTGGCCCCCGTCCACGGCCGGACGTGCATGAACTGCAAGACGAGCCTGACCGAGCAGCAGAAGACGAGCCTACTGGGCGGCGCGTTCGTCTGCTGCCCCCAGTGCGGCCGCGCGCTGTACTTGCAGGAGTGAGCCGCGGGGGGCGAAGAGACCTCACCCCCGGCCCCTCTCCGAAACGGAGAGGGGAGCAAGTGGGTTGCAGTCAGCGACTCCCGCCCTCTTGCTCCCCCTCTGCCGTTTCGGAGAGGGGGCCGGGGGGTGAGGTCGCCTTCAGGCCAACCCCCACGAACCTTCATCGGGTAGGTGCCGCGGAGCGCGAAATCGACCTGCTTGCCGTCGGAGTTGTCGCCGAACTTGGCCTCACCGTCCGGCTTCTCGGCGACGATGAGTTCGCCCGCCCAGCCCGTCGGCGGGTCGGCGGCGACGGCGTGCGAGTGGCCTGGCAAGCCCCGAGTGCGGCAAGTCCGGCGGCACTCCGCGGACTGTTGCGATGGAGGATTTTAAGTCCTCTGCAACCGCTCTGGCTATCGCGTGGGCCGTGTGCCGATGCTACAATGAACTTGCCAGCACCCGTCACACCCCAGGATCACCCCATGACGCCGCAGAAACTCGCCGCGATTGAGCGATCGATCCCTACGATTGCCGTGGCGGCGCTTCGCCTGGCCCAGCGGGGCGCGAGGGCGTCCAGCGTCGAGGTGGTTTTGGCCACCGACGGCGTCCTGTACCGCCTCACGCCGTCCGGGGAGCGGACGGTTCTGAAAACCCTTCCGCCGCGGGTCCGGGTCAAGTCGCGCGTCAAGTACGCCACGTCGTGACCAATCGAGTCCCCCGGTTGCGGATGTTCGCCGGGCCGAACGGCTCCGGCAAATCGACCGTCAAGGACGGCCTCGAACTGCTCCTGCCGCCGGGGGAGATCGGCGTTTACGTCAACCCCGACGAACTCGAAGCCACGCTCCGCCACGACGGCCAGTTGTCGTTCGGGCCGTTCCGCGTGATGTCCGGGGACGCCGAGGCCCGCGACTGGTTCACCTCGTCGAGTTTCCTGCGGACGAACGGGTTGGCGGAGGCGATGGGGCGATGAGTTGCCGGGGCAACGTCCTCGACTTCGGCGGGGTCGCGGTGAATTCGTACCACGCCTCGGTGCTGGCCGAGTTCTTGCGGCGGAAGTTGATCGCATCGCGGGTGTCGTTCTCGTTCGAGACGGTGATGTCCGCGCCTGACAAAGTCGATTTGCTCCTGGACGCGCGGGCGGCCGGCTTCCGGACGTACTTGTACTACGTCGCCACCGAAGACCCGGCGATCAACGTCGCCCGCGTCCGGTTGCGGGTCAGCCAGGGCGGGCACGACGTGCCGGAGGTGAAGGTCGTCGAACGCTACTCCCGCTCACTGGGCCTACTCCGCGAGGCGATCCGCCACACCGACCGGGCCTACTTCTTCGACACCACTGGAGACGACCCCTGGTTCGTCGCCGAGGTCGCCGCCGGCCGGACGATCAAGTTGCAGTCGGACGAGATGCCGGACTGGTTCAAGGTCGCCGTCTGGGACAAGTTCTAATGGGGACACGCAGTGGGCGAGGCGGGATTTGAACCCGCATACTCTTGCGAATGGAGGATTTTAAGTCCTCTGCGTCTGCCAATTCCGCCACTCGCCCCCGACACATTTCACCCCGCAATCACCCGCGCGGCGGCCGTAGACTCTCCACAATAGGCAGGTCGGAGAGGGCGTTCAAGCCGAACGCTTGCAGGAACTTCTTGGTCGTCGCGTACAACTGCGGCCGGCCCAGCGACTTGTCCCGCCCCGCCGTGCGTACTAGCCCCTTCTCCATCAGCCCCCGCACCACCTCGCCGACCGCCGTGCCGCGGACCTGCTCCACGTCGGCCCGCGTCACCGGCTGCTTGTACGCCACCACCGCGAGCGTCTCCAACGCCGTCGGCGTCAGGCGGTAGTCGTGGCCGGTGCGGCGGAAGCGCAACAGCCAGACGTGGTAGGCCGGCCGCGTCAGCAGTTGGAAGCCGCCGGCCAGTTCCTCGACGGCAAACGCACTGCCGTCAGCGTCCAGTACCGTCCGTAACCGTCCGAGTAACGTCTGGGCCTCCGCGGCGTCGGTCAGCGCGGCGACCTCGGCGAGCCGCTTCGCCGTCAGCGGCTCGTCGGCCAGCACCAAGGCGGCTTCGAGGCGGGCCAGCCGGGCGTCGCGGGCCAGGGGGTCGGTCGCGGCCGGTGGCGGGGGCGGGGCCAGCCGCACGCGGTAGACCGACGGCAGCCGCGCGTCGGCCGGGCGCACCGTCGTCGGGCGGCGGGCGGCGAGCGCGGGCAGGGGGCGGGCGGGGCGCATCGCCGCATCATGGCGGAATCGGCCCCGCCCTGCTAGACTGCTTCGCACCAGCCACAACCTCCGGGGCCACCGCGTGCGCGAACTGCTCGGCGAACACCTGCCGGCCTGGGCGGCGACCCTCGGCACCGCCGGGGTCGCGGCGGGGCTGGTCCTCGGCTTCGTCGGCGTCTCCGCGTTGATGTATATCTGGGCCGAGCGCAAAGTCTCCGCGCGGATGCAGGACCGCCTCGGGCCGACGCGCACCGGACCCTACGGGCTTTTGCAATCGCTCGCCGACGGCATCAAGCTGCTCACGAAGGAGGACCTGACGCCGGACCCCGCCGACAAGCTGCTGTTCCACGCCGCGCCCTACGTGGCCTTCTGCGCGTCGTTCGCCGGCTTCATCGCGCTGCCGTTCAGCCTGGGCGTGGCGGCGCAAGGTGTGGGCGTCGGGGCGTTCTTCATGCTCGCGGCGCTGTCGAGCGAGGTCTTCGGCGTGCTGCTCGCCGGGTACTCGTCGGGCAGCAAGTGGGCGCTCTTCGGCGGTGTGCGCGAGGCGGCGCAGGTCGTCAGCTACGAAGTACCGCGCTCGCTGTGCGTGCTGGTGCCGGTGTGTGTGACGGGCACGCTCGACTTGAGCGACATCGGGGCGCAACAGGCCGGCGGCTTCTGGGGCTGGAACCTGTTCCACGACCCGTTCACGATGGCCGCGTTCGTGGTGTTCTTCGTCACGGCGACCGCGAGTTGCAAGCGCGCCCCGTTCGACCTGGCGGAGGCCGAGAGCGAACTGGTGGGCGGCTTCCACACGGAGTACAGCGGCCTGCGCTGGTCGTTCTTCTTCCTCGCGGAGTACGCCAGCATGTTCGCCGTCAGCGGCCTGGCGGTGCTGCTGTTCCTGGGCGGCTGGCACACCGGCGTCCTGCCCGGCGAGCCGACGGAGCTGCTCGGCCCGTGGCTGGGCCACCCGCTGAACGCGGCGGTGTTTATTGCGAAAGGGTCGGGGCTGGTGCTGGTGATGATGTGGATGCGCTGGTCGCTGCCGCGCCTGCGCATCGACCAGGTCATGGAGACCTGTTTGAAGTACTTCCTGCCGATCGCCTGCGGCCTGCTCGTGGGCGTCGCCGTCTGGCGACTTACCGTCCCGGCCGTGGTCGGTGAGGTCGTGCGGTACGCCCTGGCCGGCGGCACGGTTTTAGCATTCGCCGCGGTCGCGCTCAAGCTGGCGCGGCACCGCGACGCGACGCCGCGGGGCGGGCTGGCGGGCGTCTGGGCGACGCCCGGCCCGCGGCCGTCACGGCTTCAGGACTTGTAGCTCGACCTTGCGGAACTCGCACGGGTGGCTCTCGGCCTGGAGCGCGATGTAGCCTTCGCTGATGATGAGTTTGTCGCCGACGATGAGCTTCTTGGCGTCGGCGTCCTTCGGGTCGTACTGCGGCTGCTCGTACTCCATGACCGTCTTGCCGTCCACGATGTGCTTCATCACGCCGCCGCCGTGGACCTCGAGTTCGATCGTGACCCACTGGTCGCCGTCGTAGGTCTTGCCCTTCGACTGCGCGATGTGCGGGGTGTAGAGCTTGCCGTCGATCACGACGTTGGTGCCGGGCGAGCACATGCTGCCGGTCGGCCGCGCGCCCTTGCCGAGGCCGCCGAGGAACTGCGCCTCGATCGAGACGGGGAATTCCTGGTCCTTGCGCATCGTCTTGGGGTCCTGGCAGTGCAGCATCAGGCCGCTGTTGCGGGTCGCCCAGCCGGGGCCGCCCTTGCACTGGTCGCCGACGAAGCGGTACTCGACGCGGACGCGGTAGTGCGACAGCTTGTCCTTGTAGAACAGGTGCCCGAACTGCTTGTTGAAGTCGTCGTACTTGTCGTAGTTGACGGTGATCTTGCCGTCGGCGACGCGGAAGGTGTCGTGGGCGTTGTCGCCGAACTCGTAGCCGGTGATCTTGGGCGTCCAGCCGGCGAGGGTCTTGCCGTCGAAGAGTTGGACCCACTCGCCGTCGGCCGGCTTGGGCTTGTCCTCGGCGAGCGCCAGCGCGGCGAAGGTCGCGGCGGCCAGGGTCAGGAACGTGAGGCGGAGCATGGGGGAGGGCCTTTCTGGAGGGGGGGATGGGCGAGCCGGAAAGCGTCAGCGCCCGGAGTTGAGCGCGTCGATACTCCGGG
>JAYTUC010000246.1:0-4561 GCA_043744775.1 Fimbriiglobus sp. | reverse complement strand
CGCGGCCGCGCAAGTGACTTGGCGCGGTCACGGCGGTCGTGCCGGCGGCGCGCGACACCCTTACGACGGCCCGACGGCCCCGCCGGATTGCCCCGGCGTTCCGGAAGCGTCACTGGTGCCGGAAGCCATTCTCGCAGCACGCCCCCCTCGTCCGGTGGTACGCCGCGGTGAAGACCCAGCGGCCGGCCTCGACGTAGTAATCAACGCCCTCGACCAACTCGCGCGGCGGTTTCTCTGCGGCCATCGGCACCCCGACTACTGACAATGTCGCCACGCCCACCTTACCGACCCCGCCCCCGAGTGGCCCCATGCCGACGACGAAGTTCGCCCCGCGCTCCTCGGGCGTGTTGCTCCACCCCACCAGCTTACCCGGCCCCTACGGCGTCGGCGACCTCGGCCCCGAGGCGTACCGCTGGGTACTCACCCTCGTCGCGATGAAGCAGTCGTGCTGGCACATCCTCCCCCTCGGCCCGACTGGGGCCGGCAACTCGCCGTACCAGTCGTTCTCGGCGTTCGCCGGCAGCGTGACCTTACTCAGCCCCGAACTCCTGGAGCGCGACGGGCTGCTGCCGCCGGGGTTCGGGGCGGAGCAGCACTTCCGCGCCGACCGCGTCGAGTACGACCGGGTCATCCCCTTCAAGCAGGCCGCCGTGCGCGAGGCGTGGGGCCGCTTCAAGGGCGGGGCCGGCGGCCCGTCGCTGCGCATGGACTTCGACGCCTACCAGGCCCGCGAGGCGAGCTGGCTGCAAGACTACGCCGCCTACGCCGCCATCCGCGACGCCCTCGGCGGCCAGGCACTCGCCGACTGGCCGCGCGACCTGCGCGAGCGCGACCCGGTGGCGATCGCCGCCATCGAGAGTGCCACCGCCGACGAGATCGGCCGGCACCGCTTCGGCCAGTTCCTCTTCGACCGCCAGTGGGCCGCGCTGAAGGAGTTCGCCGCGGCCCACGGGGTGAAGGTGATCGGCGACGCCCCGATCTTCGTGGCGCTCGACTCGGCCGACGTCTGGGCCAACCCCGGCGAGTACCTGCTCGACGCCGACCGCCGGCCGCTCGCGGTCGCCGGGGTGCCGCCGGACTACTTCAGCCCCACGGGCCAGCACTGGGGCAACCCGCTCTACGACTGGAAGGCGATGGAGGCGACCGGCTTCGGCTGGTGGGTCGCGCGGCTGAAGCGCAACTTCCGCCAGCTCGACCTGATCCGGCTCGACCACTTCCGCGGCTTCGCGGCCGCCTGGCACGTCCCCGCGTCCGAGGCCACCGCGCTCAACGGCAAGTGGGTCGAGGGGCCTCGCCGCAAGCTCTTCGACGCCTTCACGGCCGCGCTCGGCGAGCACCTGCCGATCATCGCCGAGGACCTGGGCCTGATCACGCCCGACGTGACCGAGTTGCGTGAGGCCTACGGCCTGCCGGGGATGCGCGTCTTGCACTTCATGCTCGGCGAGCCGAGTAACCTGTACTGGCCGCACAACTACGAGCGCCTCTCGGTGGTGTACACCGGCACACACGACAACGACACCAGCGCCGGCTGGTACGCCTCGCTGAGCGACGCGCAGCGCTGGCAACTCGGCGAGTACTTGGGCCACGCGGTCACCGACCCGGCCAACGACTTGTTGCGGCTGGCGTGGGGATCGACGGCGAAGCTGGCCGTCGCCCCGATGCAGGACTTGCTGGGGCTGGGGGCCGAGGCGCGGATGAACGTCCCCGGCGTGGGCGCGGGCAACTGGGAGTGGCGCTTCCGCCCGGAGCAGATGCCCGGCGGCCTGGTCGAGCGCGTGGCCGGCCTGACAGCCCGGACCAACCGCGTGCCGGGGGCGGGCGTCCAAGTCGTCGAGTCGTCGTACCTGTGACGGCCGGCGGGAATGACATCGCCGGAGACCCGCCTGGATTCCGCCGCGATCAGAGTGGGGTCGCCGCCCGCTACGCGGACGGTTCGGGCGTGTACTCGACCCAGTCGCCGCCACGCCACACCAACAGTTGGTCCGTCAGGCTGTAGGAATTCTCGTCCTTGAACACCACGGCCGCGAACGTCCGCAGCGCCGCGACGCCCTCGGCCGAATGACTACCGCAGAAAATGACCACGTCGCGGCTCGGGACGGCGACCACGACCTCGCCATCCGCGTCGGCCGCGATCTGGTCCCAGAAGTCCGCGACGAGGAGGGTGCAAGCCTCCAGGTTCTCCCCGGTGACGATTTGCCGGAACGGCCCACGGTCGGTGAACCCGACCCGCGGGAGTTGCCCGACGAGGTTGGCGACTGCCACATCGCGGACCTCCGACAGTGGGATGCCAAGCCCGGCAATGGTTTCCCCACTGGCCATGAGGAACAGGCCGGGGAGGTCGAATGCGTAGGACACGACGAGGTCGGCGACGAACGGCTCGGTGTACGGGAGTTGGTCCTCGGGGATTTCCATACCTTGGAGGGAGGCCGTGAACTCCAGCGTCTTGAGCCGGGGCACGAGCGTGGAGGCGTCCGGCTCGGGGGATACCGGGGGCTTCTTCTTGAACCAGCCGAACATGGCACGGCCCTTCGTGGTTGACGACCGGAACTCAGCAGCCCGCGGGGCAGGTAAGTTACGAACCTCGCACGGCGCAGTCGAGCGCGTGGCCGACTTGACAGCGCACCTGCCGCGTCCCACGGGTGAAGTCGTCGAGTCGTCTTACCTGTGACACCAGGGGAATAAAACCCCCGTCCGGGCGTCGTACCCCTGACGACCACCTCTCCCCACTGGGCCACGCCATGTCCCGACTCGTCCCGCTCCTACTCGTCGCCTTAGTCGCCGGGTGCGACGCCAAGCCGATGGGCACGGCCTCGAAGTCGCTCCGCGTCGCGAAGGAGGCCCCCGCCGCGGCCGCTCCGGGTGCGCCACCGGTCGCGGGGGCGAAGGCCGACGAGGCACAGGCGGCCGAGCGGAAGATCATTTACTCGGCCACGATCGAACTCGCCGTCACCAACGTCGAGGCGGTCCAGCCCGAGGTCGAGAAAGTCGTCGAGGAGTTCAAGGGCTACGTGGCCAAGAGCGACATCACCGGGCAGGTCGGCCGCAGCCGCAGCGCGACGTGGACACTCAAGGTGCCCGTCGCCAGCTACCGCGCCGCCGTCGCCCGGCTCGTCGCGCTGGGGCAGCCGCTGCGCAACTCGTCGGACTCGCAAGACGTGACCGAGGAGTTCTTCGACCTCACGGCCCGCGTTAAGAACTTCAAGGCCGAGGAGGAGACGCTCAACAAGTTGCTCAAGGACACCGCCGTGCGGCTCGACGACATCCTCAAGATACGCGAGCAGATCAAGGTCGTCCGCGGCGAGATCGAACGGGCCGAAGGCCGGCTGAAGTACCTCAGTACGATGGCGTCGCTCTCGACGATCACCTTGACGGCCCGCGAAGACATGCCCTACGCCCCCGAAACCCCGGCGGCCGCGGCGACGTTCGGCGAGCAGGTCAGCACCCGCTTCCAGTCGTCGTGGAACTCGCTCGTCGGCAGCGTCAAGGCGTTCGCCCTGTGGCTCGTCGAGATCGCCCTGTTCCTGCCGTTCTACGCCGCCGCAGCGGGACTCGCCTACCTCGTCGCGCGGCGAGTCTGGCGGACTGTGAAGGCCCAGCCGGTCGGCGGGCGCAAGTCGCCGCGGACTCCGGGCGATGACGCTCCCGGCACGCGTCAGATTTCGTAGCTGATGCGGCCGTGCTTCGCCTGGCGGCTGATGCGGTCGGTCGCGTACAGCCCCGCCAACACGAACTCGACGCACGACGCCCTCATGCCGTCGCCCTCGCCCATGTTCACCTCGAACGCTTTTTCCCACGCCTTCGGCACCCGCTTCAATCGCGCGGCGTACTCCGCCGACGGCAGCATGTCGCCCACGTCGATCTTCACACCCTTGCCGAAGACTTCCGCGATTTCGCCTAAGCCGTGCTCCTCGACGTACTCTTGGAAGACCTTGCCGACCGCCTCGGCGACGATTGCTTCGAGCACCTGCTTCTCGCCCATCTGGTGCGACCCCATCAGGTCGAGTTCGAGCTTGCCCAAACTCGACGAGGGCAGGTGCCCCAGGTCCGAAATGCGCGGCACCGCCGGCGACTCGCCCAGCACGACGCCGCGGTGCCGGGCCGACGCGACCATCGTGCGGTAGTTCGCAATGCTGAACCGCGCACTCACGCCGCTCGACTGATCGACGTACTTCGACTTGCGGGCCGAGATACTCACCTGCTCGATGATCTCCTTCATGAAGTGCGGCACGACCACGGGGAACTCGCCCTTCAGGTCGATGCCGGCCTCCTGCTCGAAGATCTGGATGCCCAGGTCGCGCTCGGCCGGGTAGTGAGTCTGGATCAGCGAGCCGATGCGGTCCTTCAACTGCGGGATGACTTTGCCGGAGCGGTTGTAGGTACTCGGGTTGGCGCTGAATAGGATCAGCACGTCGAGGTCGAACTTGATCGGGTAGCCGCGAATCTGCACGTCGCGCTCTTCGAGGATGTTGAAGAGGCCGACCTGGATCAACTCGTCGAGCTCCGGGATCTCGTTCATGGCAAAAATACCGCGGTGCAGCCGGGGGATGAGGCCGAAGTGCAG
>JAYTUC010000245.1:0-17954 GCA_043744775.1 Fimbriiglobus sp. | reverse complement strand
ACGGGCAGGAACGCCGGGCGGCGGAGAGAGCATAGGCCCGAGTTCCCGCCGCGTGCGGCTCGCCCCCGGCGAGCGCCCCAAGAACCAGGCGCTGCAGCGGACCCCCCGCCCAAAGCGGCGGGGGGCCGCTGAGCTGTGTCGTTCGGCGGCGGAGGGCTTCGAGGTGGACGATGCGTTGCTGACCAAGCAGTCCTGGGGCAACGGGCTGCTGGTCGCCGGCCTCCAGATGCTGGCCGTCGTCCTTGCCTGCTACCTGCGGCTGGTCGTCGAACTGTTCCGCCGTCGCGAGTCCGTCGTCGGAACGCTCTTCGCCGTTCTGTTCGTGCTGGTGGGCGGGGGGTGGACGCTCGGCGTGCTGGCTGGCTTGCCGGTCGGCTGGCGGTACGCCCGGCGGTGGGACATCCGGCCCTGGATGGTGGTCTGGTCGCTCGCTTTGGTTGGTGGACTGGCCAACATCGCGGCCGGCGTCTGGCTGTCCACCCTGCCCGTGGGCCGGTGGCGGGAGTGGTTCGGGTGGGTGCCCCCGTTCTGACGCCAGACGCCGAACCAGCGACTGTGTTCGAAGTCAAGGAGCCGGGGCCATTTTCGGGTCCCACGCCCGGCCGTCCCGGATGACCGCGTTGGCGATCACCAACAGCTTCCTGGCCACCGCGATCAGGGCGACCTTCGCCGGCTTGCCCCTCGCCTTCAGCCGCTGGGCGAAGTCCCGCAGCGGCCCCGGCACCCGGGCCACCGCCAGGGCCGCCATGTAGAGCGCCCGGCGGACCTCCCGCCGCCCCCCCCGGATGTGCCGCTCCCCCCGCTTCCGGCCGCTGTCCGCGGCGAACGGGGCCAGCCCGGCCAGCGCCGCCAGCTTCCCCGGCGGAAGGACGCCCAGCTCGGGCAGGTCCGCGAGCAACGTGTGGCTGACCACCGACCCGACGCCCTCGATCGACCGCAGCAGCCGGTCCCGCTCCCGCCAGGCCGGGGACCGGCGGACGGCCGCGGCGACCCCCTTGTCGATCGCCTCGACCTGCCCGTCCAGCCAGGCGACGTGGGCCTCGACCCCCCCGCGGACGGCGGCCGGCAGGCCGGGCCGGAGGCGGTTCCCCTCGGCCACCCGCATGCCCAGGAGCTGCCGGCGGCGGTCCAGCAGGGCGGCCAGCTCGGCCCGCTCGGCGTCGGGCGGGGCGGCCGGGGGCGGGCAGGCCACGGCCGCGAAGTGGGCGAGGACCGCGGCGTCGAACGGGTCGGTCTTGGCGTGCTGGCCGACCCCCGAGGCGAACTGGCGGACCCGCCGCGGGTTGACCACGGCGGCCGGGACGCCGGCGGCCGGCAGCGCCGCGAGGGCGGCGGCCTCGTACCCGCCGGTCGCCTCCAGGACGACCGGCGAGGGGCGGGCGGCCTGGAGGCGGGCGGCCAGGTCGGCGACCCCGTCCGGGTCGTCGGGGACGCGGAACGCGCCGCCGGGGCGGGCGGCCACGTCGAGGTGGCCCTTGGAGACGTCGATCCCGGCGGTGACGGCGTCGGCCACGGCGGCAGCCCTCCAGAAGGGTCCCGGCGGTGCCCAGTCTTGCGAATCCGGCCTCGGGGGCGGGTGACTGTTCGGGCTGTGGCCGGGACGGGTCGGGGGCGGCGGCCCAGCTGGTTCGCGGCCTCGGAGGGTCCGATGGTGGTCGGCCTGCCGCCCCCGGTAAATGACCGCGGGTGCGGTCGAAGAGAAGATACAAGATGGCGTGTCGTCGAGCGGCCCTTCACGACCCCCTCGCAGGGTCGAACGGCATCCGGCCTCTGAGCGCCGGTGGCGATCGTCAGCGGCTTCGGCAATCACAGAACGGTGCCGTCGCGATTGCAAGGTGCTGCCGCCCAACGTGGAGGCAACGGGGCGGGGCGTGGTCAGGTCGGGCCGTAGGGTTTAGGCATTCCCTACAAGCGCCGCCCGGCGGGGAGACTCGCCGGGCGGCGTCGTTGCCACGCCGGTGGGGTTGACGCGCCCGGCCGCCGCGGTAGACTCCCGCCGCCACGCCGAGGCCGTGACCCCCGGCGTGGCGCAGGCGGCTTGGGTCCGGCTCATCCCCTGGCCCAGGTCGCCCAACTCCCACCGAGCCGAGCCGCGTTGCGTGGGGGTCAGGCAACAAAGAAGCCCCGGCGTCAGCCGAGGCTTCCCCGCGAGTTACGCCACCCCGCCCGGCGGCGTCCTCTAACCAACTGACGGGTGTGCAGACATCATGACCGAAACGCTACCGCACGGCAAGTCCGAGCAAGGGCAAGCTGCTGGCGGTGCGTGAGGCGGGCGTGGGGGCGGCGGTGAGATGAGGGCGTAGCGAAGAGGCGATCGAGTCGGTAGAGTTCCTGCCGGCCGGGCCTGCGACCTCTTCACCCGGACGTAGACCGCCCCCAAGGAGTTTGCCCATGTTCGACATGATGCCGCTTGTTACGCTCGGCCTTCTCGTGTGTTTAGCCGATCCTCGACCGGACGCCGACAAAGTCGTCGAGCGGGCGATCGTGGCGCGGGGTAAGCCCGACGCCAAGGACGACGCCGTCTTCAAGGTCAGTGGGGCGCAGAAGGCGACCCCTCGGGGGGGAGAGTCGAGGCTGTCCCGTTACACCAACACCAGCCAAGGGGCAGACCGGAACCGCAGTGAGACGGTGTGGAGTGAGGACGGCTGGTCGATGCACCAAGTCACCGTCAATGACGGGGACCGTTACTGGTCGAGTCTCAACGGAGTCTTGGTCCCGAACCTCACCCCGGCCCCCGTCACGACGGCGGGCGAGGCCGTACACCTGGGGAATGTCGGCCGGTTGGCTGCTTTGAGCGACCGCAAGCTGTACCGGCTCGAACTCCTAGCCGCGGAGGAAGTCGAGGGGGAGGCGTGCGACCGGGTGCGGGTGAAGTCCGAGGGCCGCCCCGACATCGAGCTGGCCTTCAGCGCCAAGACGCACCTGCTGCGCCGGTGGACCATGAGGCGGATGTGCGAGGACGGCGAGCGGCGCGAGGCGACCGAGGTCCTGTCGGCGTACAAGACGTTCTCGGGACTCAAAATGGCGACCTCGCGGAAGCTCAGCTTGGGCGGCGACGTGATGCTCCGCGAGAAGACGGTCGAGTCGGTCGAGTTCCTGCCGGCCGACCAAGTCGGGGACCTCTTCACGCGGCCCTAGCCTGACCCAAGGAGTTTGCCCGTGCCCGGCCTGGTGGCCTCTGTCGTCCTACGACACTGCTGATAGACTGATGGGTCAGCTAAACTCCGGCCGCCGTCCTCCCCAACCCGAGCGCAAGTCATGGGTATCTGGCCCGCCATCGTCTTCTCCTTGACGCTCCCGGCCGCGTTAGAGGAGGCGTCGCTGAACGCCCTCAGGGCGGCCGTCGCCGGCCGCGACTTGGTGGGGGTCCGCAAGACGCTGACGCTCGCGGAGGCGCTCGCCGGCCGCCCGAGCGTCCACGGCCTCATCAACGAGTGCCTCCCCAAGTCGCACGGCGATGTCCGACTGCTGCTCGCGAGCCGTCTCCCCGGCTACGGGCGCGACGAGACCCCCCGAGTCCCGGCGTTGGTCGCGACGCTCCTCGACCCGAAGTCGCCCAACAGGAGCGGCGCGGCGATCACACTCGGTTGGATGGGGCCGGCGGCCGTCGGCGCGGTCCCCGCACTCAAGCTCTGCCTGCGACCCGACAACGCCCCGCCTCCGCCCCCGCTCGTGCGGCGAGACGACCCGGCGTTTCCCGAACTGGACGGAATGCGCATCGTGGAGGAGTTCCGCGTCAAGTTGGGTCCCGGTCCGGAGCCGGTCGGCGATGTCAGCCTCCGCCTTTACGCCTGCACCGCGCTCTGGCGGATCGAGCGCAAGACGGACACGGTTTTGCCGGTCCTCCGCGCGGCCCTCGCGGGGGGCTGGCCCGAGGAGCAGACGGCGGCGCTCAGCGCGATCGGCGTCATCGGCGTCGATCTCAAAGCCGACCTCGGCCCGCAAGTGCTCGCCGTAGTGAGTTCGGACCGCCCGGAGGTCCGGCACCGGGCGTTGTCCCTCGTCCCGGCCTTCGCGGCCGACCCGGACGCCGCGGCGAAGCTGCTGGTGGCCGCCCTCCGCCGCGGCGACGCCGCCGACGCCGCACTCCTCCAGAGTTTCCACGACGGCAAGCTGACACTTGAGCAGTACGCGTACGCCCGGCATCTTCCGACCGACAGAGGGCCGGCGGCCGCGGCGCTGCGGACGCTCGGCCCGGCGGCGGTCGGGCCGCTCCTGCCGCTGCTCGACGACCCCGTGTCGCAGCTGTCGGCGGTGGTGACCCTCGGCGGCCTCGGCAAGGCCGGCCGCCCCGCCGTCGCCGCCCTGCTGAAGCTGGCCACCGGGCCCGCCTCCGGCGTCCGCTACGAGGCGCGACGCGCCCTGGAGTCGATCGAGAAGGAGTGACGCCCGGCCGCCAGGGCCGCGTCACAGGGAAGCTTCGGCCGAGTGCCGCCGGTCACCTCCGCGGCGGGGATTCACGACACTTCCCGAGCCGCCTCATCGAGCGTCGCGGCCCCGTTCCACGCCCGCGCGAAGTCCTCGCGCGGCACCTGCCAAACCCGGTCGCCCATCGAAGACACCTCGGAGGAGAAGGCCGAGGGGACAGGATGGCGGTCGGGCAAGGGGCCTTCAAGCGACTTCCACAAGGCATCCAGACGCCGTAGCACGGCGCGAACGCACATCAGGCACACCCGCCCCGCGCGCAATCCCCGTCGCAGCTCATCCCGACCTTTCGGCCGTGGCATGCGGCGGCGACTGGGTTGCGGCATTGCCAGGCGGTCGCGGGGAGATAGAAACGACTGCCCTCACGGAGTAACGCCATGCCCGCCCGAGTCGCGTTTACACTGACAGGCGCGCGGGACAAGGTATTCGCTCCCGGATTCGCTTCCCCACTCTCAGGCAGTGCCGACGATGCCAGACCCTGCCAGACGCACGGCCGCCGAAGAGGCTTACGACATTGCTTACGCGAGGGAGGAAGCCGTCCACGACGCGCGACGCCGCGCGGCCCGAAGGCGGGAGGCCGATGCCAACCAGCCACCGGCCAGGGGGCCGGGCGTACTCGCTGGGTGCGGCGGGTGCGCTGCGATTGCCGTCGGCGTCCCGTCCGCGATGTTCGTGCTCTGTGGGATGCTAGGCACGACGCCCGTCAAACAGCCTGCCTCGGGCGCGACGGTCGCCACCGCGACGACGGCACCCACCACGCCCAGCGGGACCACGCCGGACGCGGTCCCGGCCGCCGCAGAGACGCCAACCGACCCGCCGGCCCCGACTCGCTACGCCATCGCCCGCGAGCAGACGAGCCGGGTCGGCGAGATGGAGGCGGACATCGTGTCGGTCGTCCGGTGCCATCTGGTTCGGTCAGGGGGGCTAGTGCTGACGGTCCACTTCTGCAACACGCCGCCGGACGCGGCCCTTAAACTATACGACGGCTCCGCCGAGCCGACGCTCACGGCCAAGGGGTCGGGTGGCACCTTCCTGCAGGTCACTGACTGCTATCTTCTGGCACCGATCAAGCCGACGGCGGGTAAGGCCACGCTGCTGTTCAAGGCCCGCAGCACACAAGACTACTTGCTCAGGCTGCCAGTCGAAGTCGGCGGCGTGAAGGCGTCGTTCCGCTTCCTGATCCCGGCCGCGATTCAGCCTCCGGTGTCGTATGGCCCCCTGAAGATTGATGACGACGAGCCTTTTACACGTAACGCTTCAGTCGATGCGAGCCCTCCCGCCGCCAAGCCTACCGTCGCACCCCCGAAGCCAGTCCCCGAACCTGCCCGCACGATCATCGGTAGTGCCAAGGCCCCTGTCGCCGGCGGGAGGAGGGTCTCCCACGTCGAGGACTACGAGGCCAACGACCAGCCAGGTGCCGGGGCCAAGGGGATTTACGCGGCCGCTCGCCTGATCGCCGACGACGACGTGTGCTTGTTCGCGGAGCCGACGACGTGCGTCGTCGAAGGCACCCCCGCCAAGGGCTGGCTGAGCGTCCGCCCCACCGACGGCCCCCACAAGGGCAAGCTGCTGGCGGTGCGCGAGGCGGGCGTGGGGGCGGCGAAGTGAGTGGTGTGCTATGGGGCTGAGTCGGGTCGTTCGGCGGCGGAGGGCAGCGGGATGCGTCGGGTGGCGACCGCTTGGAAAGTGATCGAGGGGGTGTTGAGGGAGAACGCGCAGTCGGCGTACAAGGCGCTCCGGCCGCCGGCGCGGATGGCTGACATCCACGAACTGGAGGAGCTGATCGGCACGAGGCTCCCCCAGGCGTGCGTCTCATCCCTCCGCATTCACGATGGGATGCGGCCGGGGGTCGATCTGGTCGACTACAACTCCCTGTTGTCGGTCCCCGAGATGGCCATGTGGTGGCGGATCGCAATGGACAACCCGTGGGGCGACCCCGGCCCCCGTCTCGTCGACGGCAAGCGGATCAAGGGCGACCTCCGCTGGCGGCCGCGGTGGGTTCCGCTCGCCGTGGACGCGGGCGGCAACCTGATGGCGATCGACCTCGACCCTGGTCCGGCCGGGGCACGGGGTCAGGTGTTCCCGTGGCAGAACTACGGGACGCCGTCGCCGAAGGTGGTCGCGCCGTCCTATGCAACGTGGCTCGACGCGGTCGCGGAGGAGTTGCTCCGCCGACGGTTCACCCTAGACGAGTGGGGCGGCATCCACCTCCGCAAGAGACTGGCCTAACAGCTGGGCGGAGGCGGAGGCCGAACCAGGTAGCGTGTGGTCAAGGGGCGATTCTTGACGCCCAATCGGGTCGAACGGCGTGCCGCTCTTGCGCCGTCCGCCACGCTGCCCCCGCAAGGGCAAGCGGTGCGCGAGGCGGGCGTGGGGGCGACGAAGTAACGCAGGTCGATGGGGCTTCGTGACGGCCCCCGGCCACAGACGATGACTCCCGCGGGGCACGTTAGTGGGACAGGTCGCGACGGGTCCCCCCGGATTGGTCGTTGCAGGTGGCCGGCCCGGGCGGGTAGACTCACGCCGACCCCGGCGGCGGCGACATCGACCGGGATAGATATCGCGGGCGTGATCTAATTAAGAGTTCGGCGGCAGAGGTACTCTGATGGCGGACGGCTCAGAACCATCGGCGCGAACGCTGAGCCGGCCGGACGGCGTATTTCTGGTCCCCGGCCTAAAACTCGCCGCGTGCCCGTGGTGCTATCGCCCGGCCGCGTCCTGCTGTCTCCTGGCCTACGATCGGGACGGCCGGACCGAGTTCGAGGTTATGTGCGAGGGGTGTTCGGCCGCCGCCGGGCAGTTCGCGAGTATGCGACAGGGCGGGCTGAGTCGCCACCACATCCTCGCCGACTTCGGGCACCGCGGGCAGGAGGTTGCATACCGGCGGCCCGCCCAAAACGCCGCCCCAGGCGCTGCAACCGACGGCGGGGGCAGGTAGGCTTTCCCAGGTTCGTAGGTTCAGCAGCCCCCGCCGTTGCTGAGCTGGGTCTTTAGGCGGCGGAGGGCGCGTCGTGCTGCGGGTCGAACTCGACCGGATCGACGGCTCGGCCGCGCTGCCGTCGCTGCGGCCCGAGAACGTCTCGGTTCGCGGTGATGAGGCCACGGCGGAGTTGCGGCTGTCCGCGGACCAGGATGTCGAGTTGTACTTCCCGGCACCCGGCGGGGCGGTAGGCCCCGCGTGGCTGGTGGTGGCCGGCGACGTGCTAGCCCACCTCACCGCAATGGACAACGAGGTTCAGCGGTCGTGCGCAGAGGCGTGCGCGAGGGAGGGCCACCATCCCCGCGACTACGAGGGCCGCCTGGCGTACATCACTCTGGTCGGCCCCGACGCGGTCGTGCTGTGCTACTTCGGCACGGTCGTCAACACCGAGTGGGACGAGCCGTTCGTTCGCACGGGCGGGCGGTGGGTTCCGGCACAAAGGGACGCCGCCCCAAGCGCTGACGCAGGCGGCGGGGGCAGGTAGGCTATCTGGAGTTCATACCTCGCTCGGTCCCCGCCGCCGCTGAGCTGGGTCGTTCGGCGGCAGGAGAAGACACCGATGGCGGATGCGACTCGGTTGGTGCGTGACGATGCCTACGAGGAGATGGGGTCGTCGTACCAGTGCGTCCAGGTGGCGACGCTCGACGCCGCGCTCCAAGAGCATGGGGTCGCCGACGCGGCTGTGCGCCAGAAGGTGTGCGAGTCGTTCCTGTTCGAGATGGGCAACCTGCACGACCAGGGGTGGCTCAAGCCGTCCGCCGGGGCCGAGCCGGCGTACCCGCTGCTTTGCTTCACCCGGAGGTTCCTCAACATCGACACGCCGGTCGGCGAACTCGGCGAGGTGTACGCGCCGTCGGAGATGTTCTCGTTCCACGAGTACGCTTTCGGCAACGCTGCCTTGCTGTACGAGGGCGACCCGAACGCCCAGGTCGAGACGGGCAGCTTCGCGGGCGAGGGGCCGGACGCCGAACCAGGGACTGTGTTCGAAGTCAAGCGGCCGGAGCCATTTTCGGGTCCCACGCCCGGCCGTCCCGGATGACCGCGTTGGCGATCACCAGCAACCTCCGCGCACGCAGAGCGGCCGCGCCCGCGATAGCCCTAGACTCGGCGGTGCGGGCCGGTTGACTCGGGGCGGGTGGGCGGAGACGTTCGGCGGCGGAGGGCTTGCTGGTGCGAAGTTACGGTCAGCGGCTGCGCATCTGGGAGACGGACTACGGCCGCGACGCCGGCTGGCACATCGAGAGGCAGGGCGAGGTCGTCGTGGTCCTGACTGACCCGCGGTGGGAGGACATGTTCTGGTACAGCTACCGCATGGAGGCCGTCGCCGGCGACCCCGAGTTGCGGCGGCGGTTGCAGACCGCGGAGTTCTGGGCGGTCGCCGCGGACGAGGGGTTGGTGTATCGTAGCCGCGAGTTCGGGGAGGTGGCCGGCGATGCGTGGCCGGCCCTCTCGCCGTTTCCGGAGCCAGGCCGGCTCACGATGCGCCAGCTACACCTGTCCGTCGCGGAGCCGAGGCTTTGGGACTGGGTGGCGCTGTGGTGGCGTCGCCGCGGGCAAAGGCGCGCCGAACCCGGCGCTGCAGCAGACCGGGCTCGCATGTAATCTTTCCGGGATACGCTGTCACTCGGCGGCCCAGGGGGGGGAGCTGGGTCGTTCGGCGGCGGAGGGCGAGCCGATGGCGGGGATGCGACCGGGATCGGGCGTGCCGACGGCGACTAGCCGCGTCCACTTCGCCTGCTTCAGGTGCCGGAAGGCGTTCAAGCAGGCCGGGTCGTCCAACTGGGACAGCAACGTGCCCGAGCGGCCGTTCCCTTGCCCGGAGTGCAAGCGGCTGATGGCCCGCATGGGCCGGCACTTCAAGGCCCCCCGGCAGCGAGCCGTGCGGGCGTGGCAGGAGGTCGAGCGGCTATACTTGGCAGGCGAGCGGTTCGACTGAGCGGGACGGGCTGGACCAGTCGCCGGGGCGGACGCCTGAGCCGGCCTGTTTCTTGGAGACTACACTGTCACTTGCGGCCCCGGGGCCGCCGAGGTTTGTCGTTCAGCGACGGGAGGACTTCGGGGTGGACGCCGCCGACATCATCGAGGTCAGGCTGGACCGAGGGGCGTGCTTCGGCACCTGCCCGTCATTCCGGTTCACTGCCTCCCGTCACGGCGGCTACCGCTATGAGGGCCACTGCTACATCGAACCGCTCGGGGAGAGGTCCGGCCGCCTCCCCGGCTACCTGTTCGGCCGTCTGGCCGAGGTGTGCGTCGAGCTGCGCGTGCTGGAACTGGACGACGTTTACCCGACCGACTTCGAGGACACCTCATCGACAGCCGTCACCGTACGGCACGCCGGCGGCACTAAGGTAGTCCGGGACGACGGCGGCACCGCCAGCCCGGCACGGCTGTGGGCGTTCGCGCAACTGATCGAAGTCGTCATGCGGCAGGTGTTCGCGGCCGAGGCTCTGCGTCGGTCCTGATAGCACGCCGAACCAGGTGGCGTGTTGTTAAAGGGGCCGGAGTTAGTTCGGCTCGGCTGGCGACGGGATTACCGGTGACCCCTAGGCAGCCCGACTCGAACTGGGAAACGCATGGTCGAACCAGCAGAAGACGCTGTTGAACTTGCCGCGGTCGATGGCCAGAATGGTCGCGATCATCGCATGCTCCTGAGTAGGGGGAAGGGTATCCTTCGAGGATACCCCGCGGCATCCCCATGAACTCCTGCCTCACTTCGGTCGAAGTCCGGCACTCCGTTACCCGTGTTTCGCCTTTTGGTCCAGACTCCCCCCTCCCCCGAATATGTGATTCGGGCCTTCTCGACACTAGGTTGGGACGCGGTCAGGAACTGGTGGCCGCACACCGGGGCACCAGCTCGAACCCCAGCTTCGCCGCCTTCGCCTTCAACTGACGTTCGAGCTTTTCCTTCAACTTCGACTCGTATTCCTGCATCGATTGCTTCACATACTCGCTGCCGTACTTCAGCATCCGATACACGAGCCGGGACAACTTGTGGGCCGTCGCCGTCACCGCGCCCACGCCGCCGATCCGGCCCTTGATCCGCCGGTAGAACATCCCCAGCGGCGACTGCGTCCGACCCAACACCTGGGCCGCCATCCGCAACGCGATCCCCACCCGGTTCTTCCCCTTGCGGGGCCCCCGCTTCTTCCTCCTCCCGTTGCTCTCGTACTGTCGCGGGCACAAGCCGAGCCACGCCGCGAAGTGCTTTTCGCTCGGGAACCGACTCACGTCGACGCCGATCTCGGACAGGATCACCAGGGCCGTGCCGACGTCGATCCCCTCGATCTCCGTCAGGTCGACGCCCAAGGCGCGGAACAGCGGGCCGCACGCATCGAAGTGCAGGTTGTTGGCCTTGCGGCCGCACCGCCGCGGCTTCGGTGACAGCGGCCTGTCGGCGGAGCGGTCGGGGAGTCGGGCCGACTCGGCCGCGATCCGCGCGTCGCACTCCTCGATCTGCTTGTGGTGAAATTGGTACAGTTCGTAGGCCTGCTTCATCTCGAACAGGTGCTCGGGCCGCCACGTCCCCTCCAGGGCCTTTGCGATGGTACCCGCGTCGTTCTTGCACCTCACGTCCCGCAGCGCCGCCAGCGCGTGCGGGTCCCTCTCGCCCGCCAGAATCGCGTCGAGGATCCGCCGGCCGGTCGACCCCATCACGTCCGAGACCACTTCGGTCAGCTTGACGTTCATCTGCTCCAGCGCCTTCTGCAGGTGGTTCACGTGGCTGGCCGCGTAGCGGATCTGCATCTGCCGTTGGCGGTGGTGGCCGCGCAGCGCCAGGATCGACTCCGGCGGCCGGAACGAGGGCCGCAACAGGCCGTAGCTGTGCAGCCGCTGGGTCCACTGGGCGTCGAGCACGTCGGTCTTGGGCCGCGCCCCGCACCGCGACAGTTGCCCCGGTTCGACCAGCCACACTTCGAAGCCGCGGGCCTCCAGGAACTCGAAGAGCGGGATCCAGTAGACGCCGGTCGACTCCATCGCGACGGTGGTGACGCCGCACCGCCGCAGCCACTCGGCGATTGCGGCGAGGTCGCACGAGTTGGCCCCGAAGCGACGGACATGGGCCGGCATGTCACCCGCGGTCGATTCGGCCGCCACGCGGTCGGGAGGCACGCAGACCATGTGCATGTCGAAGTGGACGTCGATGCCGGCCGCGTCGGGCTGGAGGACCGGCATCGCCGCCGGGGCCGCGCGGGGGGACCGGGGCCCGGGCGGCGCGGTCGTCGGAATGCGTTTGCGTGGGCTCATGGCGACGGCTACCTTGGCGGGGGAGAAGAACGCCGACGCGGGACGCGAGGGGGACGTGGAACTGCAGTTTCCCCAACGGGATCAACGCACCGCCCGAAGGCCATGCGCGTCGCCAATGACAGGGTCGCCGCCTCGCGGACCAGGTTGCATGACGGGCACGGAGCACCATTGCCTCATCGGCCACGGACCCGCGTCGACGCCTTCAGGATAGCCCCACCCGTCACAAGTTCACGGGGCGTCAGGGCCGGGCCCGGCCGGGGGTTGCATGGATTCTTTCGGCGGCCGAGGGCTTGCGGGTGGCGGCGGTTCCGGCGTTCAACCTGTGGCTGGAGTGGGAACACACTCAGCCGCAACCCGGCGACGACCCGGCTGACGACTTCGCCAACGTGCAGGTGTGGCTGCCGGACGGGCGGCGGTACGCCCTCAACGTCTGGACGTTCGGGTTCATGCGGCGTGCCCGCTTCTCGTGGCCGTACCAAGAGGGCGCCGGCGAGCCAGCCGAGTATCTGCTGCCGCCAGACCTGTTCGTCGAGCGGCTGGACCGGCCGACGATGGAGCGGGTGGTTGCCCGGATGCTGGCCGAGGGCGAGATGCAGCCCGAGTGGCTGTGCCCACCCGAGAGCCAAGACACCGAACCAGATGGTGTGTTGTCAAGGGGTGATTTTTGACGCCCTCGTCGGGTCGAACGCGGTGCGGCTCTTGAGCACGCCGTAGGCGATCATCAGCAGCTTCCGCATGCACGCGCCGAGGGCCGCCATTTTCGGCTTGCCCGCGGCCACCAGCCGCTCGTAGAAAGCCGCCACGAGGGGGTTGAACCGGACTGCCGTCAGCGCCGGCAGGTACAGCGCCTTGCGGAGCCGGGCGTTGCCCGCCTTCGACAGCCGCGTGCGCTTCCTGACGCTGGTGCCGGAGCGGCACGCGCCGGGGGCCGGCGTCGGCCGAGCGGTCGCGGCGACGGACTGACTCGGGTCGAGCCGCCTGCGGGTCGCGGCAATACGATTGCGGTTCGAGGCGGCCTCGCCGCCGCCGCGCCAGCTATCGAACCGGGAGCCGCCATGAAACCCCGCCCCCCGAGTCACGCGCCCACCGCCGTCGCGTACTACCGCGTGTCGTCGGACCGCCAGGAGAAGGAGGGCTACTCCATCCCCGCCCAGCAGAAGCTGGTCCGCGAGTACGCCGCCGACCGCGGGATCGCCATCGCCCGCGAGTTCGCGGAGGCCGAGACGGCCAAGCGGGCCGGCCGGGAGCAGTTCGACGCGATGGTGGCTTACCTGGCCAAGGACCGCGGCTGCCGCGTCGTCCTGGTCGAGAAGACCGACCGGCTCTACCGCAACCTCAAGGACTACGTGACGATGGACGAGCTCGGCGTCGCGGTCCACTTCGTCAAGGAGGGGGTCGTGCTCTCGGACGAGTCGAGGTCCGGGGAGAAGTTCGTCCACGGGATCAAGCTGCTCATGGCGAAGAACTTCATCGACAACCTGTCCGAGGAGACGCGCAAGGGCATGGCGGAGAAGGCCGCGCAGGGGGGGTACCCGGCGCGGGCCCCGCTGGGCTACCTGAACGTCGAGGGCCCCGACCGCAGGCGGGCCGTCGTCCCCGACCCGGCCCGCGGCCCGGTGGTGGCCAAGCTCTTCGAGTGGTACGCGGCGGGGGCGTACTCCCTCGACGCGCTGAGCGCGGCGGCCCGGGAGGCCGGCCTCCGCTCGGCCCGCGGGGCGCCCGTGCCCCGCGCCGGCGTCCACCAGATGCTCCGCAACCGCATGTACACGGGCCGGTTCGTCTGGCGGGGGGAGCTCCATCAGGGGAGCTACGAGCCGCTCGTCTCGGAGGAGCTGTGGCTGAAGGTGCAGGGCCTGCTCGCCGAGCGGGCCAGGAAGAAGCCGCGGTTCGTGCGGCACGACTTCGCCTTCTCGCGGCTGGTGAGCTGCGGCCACTGCGGCTGCGCGCTGGTCGGCGAGGTCAAGAAGGGGAAGTACGTGTACTACCACTGCACCGGGTACCGGGGCAAGTGCCCGGAGCCGTTCACGCGCGAGGGGGTCCTGTCCGAGCGGTTCGCCGGCGTCCTGCGGCGGCTCGTGCTGGACGACGAGGTCGTCGGGCTGGTGGCCGAGGCCCTGCGGCAGAGCCACCGGGACGTGAGCCGGTTCCACGCGGAGGCGGTCGCGCGGCTGCAGGCCGAGGCGACGAAGCTGCAGGGCCGGGTCGAGGCGATGTACGGGGACAAGCTCGACGGGGTCGTGACCGGGGAGTTCTTCGCGCGCAAGTCGCAGGAGTGGCGGGCGGAGCAGGAGGCGTTGCTGCGGCAGGTCGGCCGGCACCGGGCCGCGAGCCAGACCTACTTCGAGGAGGGCGTCCAGTTGCTGGAGTTGTCGCAGCGGGCGGCCGAGCTGTTCTCGGCCCAGGCCCCCAAGGAGCAGCGCCGGCTCCTCGATTTCGTGCTCTCGAACTGCACGTGGGCGAACGGGAAGCTGGAGGTCGAGTTCCGGCAACCCTTTGCCCTGCTGGCAGTTGCGGCCGAGACCGTAGAAACGAAACCGGCCGCGGGGGGAGGCCCCGACGGCCGGCGTCCAGGAAGGCTCCCCGGGTTGGATTCGAACCAACGACCAGCCGATTAACAGTCGGCTGCTCTACCGCTGAGCTACCAGGGAATGGCTGCGGGGCGGCCCGCATTTCGAGATTTATAGGCGCGAACTGGACCGACCGCAAGGGGAGTCATTCAATACCACCCCACGACCGCGACCCCACAGAGTCCCCCCAATGCGATTGGCCACGATCCTCACCCCCCACGGACCCCGCGCCGCCCTCCACGTCCCCGGCGAAGGCGGCGGGCACTTCGTCGACCTCCACGCTACCGACCCCGGACTGCCGACCTCGCTCAAGCACCTGCTCGGGGCCTCGCCGCTGATTCAGAGAGCGGCCGCTGAGTGCGCGGGTTCGCCCCACGCCGTCACTTACGCCGCCAACGCCG
Source organism: Fimbriiglobus sp. (assembly GCA_043744775.1). GTDB lineage: Bacteria > Planctomycetota > Planctomycetia > Gemmatales > Gemmataceae > Fimbriiglobus. Next base: position 3,336 of record JAYTUC010000245.1, on the reverse strand, counting down.
TCAAAATCCTGCCGCCGGTGCCCGACCCCGGCAAGCTCATCTGTGTGGGCCTCAACTACCGCGACCACGCCATCGAGGGCGGCAAGGCCATCCCCACCGAGCCGGTGCTGTTCAGCAAGTTCATTAACACGCTCATCGGCCAGGGCGACGCGATCAAGATTCCGCGCGTCTCGAAGCAAGTCGATTACGAGGCCGAACTGGTCGTCGTGATCGGCAAGAAGGGCAAGCACATCCCCAACGACGCCTCGGCGTTCGACTACGTCGCCGGGTACACCTGCGGCCACGACGTGTCCGGGCGCGACTGGCAGTTCCGCGGGGCCGAGAAGCAGTGGATGGTCGGCAAGACCTTCGACACCTTCGCCCCCGTCGGCCCCGTCATCGTCACCACCGACGAGCTGACCGACCCGCACAACCTCCAAGTGCAACTGCGGCTCAACGGCGTGACGATGCAGAACTCGAACACCCGCGAGTTCATCTTCAAAGTCCCCGAGATGCTCGCGTTCATCTCGCAGGTGATTACCCTCGAGCCGGGCGACCTGATCTTCACCGGCACCCCGCCGGGCGTCGGCATCTCGCGCACGCCGCCGGTGCTGCTCAAGGCCGGCGACGTGTGCGAGGTCGAGATCGCGCAGATCGGCGTCTTACGCAACGTCTGCGTGGCGGAGTGACTCTTGGCGAGCCGGAAGCGTCAGCGCCCGGAGTTCCTCGACGGACGAGTGACAGGAACTCCGGGCGTTGACGCTTCCGGCACCAGCGCACGAACTCCGGGCGCTCACGCTTCCGGCTCGCCGCATACTGTATCCCCACCCCACTCCCCCCCCGCGAGCCTCCCGACATGGCCTTCTTCCCCGACGTGCCGGCGATCCCCTTCGGCGGCCCAGACTCGACCGACCCGCTCGCCTTCCGCCACTACGACGCGACGCAAGTCGTCGAGGGCCAGACGATGGCGGAGCACCTGCGCTTCGCCGTGGCGTACTGGCACACCTTCCGCGGCACGGGGGCCGACCCCTTCGGACCGGGGTGTGCCGTGCGGCCGTGGGAAGACGGCTCGCACTCCCTGGCGATGGACCTCAAGCGCGTGGACGTGGCGTTCGAGTTCATGAGCAAGTTGGGCGTGCCGTACTACTGCTGGCACGACCGCGACATCTCCGACGAGGGGGCCAACCTCGCCGAGACGAACAAGCGCCTCGACACCGTCGTCGCCAAGTTGAAGGAGAAGCAGGCCGAGACGGGCATCAAACTGCTGTGGGGGACCGCGAACCTGTTCAGCCACCCGCGCTTCGTCCACGGGGCCTCGACGAGCTGCAACGCCGACGTGTTCGCGTTCGCCGCGGCGCAGGTCAAAAAAGCCATCGAGTGCACGGCGGAGTTGGGCGGCGTCAACTACGTCTTCTGGGGCGGCCGCGAAGGTTACCACACGCTCAACAACACCGACCTGCGCCGCGAGTTCGACCACCTCGCCAAGTTCCTGCACTTGGCCGTGGACTACAAGAAGTCGATCGGCTTCACGGGGCAGTTCCTCATCGAGCCGAAGCCGAAGGAGCCGACGACGCACCAGTACGACAGCGACTGCGCCGCCTGCATGGCCTTCCTCAAAACCTACGGCCTCGACAAGGACTTCAAGTTCAACGTCGAGACCAACCACGCCACGCTCGCCGGGCACACGATGGCCCACGAGCTGACCTACGCGTCGAGCTACGGGATGCTCGGCAGCATCGACGCCAACCGCGGCGACGAACTCATCGGCTGGGACACCGACCAGTTCCCCACGAACCTGTACCAGACCGCGCAGGTGATGCTCGCGGTGCTCAAGCAGGGCGGCCTCGGCTCCGGCGGGCTGAATTTCGACGCCAAGCTGCGCCGCGAGAGCTTCGAGCCGATCGACCTGTTCTACGCCCACATCGGCGGCATGGACGCTTTTGCCCACGGCCTGAAAATCGCCGCGGCGATGCGGGCCGACGGCGTCCTCGACGAGATGCTCGCGAAGCGCTACGCCTCGTGGGGCAGCGGCGTCGGGGCCGAGATCGAGGCCGGCACGGCCGACTTCGCGGCGCTCGAAAAGTACATGCTCGCCAAGGGCGACATCACGCCGAATGCCTCGGGCCGGCAGGAGTTGCTCGAGAACATCGTCAACCGCTACTTGAAGTAGCGGCGTTGCGGGCGACGCGCTTCGCGGCACGGCCAGGCGAGCCGCTTGCGTAAGCGGGCGGGTTCTAAGCCGACCTGGGTCAACACCTCCCCGGCCATCCGACCGTGTGAACGGGGAGTGTGCCGAAAGTGACAGGCCCGGAACCCGCCCGCTTACGCAAGCGGCTCGCCTAGCCGTGCCGCGAAGCGCGTCGCCGGGAGAAACCCTACCGCCCCCGCGTGTGCAGCCGCGGGAGCAGCGGGCCGCTGCGGCCGAGGCGCACGTACAGCGGGCGCTCGAGGTAGAAGCCGGTCGCCTGGTAGTTGCGGTTCAGGTGGACCAACTCCGGCAGCACGACCCACAGGTACGCCTCGCGGCGCGTCATCGGGTACGGCACCCCGTAGGCCGCAAGTCGCACCGCCCGCAACGCGACCGGTACCAGGAAGCTCGCCACGGCGAGCGGCGTCGAGTTGACGCCGGACAGCCCCAGGAAGATCAGGTTGGCGACGTTCGGCGCGGCGTCGAGGAACGGGTGGTCGCTCGGCACGTAGCCGGGGTACGGCGACGGCCGCACCAGCAGCGACGGCTCGGTGACGACCTCCAGTAGCCGGTACAGCCGCGGGTGGTGGGGCGTCGTGGCCGAGGGGGTGTAGCCCGGCGTGGGGACGACCGACTGCGCCGAAACCGCGCCGCTCAGCGTCAGCAGCGCGGCCAACACGAACGCCAGCCGGGTCGTCTTCATGGAGACTCTCTTGAGGTGGGAGCTGAAGTCTTGACACTTTTGGCGCAATCGGCAACCGCCTTTGGGCGAAAGCCACCCCGAGAATGCGGGGGCCACAACGGCGGTAGCGGATAAAGCAACAGGGACGCCGGCACGGCCCGGACCCTCGGACGGACGCCCTTTTCACGGAGACATCGCGATGGCCAAGCAGCACAGCCCCGGCTTCCTCAAGATCGCCCACGAGGCCAAGGCCCGCGTGACGGAGTGTACCGTCGAGGACGTGGCGAAGCGTCGCGCCGCCGGCGAGGCGTTCACGCTCATCGACGTGCGCGAGGAGAGCGAGTACGCCGCCGGCCACGCCGCCGGGGCGCTGCACGTCGGCAAGGGCGTGATCGAGCGCGACATCGAGGTGAAGGTCCCCGACGCGGCGACGCCGGTGGTGCTGTACTGCGGCGGCGGCTTCCGCTCCGCGCTGGCCGCCGTCACG
>JAYTUC010000244.1:0-17960 GCA_043744775.1 Fimbriiglobus sp. | reverse complement strand
GCGATCTCGACGCGGGTCGGCTTCTTCTGGTGCTTCTCGGCCATCGCGGCGATGCGCGGCGGCATCGTCGCCGAGAACAGCATCGTCTGCCGCTCCTTGGGCGTCGCCGAGAGGATGGCGTCGAGGTCCTCGGCGAAACCCATGTCGAGCATTTCGTCGGCCTCGTCGAGCACGACGTGCGCGACGCTGTCGAGGGCCATCGTGCCCTTGCGGATGTGGTCGAGCGCCCGGCCCGGCGTGGCGACGACCACGTCGGTGCCGTTGCGGATCGCCCGCGCCTGGTCGCCGAAGCCGGCACCGCCGTACACGGCCGTTACGCTGACGCCCATCGTCTTGCCGTACTTCGACACGGCCAGCGCGACCTGGATCGCCAACTCGCGGGTCGGCACGAGGATCAGCGCCGACGGCGACTTGCGCGGCTTGGCCTTGGCGGCGATCTTGTCGATCACCGGCAGGGCGAACGCGGCGGTCTTGCCGGTGCCGGTCGCGGCCAGGCCGACGAGGTCCTTGGCGCTCAGGATCAGCGGAATCGCCTCGCGCTGGATCGGCGTCGGCGTCGTGTAGCCGAGTTGCGTGATCGCGTCGAGCAGCTTCTCCGACATGCCGAGGTCGGCGAACCCGCTCTTCGCCACGACCGGCGCGACGACGACGGGGGCCGCCACAGGGGTCGGGGCGACGACGGCCGGCGTCGGTTGGGGAGCCGCGGCGGCGGCCGCAGCAGCGTTTGCAATCGCCAGGGCTTTAGCGGCCGCTTTCATCGCCGACTTGCTAAGCGGCTTGACAACGGGTTCGGCCGCAACCGCAGCTTCGGCTTCGGCATCGGCGACAGCAGTAGGTTGAACGACAAGCTCGGCAGAAGCGATTTCGGCGGGGACTTCGACTTCGACGGGGGCATTCACAGAGGCGGAGTCACTCATAGAAACGAACGCTTTCGGGCCGAATGTGACTCGGCCGCAAATGAGCACCAGGTCGGTGTGACCTGGTGTGCGGGCACAGCCGCACGTTCACCCCAGGCGATTCGACCAAAGCAGCATACTACACATCAGACGCAACTTCGGCAGGGGGGTTCGCGCGATTTAGTCGCTTTCGACCGCACGCTCGTAGAAGTGCCGCGCCGCCCGGCCGCTGATCTGCCCGTGAATCAGCAGTTCTTTGGCGATCCACTCGACCGCTTGCCACAACTGCTCGTCGCCTAGCAAATTCTCGGTCTTGGCGAGCATCCGCTTCTCGAGCCGATCGACGGCGCGTTCGCTGGCCCGCATTAGTGTGAGCTTGCGGACGTAGCGCAAGTCGCGGTCGGCCCCGCCGGTGTCGTAACTGCCGGTCACGCAGGCCTCGGCGACCATGCCGGCGAGCGAAATGAGGATTTCCGTCTCGACCCAGTCTTCCGACGGCCGCTGGACGGCTTTACGGAATTCGCACTGCCCCAGACGTTCCGTATTCGGCAGTATGCTGACTTTGTGGACCGGCCGCCCCAGGGCCAGCGCCACGACGGCGTGCCCCGCCTCGTGGTACGCGGTGCGCGGGTCGAACTTCGGCGCGGCAGTTTCGTCCACGATTCGAGGCTCCATCGGCGGGGGACTACCGGCCCCAGTTTAGTAGCCCCGTGGCGGCGGCACCAGCGTGACGCTGCCGCACGGCGGGACGAGCCGCAGCCAATCCGCGACCGGGTGGCCGCCGAGAGTGCCGAGGAGCGCCGCGATCGGCCCGCCGTGGGTGACCGCGACGACCGGCGACGACTGCTCGCGATACCACGCAAAAACGCGGTCGCGGAGTTGGAACGTCGTCTCGCCGCCGGGCGGGTGCCACGCCGCGGGGTCGGTGACCATGCCCATCATCGCGTCGGCCGTCTCGGCGAAAATGTCGTCCCAACTGCGGCCCTCCCACGCCCCGAAGTCGCGCTCCGCCAGCCGCGCGTCCATTCGCCAAACGACGCCGAACCGCCGGGCAATCGCCTCGGCCAGAACTCGCGCCCGCCATAAGCCAGAGTGGGCGACGGCCGCGGATGCATCAAGTGACGCCACGATGTCAGCGACTTGGGCGCTGCCGCGTTCGCTGAGCGGCACGTCGAGGCGGCCGTAGCAGACGCCGCGGTACGCTTCGCTCACTTCGGGGTGCCGGATCAGCACGATTTCGCGCATCGACTCACCATTTCGCAGCCGCGGCCAGTGTCAGCGTCACCTGCGTGAAGTAGCAGGCCGCCCCGAGGCAATCGCCCGTCACGCCGCCGATCCGCCGCATCACGTAGCGCGCCCACAGTGACACGACGACGACACTGGCCACGCACCCGGCGAGCAGGTTGACCGGGTGCGACACTCCCAGGGCAACCAGCGACGGCACGGCCAGCAGCGCGCCAGCGGCGACGACGCGGCCGGTGATCCGCTCCCCCACGTCCTTCGACAGTCCCTCGCGGTGCGCGACCGGCGGCAGGCTCGCCATCAGTGGCAGCACGGCGAAGCGGCCGAGCGCCCCGGCCGCGGTCGCCGTGGCGACGAGCAGTTCCCCCGGCAGGTGCGCCAGCCCAACGGCCCGCAGCGCGACGAACAGGCCCAGCCCCAGCGCCCCGAAGCTGCCGACGCGACTGTCCTTCATGATGCGCAGCACGTCCTCGCGGGTGTAGCCGCCGCCGAAGGCGTCGCAGCAGTCGGCGACCGCGTCCTCGTGAAACGCCCCGGTCAGCAGCGCCTCGGCCGTGAGCGCGAGCAGCACCGCGACGAGCGGCGGCCAGACTTGCAGCGCGGCCCAGGCGACGCACCCGGTCGTTAGCCCGATCAGCCCGCCGACGAGGGGGAACCAGACGACCGACGCGGTGAGCAAGCGCGGGTCGGCCCCCGGTTTGCTCATGCCGCCGCCGACGGGGACGCGCGTCAGGAACTGCACGGCGGTGAGCAGGGCGTGCCAGGCGAAGCGCGGCGTCACGGGCCACCGATCCCGGCCGACTCGAAGGTCGCCATCTGCGACAGGATCGCCGCGGCGGCGTCGAGCAGCGACATGACGAGCAGCGCCCCGGTCCCCTCGCCGAGCCGCATCCCCCAGCCGTCGAGGACCGGCGTCAGGCCGAGGGCGTTCAGCGCGACCGTGTGCCCCGGTTCGGCGGAGCGGTGCGCGGCGATCATGGCATCGACCGTGCCAGGCCGCAGTTTCTCGGCGATAAGCGCCGCCGCGGTCGCGATCGAGCCGTCGAGGACGATCGTTCGGCGGTCCTCGGCGGCTCGCAGGTAGAACCCGGCCATCGCCGCAATCTCGTAGCCGCAGACCTCGGCGACCCCGGCGACCGGCGACGCCGCGAAGACTCCCCGCGCGCGTTCCGTGGCGACCCGGACGACGTGCCGCTTGCGCTCCAAGGTGTCGTCGTCGGCCCCGGCCCCGCGGCCGACGCAAACGTCCGGGTCCGCGCCGGTCAACAGCGCCGTCAGGCAGGCGGCAGCCGTCGTGTTGCCGATGCCCATCTCCCCGGCGGCCACGACGGCGAAGTCCCCCGCGACTTGCGCCCGCCCGATGGCGACGGCCTGCTCGAACTCGGCGACCGTCATCGCCGGCTCGCGGTACAGGTTGCGCGTCCCCCGGCCGACCTTCTCGACGCGGTAGTCGGGGCGGGGTTCGCCCGGCTCCCCGGCCGTCCCAACATCGACGACACTCATAGTTGTGCGCGTCTGCCGGGCGAGGACGCAACTGGCGGCCCCGCCGGCGAGCATGTTCGCGACCATCAACGTCGTCACGCTCGACGGCCACGCCGTAACCCCCTCGGCAACGACGCCGTGGTCGGCCGCGAAGAGGACGAGCTTTCGCGGCTGCGTCAAGGGGCGGAGCGACTGCTGAATCAGGGCGAGCCGCGCCGCTAGGTCTTCGAGGCGGCCCAGACTGCCGGGCGGCTTCGTCAAGTTGTCGAGGTGGGCGCGGACGGCGTCGGGCGTCAACATGGTTCGCCTCCGGGGGGTCGGGCCAACTTCCGTTGGAGAACTTCGCGGCCCGCGGCCGATCCGTGACGGTCGCGTTGACGGCACGATGCGACTTTCTAAGATTTCGCTTGCGTCGGGGCGCGTGCCCCGAATCTCCCTCTCTCGTATTGTGGCGGATTCGCGATGGCGATCAAGTTGGCGGCGGCGGAAGTCGATCTGATCGAGGAACTCCAACTGCGCCGCTGGGCGCGGGAGAACTACGTCCCCCCGACCGGCCGGGACGCGACCTGGCACCCGGTCGTCCACGACGAGATGGGCCGCAAGGACGGCGAGGCGGCCCCCGAGGCGGCCTCGGCCGCACTGGCGAGCTGAGCGACGAGTCCCGTGCAGGAGGCACTTTGACATGGCGTTTTTCAACGGCCGCGCGTCGTTCCTGCGGTTCCGCGTGGACGGCCCCGCCCCGCGGCTCTTCGGCGAGGAGCACCTCGAACGCCTTGCGGAGTTCCAGGCCGGCCGCAACCGCCTGGCCTCGGCCGACGGCATCGAGGTCGGCTGGACCGGCGGCGAACACGTCCTCGACGTCGATTTCCAACTCGCCAAGAACATCGTCAACGACATGCTCACGTTCGAGCTGCGCGTCGATGTCGAGAAGCTGCCGACGGACTTGCTCAAAGCGTACTACTCCGTCGAGTTGAAGGCGCTCGCCGCCGGCAACCACTCGGGCCTACCGAGCGCCCGGCAGAAGCGCGAGGCCAAGGAAAACGCCCGCGACCGCCTCGAACAGGAGGGCAAGGACGGCCGCTTCAAGCGCCGCAAGTGCATCCCCGTCGTCTGGGACCGCCTGACCAACGAGGTGCTGTTCGGGGCGACTTCGCTGACGCACATCGACCGGCTCGTGAGCCTCTTCCACCAGACTTTCCACTTCACGCTTGAGGCGGTGACCGCCGGCCGCCGGGCCTACTCGCTGGCGGAGTTGCACCAGACGACGCGCAACGTCGATGACTGCCGGCTGTCGCTGTTCATCCCGGACGTGACGCCCGACGAGGCCGGCTGGATCGCCGACGACAGCAGCCGCGACTTCGTCGGCAACGAGTTCCTGTTGTGGCTGTGGTTCAACAGCGAGGGCGAGTCCGACACGATCAAGGTCGCGGACAACTCCGAAATCACCTACATGATTGCCCGGACGCTGACGCTGGAGTGCCCGCGCGGCCAGACTGGGCACGAGACGATCAGCCACGAAGGCCCCAGCCGCTTGCCCGAGGCGAAGCGGGCCATCCAGTCCGGCAAGTTGCCCCGGAAGCTCGGTTTGACGCTGGTGCGGCACGCCTACCAGTACGAGCTGGCGATCCACGCCGAGACGCTGGGCATCGGCAGTGCCAAGTTCCCGAACCCGCCCGACGACATCAAGGACGGCCGGGCGAAGCTTGAAGAGCGTGCCGACCGCGTGCGGCACCTCATCGAGACGCTCGACCTGCTGTACGACGCCTTCGGCCGGCAGCGCTTCGGCAAGCAGTGGTCGGACACGCTGCCGCGCATGCAGAAGTGGCTCGCCCGCGAGGAACGCCGCGCGGCGTGACCCCGGCGTGCCGGGAGCGTCAGCGCCCGGAGTTCTCCCCGCCCGGTTGCCCTCGACACGCCCCCTCGGGCGCGGTATCGCCCGCGGCATGAAACGCACCCTCCTCGCCGGCCTCACCGCGCTCACGGTCGCCGGCTGCTCGCCGGAAGACTTGCTGCACCGCGGGGCCGTCGCCAACAAGGCGATCGACACCTCGGCCTACCCGGCGGCCCGGCCCGAGGCGTCGGCGCGCGTCCACGAACTCGGCGAGGCGCTCGTCGGGCAGAACCCGTTCCTCGGCGTCGCGCCGGTGTTCTACGTCGTCGGCCGCAAGGAGCCGGAGATTTACCACGCCGACAGCAACGGGCTGCTCGTCACCGAGGGCCTCGTGGACGCCTGCCGCAGCGACGACGAACTCTCGGCGGCCCTCGCGCTGGAACTCGGCAAGATGAGCGCGGAGGCCCGCACGTCGAAGCGGCTGCGCCTCTCCGACGCCCCGGTCACGCCGGCCGGCAGCGCGGCCAACGGCTCGCCGGGCAGCGGCCCGGACGACGTGCAACTCCGCACCGAGGCGATCTTCGAGCAGTCCAAGTCCCCGAAGCCCGGACCTAAGAAGACTCCCGGAACCGAGGACGCCGCCGCGATCGCCGCAGAGATCCTGCAAAACGCCAACGTCGATCGCAAGCACCTCGCTGCGGCCCGCGCGATCCTCGGGCAGTCGCGGCGCGGCACGCCGATCGCCGACCAGATGAACCCCAAGCCGGTGCCGCCGCAGTGGTCGCGCGGCTCGACCGACTGACGGGACGGCCGGGGAAACTTCCGTAGGATTGCACTGAGTGCGCTTGCAACGTCGCGCCGCGTCGCTACTTTTGCAAGAACCTTTAGGAAGTCTCTCCCCGCTCCCCAGAGTTGCCGCCATGTCCCGCCTCCTGCGTATCGCCCCGGCCCTCTTTGTGGCGGCGCTGGCCGCTGCGGTGCCGGCTTGCTCCTCGAGTAACGGCAAGCCGAAGGTCGCCGTCGTGACTAACTGCACGGCCGAGTTCTGGTCGATCGCCGAGGCGGGGGCCGGCAAGGCCGGCAAGGACTTCGGCGTCGATGTGATCTTCCGCCAGCCCAAGACTGACGCCGTCGCCGACCAGATGGACATCGTCAACGACGTGGTCCGCCTCGGCGTCACCGGCCTCGCGGTGAGCGTCATCAACCCCGGCGAGCAGACGCCCGCGCTGCGGGGGGTCGCCGCCAAGACCAACCTCATCACGATGGACAACGACGCCAAGGACAGCAACCGCAAGTGCTACATCGGCGTCGATAACTACGAGGCCGGCAAGGCGGTCGGCCGGCTCATCAAGAAGGCCCTGCCCGACGGCGGCACCGTGGCGCTGTTCATCGGCAACACCGCCTCGGCCAACGCCGTCGGCCGCATCGGCGGGGTGCTCGACGAGTTGGCCGGAGTCAAAGACGCGTCGCAGACGCCGGGCGCGACGCTCGGCAAGTACAAGCTCGACAGCATCTCCACCGACGGCGCGAACGAGTCGCAGGCCCAGGACAAGGCGAAGGACGTGCTGGAGCGGTTGAAGGGGACGCCGAACTTGTGCATGGTCGGCCTGTACGCCTACAACCCCAAGGCGATCCTCGCCGGGGTCAAGTCGAAGGGGCTGACCGGCAAGGTCACCGTCGCCGGCTTCGACGAGGACAAGGCGACGCTCAAGGGCGTCCGCGACGGCGACATCGTCGGCACGGTCGTCCAGGACCCCTTCAACTACGGCTACAAGTCGGTCGAAATCCTCGCCGCGCTCGCCAAGGGCGACGCCTCGAAGGGCGTCGATTACAACATCCCGTACCGCGTCATTACTAAGGACGGCGCGCCCGACGAGACCGTCAACGGCGTCAAGGTCGTGACGATGAAGGCGACCGACTTCGAGGCCAAGTTGCAGGCCGACCTCGACTCGGTCAAGAAGTGACCGCCGCACCCGCCACGCGCACGCCACTGATCGAGGCCGTCGGGGTCGGCAAGTCCTTCCCCGGCGTCCGCGCGCTCGACGGCGTGTCGGTGGCCGTCTACCCCGGCGAAGTCTTGGCCATCGTCGGCGAGAACGGCGCGGGCAAATCCACCCTCATGAAAATCCTCGCCGGCGTCTACCGGCCGGACGCCGGCGAGCTCCGCCGCGGCGGCGTGCCCGTCCGCTTCGACGGCCCCGCCGACGCGCTCGACGCCGGCGTCAGCCTGATCCACCAGGAACTCAGCCTCGCCGAGAACCTGACGGTCGTCGAGAACCTTTACCTTGGCCGGGAACTCACGGTCCCGAACCGCCTGCACTGGCTGCGTAAGTCCGAGATGCGGGCGGCCGGGCGAGGTGTACTCGCCAGGGTCGGGCTGCCGGAGTCGCTGCTGAACGCCCGTGTCAGCACGCTCTCGCCGGGCCAGAAGCAACTCGTCGAGATCGCCAGGGCGCTCGGCGGGGACGCCAAAGTCCTCATCATGGACGAGCCGACTTCGAGCCTCACACAGACCGAAACCGCGCGGCTCTACGAAGTCATCGACGCCTTGCGTGTGGCCGGCGTCTCGGTCGTCTACATCTCGCACCGGCTCGCGGAGGTCACCCGGCTCGCCGACCGCGCGGTGGTGCTGCGCGACGGCCGCTTCTCGGCGGAACTCGCCCGCCACGAACTGACGCACGACACCATCGTCAAGCACATGATCGGCCGCGACCTGACGCAGTACTTCCCGCGCGACCACCGGAAGGCCGGCGGCGCGGTCGTCTTAGAGATCGACGGCTTGCGCTACCGCGGCGGCCCGGCGCACCCGGCGAGCCTGACCGTGCGGGCCGGCGAAGTCTTGGGCATGGCCGGCCTCGTCGGGGCGGGCCGCACCGAACTCGCCGAGGCGGTCTTCGGCGTCCGCCCCGTCGTCGCCGGCGCGATGCGGCTCGACGGCGTGGAGGTGCGCTTCGCCGGGCCCGCCGACGCCATCCGCGCCGGCGTGCTCCTCGCCCCCGAAGACCGCCGCCTGCACGGCCTGATCCTCGAAGCCAGCGTCGGCGCGAACTTGACCCTCCCCAACCTCGACCGCGTGAGCCGCTACGGCTGGATCTCGCCGGGGGCCGAGGCGGGCTTGCACCGGCGGATGATCGACAAGCTCGGCGTCAGGACGCCGTCGGCCGCGCAAACCGTGGGCTTCCTGTCGGGCGGCAACCAGCAGAAGGTCGTCTTCGGCAAGTGGCTGGCGCGCGGCCCGAAAGTCCTCATCCTCGACGAGCCGACCCGCGGCGTGGACGTGGGCGCGAAGGGCGAGATCTACACGCTCATCGACGAGCTGTGCGGGCAGGGGGTCGCCGTCTGGGTGATCTCCAGCGACATGGAAGAACTGCTCGGCCTCTCCGACCGCGTCGCGGTGGTGCACGAGGGCGCGATCGCCGGCGAACTCGCGCGCGGCGAGATGACCGAGGCGGCCATCATGACACTGGCGACCGGGGGGGCACGATGAAGCGGATTGCCGGGGTTCTCGCGTTACTCGTGGTGATGTACGCGGCCCTGTTCGCCTCGGACCCCAACGCCGCCTCGTGGTCGAACGTCATCGACGTGGCCAACCGCCAGGGCTTCTCCGGCCTCATCACCCTCGCCGCGGGGCTGATGATCCTTTCGGGGAGTATCGACCTGTCGCTCGGGTCGGTCGTCGGCCTCGGGGCGGTCTTGTTCGGCGTGCTGATGAAGAACGGCGTGCCGCCGCCGGTCGCGCTGGTGGCGACGGTCCTCACCGGCACGCTCATCGGCCTGCTGCAGGGGTCGCTCGTGTACGGCCTGAAGCTGCAGTCGTTCCTCGTGACCTTGTGCGGCATGTTCGTCTTCCGGGGCCTGACCCGCATGTTGACCGGCGGCAACAACATCGGCTTGCAGCAAGTTCTGAGCGGCCACCCCGAGTTCGAGTCGTCGATCGGTCTGCTCAAACTCGTGCTCGTCGGCCAGGACGCGGAAGCGAAGTTGCTCTTCCCGGCGATGCTCGTCGTGTTCGCCGCCGTCGCCGTCGGCTTCGGGGCCGTCCTGCACGGCACCGTCTACGGCCGCTACTGGTCGGCCATCGGCTACAGCGAGCAGGCCGCCCGCTACTCCGGCATCCAGGTCGGCCGCTACCGCGTGCTGACGTTCATGATCGGTTCGAGCCTCGCCGCGTTCGCCGGGTGTCTGCTACTACTGAGTTACGGCTCGGCCAACCCGGACACCGCCGGGCAGACTCTCGAACTCAACGCGATCACCGGGGCCGTCTTGGGCGGGGTCAGCCTCCGCGGCGGCGAGGGCACGATGGTCGGCATGGCCCTCGGCGCGGCGGTGTTGCCGCTGCTCTCGACGCTCGTCACCTTCCTGCGCATCCCGGACAACGTGATCCCCGTCGTCACCGGCTTGACCCTATTCCTGGGCAGCTTCTTCGACGAGATGATCCGCCGCCGCGGGGCCGCCCGTAAGGGTTAAGAAACCTTAACCCCCGGCCCCTCTGCCACGCGGAGAGGGGGCCGGAGGTGAGGCCCCATCACGCCTTCGCCGGCCCCGGCGGGCGGCCGCGCTTGGGCACGCCGGGCCGGCGGTGCAGCGTCCGCGCGAAGGCCGCCAACTGCGTCAAGCCGTCGCCGAAACTCGTGTACGCCATGGGGCTCCGCAGGGACGCCTCCAGTGCGGAGCCGCCGACGGCGACCGGGATGCCGCGCCCCGCGCAGAGCGCGTACAGCCGGCCGTAGTCGGCGAGGAACCGCCCCGCGTCCGCGACGTGCGACACCGACAGCCAGACGAGACGCGGCGCGAAGCGGACCACTGCCGCCTCGAATGCCTCCGGCGGCGTGTGCGGGCCGAGGTTAATCGCGTCCCAGCCGCAGTCGAGCAGCGTCAGCTTGGCGCACAGCGTCGGCAGGACGTAGTGGTCGTGCTCGGGGGCACCGCCGACCGCCACCGGGCTGCCGACTCCGGGGCGCACGCGTAGCGCAGAACTCAACTCGTAGAAGGCCGATACGCAAGCCTGCGTCACGCGGTGCTCCGTCATCACTTCCGCGCGACCGATCGCCCAATCGTGGCCGAGTTCGGCGAGTGCCGGGCCGACGACGCGGTCGGCGAGCGCCTCGACCGTCAGGCCGGCGCGGTAGCCGGCGTGGACCACGTTGCGCAGGCGGTCGGCGTCGGCGGACTTGACGGCGGCGCGCATCTGCTCGGCGAGCGCCCCGGCGTCGCAGCGGGCGGCCGGGGGGCCGGGCAACATCTGCGTCAAGTCGGCCTGCGGCAAGTTGCCCTCCCGGACGAGGCGGATCACGTCCTCCATCACGAGCTTGCGGTGGCCGCCCGCCGTGCGGTGCGCCGGCAGCACGCCGCCGTCCACCCAGCGCTTCACGGTCGTGACGCTCACGCCGAGGGCCTGGGCGACCTGGGCGGTGCTCACGTAGCGGAGTGCGGGCGGAGACATTGTCGCGGACCCCGAGTTGTGGGCGAAACGGTGCCTGTCGTGATCTTAGTACGAAACCGCGCATTCGTCCAAACCGTTCAAAATATCTTGCCAATTTCAACGCAGATGCCACTCGTCGTAGCCGTTCGGCCCAACTTTTGCATAAGTATCGCTCGACAACGCGTCTGACTCTCTGTCGCGGAAGTATTCGCCTGATTTGGACGTTTCGGACGGCCGATCTCTCGGCCGGTCGTGAGTTGACGAGGCGGAGCGGGCAAAGTTTCGCCGATTGTTGCGAGCAGAAAAACAGCTTCTTGATGTGAATTCCCCACCGCGCCGGCGGTCTCCCGGTTGGTATTTTCCCCGAGGGCATCGTGATGAGCGCGACGGAAACACCGGACCCACTCGAGCAGTCGGCGACGCGGAGGGCTCCGCGTGCCGCAGGCCTGCCGAGCTACATCGTCCACGACTCGTTCGCAGCGCGGGACGCCCTGCGCAGCTACGACCCGGCGGATCTCCTGGAGAATCCGAACGATTTCGGCGATAAGTACATGCCGGACGAGGTGACCCGCCAGCACGCCCGCCACATGCACTACGCCGCGCACCGGATGCACACGGCCCGCACGCCGGTCGAACTCGCCCGCTGGCACCGGAACTATTTGGGGCTGCGTGACCTGATCGTTTTGGGCAACCGCAAGCTGATCTACCGCGCAGTCCGCCGCCGCCTCGCGACCCCCAGCCGGATCGACGACATGATCGGCGACTGCCACATCGTCCTGATCCAGGCCGTCGCGGCGTACAACCCGTGGATGGGCATCCGCTTTAGCACCTACGCTTACACCTGCCTGGTGCGGGCGCTCTCGCGGCTGGCCCAGCGGCTCTCGACCGACTGGCTGTCACGTTCGATGTCGTTGGAGGCGTTCCCCGACGGCGAGCCGCGCGGCCGGACCCAGCCGGAGTCGAGCGCTGCGGGCCAGTTCCGCATCGACGAATTCCTGCGGGACGACCACCCGCTGCTGACGCCGCGCGAGAAGTCGATCCTCGCCAAGCGTTTCTCGATGGGCGACGACCCGGCCAACCAGACGCTCGAGCGCGTCGGCAAGGCGCTGGGCCTGTCGAAGGAGCGGGTCCGCCAAGTCCAGGCGTCGGCGCTCGACAAGTTGCGCAAAGTCTTCGTCGTCCCGGAACCCGAGCCGGCTTAGTCACCTCGGCACGGCGGCGCGGGGGCCTCTAGCCCCTTGCGTTTCGCCGACCGGCGATTAAGATTGTGCCCTGAGACCCCTCGCCCCGGCGTCCCGTGACGACAGACCTTTGGGACCGAGCATGGCACGCAAGCAGGACGCGGCCCCGACCATGAGCGGCCCGCGCGTCGCGCGTCTTTACAAACTCCTCAATTTGCTAACGGTCGCCCCCCGCACTCGCTCCTTTTTGTTGAAGCGTCTCAAACTCACGCTGAGGGCTTTCTACCGAGACTTGCACACACTCCGCGACCTCGAGATCGTCATCGACTCGACGGACGATAGCTACACCCTCAAGACGCCGCTTGCCGACGCCCTGCGCAGCCTGCCGTTCCCCGACCCGCTGCTGAGTTTCGAGGAAATGCTGACCCTCGCCGAGGGCCGCGGCGAGGTGCCGCGGAAACTGCGGGCACGCATCAGCAGCGTCACGGGCACCGAGTGGGCGAGCCGCAACGGCCCGGCGCGTTGATTATGCCTCGTGGAGACACCCTTGCTCGGCGTGAAGCAGAGGGGCGTCGGCCCCGCGTCCTGGGGCGATCAAGTCGGTAAGCTTACGCCGCGTCCGCCAGAAGACATCCTCCATCAAGATGTGCGCGAATTCGCCATTGCGGCCGACGCTGTAGAGGCCCTCGACGCCGGTGCCGAGGGCGAACTGGCGGCGATCGGCCTCGTACTCCGTCAAGAAGACTGGGTACGCCAGCGGGGTCTTCACGACCCGACAGCCGAGGTAGCGCTTCGCCAGGCCGGGGGAGATGCGCTCGAGCGCCGCGACGCATTTCGCCCCGAGGTCGATGTCAGACGCGGTCCAGGTCTCGTCGCCGACGCGGCAGCCGATGTCGCAGGTGACTTGCGCCTTGCCGGCCGGCACCAGCCACGGCAGCCCCAGGCCGATGTCACTGAGCCGGAAGAACGGGAACTCGCCGCCGGGCGTCCAGGTCACCACGTCCGGCAGGCCGCTCGGCCCGTCGAACTTGACGTTGACGAAGGCCATCGCCCGGTAGCGGAAACGGGCCAGGTGCGCGAGCGTGTCGGTGCCGCGCACGAGCTTTGCCAGGACGTGAACGGGGGCGGTGCTGACGACGGCGCGGGCCGGCACGTCCTGTCCGTGGACGCGGACGCCGACGGCGCGGCCGCCCTCGACGAGGATCGCCTCGACCGGCGACTCGGTGCGGATGTCGTCGCGCACCTCGTCGGCGAGTTTCTCGCAGACCGCGCCGATGCCGCCGTCGGGGTAGACGTGCCAGACGTGCGGCGACTCGGGCACGGCCCCGCTGTAGCCGACCGCCACCGTACGCCGCGTGACGCGGGCCGCGGCTTTGAGCAACAGCGTGCGCGGCAGGCTGGTGGCGAACTTCTCGCCGACCGACGCGGAAAGTTCCGACCCCGACGCCCCGGACCACGCCTCGGTGAGCGGCAGCGCGATCTCGTCGGCGAGCCGGCGGCCGTACTGCGCCCGGTACTGGTCGGCGGCGGTGACCGCTTTCGCCGCGAACGGCCCGCGCGCCTTGGCCGCCAAGGCACTCGCCACGTAACGCGGCGACTTCATCAGGCCGAGCGGGTACGAGTAGCCGCGTTCGCGGTGCCAGACGGTTTCGCCGTAGCGCGGCATCGGCTGGCAGGCGGCCGACACGCCCACGGCCGCGGCCAGGCGGTTGGTGATGAAGTGCGCCCCGAAGTCGTAGGTGAAGCCGTCCGGGTCGCGCTCGCTACGGGCCAGGCCGGCGACGTGCTTGCCGGCCTCATAGACGCGGACCGGGACGCCGTGCCGCCGTAGGTAAGTCGCCGCCGTCAGCCCGGCAAGGCCCGCCCCCAGGATCGCCACCGGGAGTCCGTTGTCGGTCACGATTGACCCCCTTTCGTGGTGGCCAGCTTGCGGAACAGCCCTTGAAGAATGGCCCCCCGGCCGAGCGCCGCGAGTGCCATGTCGAGAATCGTAAAACAGCCCAGCGCCGGCACCGAGTGCAGCGACAGGCGGCTGACCAGCCAGCGCGGCCCGCCCCAGTCGTCGAGCCAGTTGCGGAGCGAGTAGACCCAGTTGACCGGACTCGCCGCCGTGCCGACTCGCTCGACTTCGAGGCCGGCCGCGGTGCCCAACTTCGCCAGCGTCGGCTTGTCGAAAAGGTACGTGTGCCGGGGGAAGTGGTAGCCGCCCCAGTGCCGCCCGCCGAACACCGTGAAGTCCGGCGACCCGGTGTTGTCCGTGACGACCACCAGCCGGCCGCCGGGCGCGAGCAATCGGGCGACGTGCCGCACCGTGGCGGCCGGGTCGGGCAGGTGCTCGACGGTCATCACCATCAGGATGAGGTGAAATGCCGACTCCGGGAGGGCGACCTGTTCGACATCGCCGAGGTGGACCGTCAGCCCGGCCGCCTGGGCCGGCGCGACCGCCCGCGCGTCGGCATCGACGCCCTCGAGCCGCCAGCCGGGCCGGCCGTAGTCGCGGAGAATCCCGAGGTGGAAGCCGTCGCCGCAGCCGACATCCAGCACACGGGCGTCGGCCGGCAGCCCGCGGCACCAGCGCAGCAGTCGCCGGGCTTCGAGTCGCCGGCGGACGCGGTAAACCAGCCCGAACTCGGCCGGGCGGAACTGGAAGGCGTGGTAGTCGTCCGGGTAGATTCGCCCCGCCTCGCCCGCGGCCGGCCGGGGGTTGAGGTAGACCAGTCGGCAGCGCCGGCAGCGGACGGCCAGGAATTCGTCGGGGCTAGTGCGGTACTCGAAGTCGGCCCCGACGGCGACCGGCTCCGCGTCCTCGACGCCGCAGAGGCAGCAGACCGCCGGCACGAGTTCGAGCGGCGAAGTCCTGTCGGCGGGGGCGCGGTCCGGCGGCGGTGACATGGGGTCCGATCGTGGGCGTGGCTGTGTAGCTGTGAGGGACGCGAGAGTATAGAGCGTGATGTCGGAAGGGGGTCGGGGTTCGCGAGGAATCGCCTCGGTCCCTTGACTTCCCTACCCTGCCGCTGTTTCGGGCTACAATACCGGCGAGGCGTGACTGCCGCGTTCGGCACCGCACTCCCGGAGGCCAGCCATGCCCGACGCCACTCAGACCGTCTTTGACCGCGACCAGATGGCTCACTGGTACGCGCAACGACACCGGAGTATCGACGAAGGCGTCGTGACCATATTCCACCTCCCCAAGGGCGCACCGCCACGGGAAATCCGTTTGCTAGAGGTCAACACGCTCGTCGCAGAGATGACCCCCTTAGAAGCGATCGACTTCGGGGTCGATACGCGGAGTGACACCGCCCACACCCTCGTCGTACTCGATGTCACGCCCGCACAATGGCTGGCCGTGCAGCGGGGGTCGCTCCCCTTGCCCACCGGCTGGACACTGGACGGCAGCCAGGAAGTCCTGTCACGCGATGAGTCATGAACGGGGCGCAAACTCTCTGGTGGCGGCAGGCCCGCTCTGACTTCGACCTTTTCGCAACTCTACGCCGGGGCGGGGCTAGGCAGTGTCACCTCTTGCACTACCTGCAAATGGCTACAGAAAAGCTCAGCAAAGCTTACTTGTGGCGTTCCGGCAACCCACCGCCGAAGGCCCACACCGGGTTCGTACGCTTCGTGCGGGCCATCGTCGATCGCGACGACTTGCGGCGGGTCGCACCCTTGCTGGGGTTCGACAACCCGGCGGGCCTTGAAGGGTGGGCGAGACGCGTTCTACCTTTGGCGTACCTGCTCCAGAACATCGCGCCTGCGGAAGCCGGCAACGGCCCGAACCCGGAGAACCCCTGGCCCCACCACGCCCCAACTGCTTGCCCGGCGGACCACGAGTTCGAATTGTGGCGTGAGTTGATTGACACAGGTAAAGGTCGCCAGATGATGGAGTTCATCGGCCACGCCATCAGTCGCTTCGACGAGATTGCATGACTCATGTTTTACACATTTTGACTCCGCGTAGCACACGTAATTTCATAATGGGTAGCACCTGTGCCATACATCGACCCGCACATCCACATGGTTTCGCGGACCACGGACGACTACCAGCGCATGGCCCTCGCCGGCTGCGTCGCCGTGTCGGAGCCGGCGTTCTGGGCCGGGTTCGACCGCGGCTCCGCCCGCGCCTTCCACGACTACTTCCGCCAACTCACTGAGTACGAGCCGCGACGCGCCGCCCTCTTCGGCATCCGGCACTACTCGTGGCTCTGCATCAACGCCAAGGAGGCCGACAACGTCAGCCTGTCGCGCGAGGTCATCGCGCTGATTCCGGAGTTCCTGAACGCCCCGAACGTGCTGGGGATCGGCGAGATCGGGCTGAACAAGAACACCGCCAACGAGGCGACCATCTTCCAGGAGCACCTCGACCTCGCGGCCAAGACCGACGAACTCGTACTCATCCACACGCCGCACCTCGACGACAAGCTCAAGGGCACGCGGATGATCCTCGACATGCTGCAAAACGACAAGCGCGTGACGCCTCACCGCGTCTGTGTCGATCACGTCGAGGAGCACACGATTCGCCTCGCACTCGACGGAGGCTTCTGGTGCGGCATGACGCTGTACCCGCTCACGAAGTGCACGCCGCAGCGGGCCTGCGACATGCTCGAAGTCTTCGGCACCGAGCGCGTCTTGGTCAACTCGGCGGGCGACTGGGGCAAGTCCGACCCAATGGCGGTGCCGGAGTTGATCCAGGAGATGCGCCGCCGCGGCCACCCAGAGGCGGCCATCCGCAAGGTCGTCTACGACAACCCGCTGGCCTTCTGGCGGCAGTCGCGCAACTGGAAGGAACCGCCCGCAGTCGCTACCCTGGCGTGACCGGGCGATTCCGAACCCGCCGCGTGAGGGCGACCGATGTGCGCGAAGTTCACCTACCTGATCCTCGGTGGCTTCTTCGTCTTCGTCGTGGCGACGGTCGCCGCGTTCGTCTACCTCGACTGGTGGCAGGCGATCCTCGCGTCGCTGGGCACGTTCCTGTTCCTGGTCTTCGTCGCCAAGCAGGTCATCCGCTCGACGTTCCGCAACTTGCGCAAAGTCGCCGAGGGGATGTTCACGCGGAAGTCGGCGACGCTGCGTGGGGCGACTGTGGAGGTCCACGCGGTGCGGCCGGCGTCGATGCCTAAGCAGGCGCGCGACGAATTGGAGCAATTCATCGACACCAACGACGCGGACAGGGAGCGCGGGGCGACGCCGGACTACGGCAATTACCAGTGGTGCGAGGTCGAGGCGACGGTCTTCCCGCCGGCCGGCGACACCGCGACCTTTGCCGCGTGGGACGTGGCGAGCTTGGTCCTCGTGCCGATCGACGCGCCCAAGTTGGAGTTCCTCGGCGGTGACGACTCGGAGACGCCGCAGTTCGACCTGCTCGACGTGCGGGTCGTCGCCGACGGCTCGGCGTCGCAGCCGGTGGGCGAAGGCTTCGCCGGGCCGCAGCGGCTGCGCTTCACGGTCGGCGTGCCGCGCGGCACGCGGCTGCTCAAGTTCCAGTACTTCTTCGAGCAGTTCGGCCGCGTCGAGTTGCCCTCGACGCTCGGCCTGCCGCCCGCGAAACCCCGGTGACCCGTGCTGTTCCTGGCGCTTGAAACCTCATGCGATGAGACGGCCGCGGCGGTCTTCACCGGCGACCGCGCGATCCTCTCGAACGTCGTCGCGTCGCAGACGGCGTTGCACGCGCCCTTCGGCGGCGTCGTCCCCGAGATCGCCAGCCGGGCGCACCTGCGCAACCTGCTGCCGGTCATCGACGAGGCGTTGCGACGGGCGAATGTGACGCTCGCGGACATCGGCTGCGTCGCGGTCCACAACACGCCCGGCCTGGGCGGGGCGCTGCTCGTCGGCGTGAGCGCGGCCAAGATGCTGAGCGTCGCGCTGGGGGTGCCGTTGGTCGGCGTCAACCACGTCGCCGGGCACATCTACGC
>JAYTUC010000243.1:0-18002 GCA_043744775.1 Fimbriiglobus sp. | reverse complement strand
TGATCCAGCTGATGCTGAACCGACTCCGGCCCAAAGGCTCGGACGCCGAGTTCCACTACCGACAGGCCGCATGACTCCCCCTTATGGGACAGTCACTGAATTCGGCCGCATTGGGCTTGCCACTGGTCGCAGACCCCGGCGAACCGCCTGGGAAGTTGCCGGCCACCGACGCATCAGTCATGCCCACCCGCGCCGGAGGTTACCGTGTCCCGATTCGACGTGCTCGCACTAATCGCCCTACCGGCTCCGGCCTCGAAATCGGTAAATCGCCCGAACATCGTCTTGGTTGTCGTGGAGGACATTCCGGCGAACTTCTCTTGTTACGGGGAAAAGCTAATCCGGGTGCCGCATATCGATCAGCTCGAAAAGGAGGATCCGCGGCTCAATAAGGCGTTCGTCACGGTGCCGATTTGTTCACCATGCCAGCTCGCTTTTATCACCGGATGCCACCAGACTACCATCGGCGTGCACCACCAACTGCCCGCACTTCCAGCCGTACCACTACAAAGATGCGAAGGCCATCGTGCAGAAATTGCGGGAACTGCACGCGGCCAAGAAGCTCGACGATTTGACGGAGAAGTTGCTGTTCGCGGAGACGCGACCCGCGGGAGAACTCTACGACCTCGTCGCCGACCCGCACGAGGTGGCGAACCTCGTCGGTGACCCGAATCACAAGGCTACACTCGAAGCGCTACGTAAAAAGCTCGCCGACTGGGAAGAGATGACGGGCGACAGTGGGCGCGTTCCGGAACCGATAGCGATGTACGACTCGAACATGGAGCCGTACCACGGCGGCGGAAAAATAGACGACGCCGAGTTGAAGCGGTACATCGACCTCGACGAAAAGTGGGCCGGGGAGGGCAAGTGATGCGTGGGTTTATAACTGCTGTGGCCGTTGTGTTTGCCGCTCCCGGCGATATGACCGCCGCCGAGCCGGTGACGCGGCCGAACATCGTCTGGATCGTCACGGAGGACATCTCCCCGAACCTCAGTTGTTATGGCGACCCCGACGCGGTCACACCCCACCTCGACAAATTCGCTTCGCAGGGGGCTCGCTTCACGCGGGCTTTCAGCCACGCGCCAGTATGCGGCCCGAGCCGTTCCGGGTTGATCACTGGCATGTATCCGACCACGATGGGCTCGCACCATATGCGGTCGAAGCTCGTGACGCCTCCGCCGACGTTCCTCGACGACCTTCGCAAGTCTGGCTATTTCGTGGCGTACCCCGGCAAGCAAGACTTCAACTTCGACCCGCCGAAGGGGTGGGTCGATACGACCGTGGACTGGACGAAGAAGCCCGACGTGTTGCCGAAGGACAAGCCGTTCTTCGCCTACGTCAACTTCCTCGTCACCCACGAGAGTCAGGCTCGCGCCACGAAGCAGCAGTACGAGAAGAACACGGCCCGGCTCACGGCGGGGCAACGCCGTGACCGCACGCAGCTGAAACTTCCGCCGTACTTCCCGGACGCCCCCGAAGTCCGCGAGTGTGTGGCGAAGTACCACGAAAACATTACCGCGATGGACTACCTCGTCGGCGACGTGCTGAAGTTGCTCGACGAAAAGCAGTGGTCCGAGAACACCGTCGTGATCTTCTTCGGCGACCACGGCTGGGGTCTGACACGTGGCAAGCGCTGGTGCTACGACTCCGGCACCCGCGTGCCGTTTCTCGTCCGCTGGCCTGGGAAAGTGAAGCCCGGCAGCGTCCGCGACGACCTGACCTGCTTCCTCGACCTCGCGCCGACGATGCTCGCGCTCGCGGGGGTGGCGAAGCCCGACCGGATGCCCGGCCGCGTCTTCCTCGGTGACAAGCCCGAGCCCGCCCCGAAGTACGTCTTCTCTTGCCGCGACCGCATGGACGAAACCTACGACCGCGTCCGCTCTGCCCGCGGCGACCGCTTCCGCTACGTGAAGAACTTCCACCCGGAACTGCCGTACGCCCAGTACATCAACTACATGGACGAAATGCCCATCATGAAGGTCTGGCGCGAGCGAGCCTTCGCCGGCAAACTCGACGATGTCCAGAAACTCTTCTTCGCCAAGACCAAGCCCGCGGAAGAACTCTACGACCTGGAAGCCGACCCCTTCGAGGTCAAGAACCTCGCCGAAGACCCCAAGTACGCGGCGACGTTGAGAGAGATGCGTAAAGCCGTCGAAAATTGGGTCGTCGAGACGAAGGATCTCGGCGGTGAGCCGGAGAAAGAACTGATCAAGCGGGGTTTGGTAAAAGATGTGCTTTCAAAAGAGTACGACGCTAGGGTGGAACTCCACCCGAAGACGCCACCGGTGCCGTGAGAGGCTTGAAGGGAACCGCTTTGATCTCACGACGTGTTAGCCGGACGCCTGAGTAGATCACCCAGACTGGTCACGCCGCAACGCCAAGCAGAATAACTGACCGACCCAACTCAACGGAGCCGCCCTGTGTCCCGATTCGTAGTCGGTCTCGCCGCACTCTTGGGCGCGAGCATCGCGCCAACGGCCTCGGCCGCGGACCAACCCAACATCGTTCTCATTTACGCCGACGACATCGGTTACGGCGACCTGAGTTGCTACGGGGCGACGAAGGTGAAAACCCCGAACTGTGACAAACTCGCGGCCGGCGGCATCCGGTTCACCGACGGGCACAGCGTCGCTTCGGTCTGCACGCCCTCCCGCTACTCCTTGATGACCGGCGAGTACGCGCTCCGCAAGAAGGGCACCGGGATCGCGTCCGGCCTGCAAGGGCTGCTCATCGACCCGGACCGGACGACCCTGCCGTCGGTGCTTCGGAAGGCCGGCTACCGCACTGGGGTCGTGGGCAAGTGGCACCTCGGGCTCGGGACGACGCCGACGAACTACAACGAGGCGATCAAGCCGGGGCCGCGCGAGGTCGGGTTCGACTACGCCTGGGTCCTGCCCGCGACCGGGGACCGCGTCCCGTGCGTCTGGGTCGAGAACGATCGCGTGGTGAACCTCGACCCGAAGGATCCGATCACGCTCGACTACTCCGTGAACCGAGGCGACAAGGGTTCGTTCGTCAACGGCGTCCCGCGGATCGGCGGGCAGACCGGCGGCAAGGCGGCGCTGTGGAAGGACGACGAGATGTCGTTCGTGATCGCCGAGAAGAGTTGCGGCTTCATTCAGAAGGGCAAGGACAAGCCGTTCTTCCTGTTCATGGCCGCCCACAACATCCACGTGCCCCGCGTGCCGAACGCGAAGTTCAAGGGCAAGAGCGACTGCGGGGTCCGCGGGGACGCCATCGTCGAGTTCGACTGGATGGTCGGGCAGGTGCTCGACAGGCTCGACACGCTCGGGCTGGCGGAGAACACGCTCGTCGTACTCACCAGCGACAACGGCGGCATCAACGACGACAACGGGCCTGACAAGGTGAACGGGATCGGCGACCCGGACGCCACCAACGGCCACAAGCCCAACGGCGTGCTCCGCGGCACCAAGGGGACGGTGTACGAGGGCGGCACGCGGGTGCCGTTCGTCGCCCGATGGCCCGCGAAGGTGAAGCCCGGTACGTCGGACGCGTTGATGAGCCAGATGGACCTCCTCGCGAGCTTCGCCGCGCTCACCAAGCAAACCGTTCCCATGGGACAGGCTCCGGACAGCGAGAACCACCTGGACGCCCTCCTCGGGACGAAGAAGGCGGGCCGCGAGTCCCTGGTCGAGCAGTCCAACGGCGGCGCGCCGTTCGGGTTCCGGGACGGCACCTGGAAGTTGGTCCCCGTCGGCCCGAAGGCGAAAGAAGCCGGGCCGGCGTTGTTCGACCTCGCCGCCGACCTGAGCGAAACGAAGAACCTCGCCGCGGTGCACCCCGACCGGGTAGCCGCGATGAAGGCCAAACTGGCGGAGATCACCGGGCGACCGCTGCCGAAGAATGACAAGAAACCGGAGGGCGAATGATGCCTGGTCTGTTGCCCACGCCGCGAGCCGCACTGCTCGCCCTGTTCGGTATAGTGTTCCTGAGTGGCGTCGCCCCGGCGGCCGAACCGGCCGCGAAGCCGAACGTCGTGTTCATCCTGGCGGACGACCTCGGCTGGGCGGACCTCACGCCCTACGGCAGCACCTTCCACGACACGCCCAACCTGAAGCGACTCGCCGACCGGTCGGTGCGGTTCACCAACTACTACGCCGCCAGCCCGCTGTGCTCACCGACGCGGTCGAGCATCCTCACCGGCCTTTACCCGGCTCGCACGGGCATCACCGCGCCGGTCTGCCACCTGCCCGCGCTCCAGTTGGAGAAGCGACTTGTCGCCGGGTCGCCGAAGTCTCGCGTGATCGGGGCCGACAGCCTCACCCGGCTCAAGGGCGAGTACGTCACCCTCGCCGAGGCGTTCAAGGAGGCGGGGTACGCGACCGCCCACTTCGGCAAGTGGCACCTCGGGCACGGGGTCGGGTACGAGCCGAAGGACCAGGGCTTCGACTCGGACACCCCGCACACGCCGAAGGCCCCTGGGCCGGGCGGCGGGTACTTCGCGCCGTGGAAGTTCGTCACCGACCCGCAGTTCCGTGGCAAACCGGGCGAGCACATCGATGAGTGGATGGCCGGGGAGGCCGCGAAGTTCGTCGCCGCCCAGAAGGGCAAGCCGTTCTACTTGAACTTCTGGCTGTACTCGGTCCACAGCCCGTGGAACGGAGACCCGAAGCTGACCGAGCAGTTCCAGAAGACTGCTGACCCGAAAGCCCGGCAGCGGAATCCGGTCTACGCCGCCATGCTCAAGAACATGGACAACGCGGTCGGCAAACTGTTCGACGCGCTCGACGCGGCGAAGGTGGCCGACGACACCGTCGTCGTGTTCACCTCGGACAACGGCGGTTGGGCGTACCCGCCGAAAACCACCAACCCGAAGGGCTACGAGGACATCCCGGCGACGAGCAACGCGCCGCTGCGGAGCGGGAAGGCATCGAACTACGAGGGCGGGACGCGGGTGCCGTGCCTGGTCGCCTGGCCGGGGAAGGTGACGGCGGGGACGAGCGACGCCCTGTTCAGCAGCGTGGACTGGTTCCCGACGCTGCTCGCGATGACCGGCGTCAAACCGAAGTCGATGCCGAAAGTGGACGGCGTTGATCAAACACCCGCGATCCTGAAACAGAAGTCCGTCCGCGATACGGTTTACGTCCACTTCCCGCACGGCAGCGAGACGCAGGAGGTCGGAATTCCTGGGTTTTGGCCGGCGACGTGGGTCCGCAAGGGCGATCGGAAACTGATCCGGTTCTACGCCAAGAACGACAACGGCACCGACCGCCTGGAACTCTACGACCTCAAGGAGGATGTCGGGGAGACGAAGAACCTCGCCACCGAGAAGCCTGAAGTCGTGAAGGAACTCGCGGGGCTGATCGACGCATTCTTGAAAGACACCGAGGCAGTTGTGCCGAAGGCGAATCCCGGATTCGGCAAGCCGCCGGCGGCCGGGGGCGCGGCCGGCTGGACGCCGAGCAAGGACGCGGTCTTGGCGACGAAGGATGGGGTCCTCGTGGTCACGTCCAGTGGCGGCGACCCGTCCATCGTCACCCGCGACCTGCCAGCCGGGGCCGGGCCTTACACGGTCGAGTTCAAGATGAAGTCGGGCAGTCGCGGTAACGGGCAGGTTTTCTGGACGACGGCCGACGACAAAGGATTCCACCGCGACCGGTCCGCGACGTTCGAGCCGAAGCACGACGGCGAGTGGCACGAGTACGTGGTCAAGGTGCCGGTCGGAAAGGCACTGACGCGGCTCCGGCTCGACCCCTCGACGGCACCTGGGGAAGTCCGCCTCGACGCGATCAAGTTGAGGGACAAGGACAGCAAGGCGATCCAATCCTGGCCCAAACCGCCCGCAGAGAAGAAGTGACCTCGGCCGGGCACACACGGAGTAAGCTCACAATGACCTCAAAACTGATTCTCCTCGGCCTCGCCGTCGTCGTCGCGTGGCCTGCCCACGGCCAGCCACCGAAGGCGACTGTCAAACTCACCGACGCGAAGGTCCTCACGGCTGACCATGTCTACAAGAAGACGCCCGAAGGCGAACTGACGCTGCACGGCTTCTTCCCGGCGGACTGGAAGCCGACCGACAAGCGGCCGGTGATCGTGTTCTTCTTCGGTGGCGGATGGAAGAGCGGAGCGTTCACGCAGTTCGTCCCGCAAGCCGAGTACTTCGCAAGCCGCGGTATCGTCGCCTTCTCCGCGGACTACCGCATCGAGTCGAAACACAAGACGAAGCCCGACGCCGCCGTCGAAGACGCGAAGACCGCGATCCGCTGGGTGCGGGCGAACGCCGCCGAACTCGGCGTCGATCCGGACAAGGTAATCGCGTCGGGCGGGTCCGCCGGCGGGCACCTGGCGGCCTCGACCGCGCTCGTCGAGAAGTTCGACGCGGCCGACGACCCGAAGGCGTCGTGCAAGCCGAACGTTTTAGTGCTGTTCAACCCGGTCCTCAACGCCAAGGGGCTTACGATCGGCGGCAGCGACGGCTCGAACATCGCCGAGGCGATTTCGCCGACGCTGTTCCTCACGAAAGACGCGCCGCCGTGTGTCCACTTCTTCGGGACGGGCGACGCGATGCTCGACCAGGGCAAAGAGTACGTCGAGAAGTGCAAGGAATTGGGCGTGAAGGCCGACCTGTACACCGCCGCGGGGCAACCGCACGGGTTTTTCAATCGCGAACCGTGGCTCCGTGTCACGACCCGCAAGGCCGACGAGTTTCTGATAGGACTGGGGTATCTCAAGGGCAGGCCGGCGCTCGAACTGCCACCGAAGGCTCAGGAACTGAAGAACGAAACGCTGGCGAATAAGCCCTGAACGGTTCCGCCGGCCGCCACTCACCGGAGTGGCGGCCGGACGGATTCGGCGTCACTTCTTCTTGACCGGTCCGCCGCCGTTGGGGCTGAGCCGCTTCCACCAGTCCGGCCCGTCTTTCTCGACCTCGGCGTTGAGTTCCTTCAACCGCTTGGTCATCGCGGCGAGCCGTTCCGTTTCTTTGCCGCTCAGGTCCGACGCCTCCTTCGGATCGGTCTTCAGGTCGTAAAGTTCGACCTTCGAGAAGTCTTGAGCGGCGAGGACCTTCCAGTCGCCGTCGCGCATCGCCATGTGCAGGTTGTTCGGGGCCAGGTTCAGCCGCCAGTACAGCGGCACCTTCCGCTCCGCGACCGCGACCTTCCCGGTCAGCACACCGAGTACGTCGGTGCCGTCGATCACACGGTCCGCCGGCGGCTTCACTTCGCAGACGCCCAAAACCGTTGGAAACAGGTCGCTGCCGATCACCGGGCCGTCGGCAGTGGTGCCCGGTTTGACGTGGCCCGGCCAGCGGGCGATCCCCGGCACCCGAATGCCGCCCTCGTACATCGCCCGCTTACGCCCGCGGAGGCCACCGGTGCTACCGCGGGTGCGGTTCTTCAGTCCGTCGCCCTCCGGGCCGTTGTCGGATGTGAAGAACACGAGCGTCGTGTCGGTCAGCTTCTGTCCGTCGAGTGCCTTCATCAGCTTGCCGAACGCGTGGTCGAGTTGCGAGACGTTCCCGTGGTGCTGGCGGACATCCTCGTCGAGGTCCGCGTAGGGCTTCTGGAACTGCGGGTCGGTCTCGATCGGCAGGTGCGGCTCGTGCGCCCACACCGCGAGGAAGAACGGCTTCGACTTGTCGCGCTTGGTGGCCAGCCAGTCGATCGCTTCGTCCGCGACGAGCGGGGCGGAGAAGCCCTCCAGCTTGCCAACGGGTTTGCCGTTGCGGACGAAATTCGTCGGGTCCTTGTGGCTCGGCCCGGCGTTGTTCTGCGTCGCCATCCAGTGGTCGTACCCGTGGTCGTTCGGTTGGGGCTGGGCCGGGTCGTTGAACTTGCCGTTGAGGTGCCACTTGCCGACGTGGCAGGTGGCGTACCCAGCCTCCTTGAGCAACTTCGGGAGGGCGATTTCGCTCGTGCGCAAGTGGACCTCGCTGCCCACGGCGATCCAGGTGTAGACGCCGTTGCGGTGCGGGGTGCGGCCAGTCAGGATCGCCGACCGTGACGGCGAGCAAACGGCGCTCGCCGCGTAACACTGCGTCAGGCGAACGCCTTCCTTGGCGAAGGCGTCGAGGTTCGGGGTCTTGATCCGCGGGTGGCCGTAGCAGCCGAGGTCGCCGTACCCGAGGTCATCGGCCAAGAAGATGACGACGTTGGGCCTGTCCGCGGCGGCTGCGGGGAGCGAGAACCCGCACGCCAGTGCGAGCAATACGAAACAGCGCTTCATCTGGTACTCCGGGGAGAGAGGTGTCACTTTTCGGTGGGAATGGCGGCATCCATGCGTTTTCGCCACGCCTGCATGGCTTTCAAGGTCACCGGCAAGGCAGTTGCCGGGGCGAACTTCGAGGGGTCCGGGTCGAGGTACAGCGTCTTGTGCACGGCCGCGTCGAACTCCGGGTTCGGAGTCATCCCCTGTGCCCCGACCTCTGTCCGCCAACCCGCGAGCTTCGCCCGGAGCGCCTTGACCCGGTCCGGGCGCTTCGCCGAAATGTCGGTCGCTTCGCCGGGGTCGGTCGCGAGGTCGAACAACTCCGCCGAGCCGTCCTCGGCCCACTCGATCAACTTCCAATTCCCCTCCCGAACCACGCTGCCGGGCCGCCCGCCCTGGTTGGTGTAGTGCGGCTGGTGCCAGAACAGCGGCCGCTCCACCGGCTTCGTGGTGCCAGTGAGGACCCCGGCGAAACTGACCCCGTCGAGTTTCGCCGGCGGCTTCGCGCCGACCGCTTCGAGCAGCGTCGGGAGCCAGTCGGTCGTCTGAACCGGGGCGTCGATCACGGTCCCCGGCATCACCTTGCCGGGCCACCGGACGAGGAGTGGGACGCGCAACCCGCCTTCGTAGAGGAAGCCCTTCCCGGCACGCAGTGAGCCGTTGTGCGTGACACGCTCGTGCTTCAGTTCGGGGACGTGCAACCCCCCGTTATCGCTGGTGAAGATCACCAGCGTGTTCTCCGCGACGCCAAGCGATTCGAGCTTCTTGAGCAATACCCCGACCGACTCGTCGAGCGACTCGACCACGGCCGCGTAGGTCGGCTCGAACGCGGCGGCGTTCGCCTTGACGCGGTCCGCGCGGGCGGCGTACGGGATGTGCGGGGCGTTGTGCGCGAGGTAGAGCAAGAACGGTCGGTCCCTGTTTTTCTCCGCGAATGCGGAGGCGGCCGCGGTGAGTCCGAACTCGCCCTTGCCGCCCTCATCGGTGCCCGGTGCGGTGTTCGCCTTGCCGGAGTGGTAAACGTCGAAGCCGTGGTCGGTGGGTTGGTGCCCCTTACCACCGAGGTGCCATTTGCCGAAGCAGCCGGTAACGTAGCCGCCGGCTTTCAGCAGCGCCGGGAGCGTGACCGCATCGGCAGCGAGATTCGAGGCGCTCGTCGGGTGAAGGAGTTTTTGGGACGGAGCATCGGCGCGGCCTGGGAGAAACGTCGTGATGTGGAGGCGGGCCGGGGACTGTCCGGTCATGAGCGCGGCTCGCGACGGCGAACAGACGCTCGCGGCCGCGTAGGCGGCGTTGAACCGGGCACCGGCGGCCGCCAACTTGTCGAGATTCGGCGTGTTGTGATCCCGTCGCCCGTCACACGCGAGGTCGAATGCCCCGAGGTCATCGGCCAAGATGATGACGATGTTGGGCTTGTCCGCGGCGGCGGCCGGGAGCGTCAACCCACACACGAGTGCGAGCACTGCGAAACTGCGATTCATGCCGCGACTCCGGGGAGAGAAGTGCTACTTCTTAGGCCCTGTTGACGATTGCCCGTGGGCGGATCAAGCCGAACGCGAGGTTCAGGAACCCGCCGAAGGTCACCTTGAGCCTCTCGTACCGCGTCGCCGCCCGCCGGAACTGCTTCATCTTAGCGAAGAACCGCTCCGCCCGGTTCCGCTCCCGGTACGCCTCCACCGGCCCCTTCTGGTTCGATCGGCCACCGCCTCCTCGATCTCGGGCACCCGCCCCACGGCGGCCGTCAGGAGCGGCTTCAGCGGCGGGGCGTCGTGCCGCTGGCCGGGGACGACGAGGAAGGCGACCGCCGTGTCCTCGTCGGCGACCGCGACGGCGACCTTGCTGCCGAACCCGCCCCGGCTGCGGCCGAGGCCCTTGGCGTCCGCCGACCGCCCGGCCCCCGAGGCGCTTTTTCTTCGCGGGGCCCCGGTGGCGTGGGCGTGGCCCTCACGACGGCGGAGTCGAGGGAGACGCGCGGCAGCTCGCCGCGCTCGGGGCGGCCGGTGAGGGCCTCGAGGAGGGCGCGGAGGCGGCCGCTGCGGACCCAGCGGCGGAAGCGGTTGTACGCGGCGTCCCAGGCCCCGAAGCCGGCGGGCAGGTCGCGCCAGGGGCAGCCGGTGCGGGCGATGGACAGGAGGGCCTCCAGGAAGACGCGATCCGAGACCTGGGGCTTGGCCCCGCAGGCGTGACGGCCAGTCGGTCGGAAGTGGGCTTGAGGGCACGCACATGTCACTGGTGAGCATGTTCCGTGTAGCAGTCCCGCCGGCGTGACGGGGTATTCCTCGCTGAATCCTATGGCCTACAGACTCGCATCCGTCAACAGAACGTAATCGACCGGACGTTCATCACGACCGGCCTGCGCCTGAATGAGCTGCGCACGTTGACCGTGCGGCGCATCGACCTGGACCACGGCACCGAGGCCGTTCAACTGGAGTGCGCCAACGGGAAGAACCGCGCCGTTGGACGGTGCCGCTGCGCTACGACTTGGCCCACGACCTCCGACAGTGGCTCGCGGACAATCGTCTCGCGCCCGCCGACCGGGCGTTCAGTGTGCCGACCGGGCTTCGCCGCAACCGCGACCTGATTGCCGTCGGCATCCCCAAGCGCGACGAACGCGGCCGCACGGTCGATGTTCACGCGCTACGCACGACGTTCGGCACGATGCTCTCGACGACGGGCACCGGCCCCCGAACGGCGCAAGCCGCGACGCGGCACTCCGACATCAAGCTCACGATGGGGACATACACCGACCCCGCCTTGCTCGACGTGCGTCAAGCGATGGAGCGATTACCTTCGCTCGACGGCAAGGCCGCCACCAGACCCCCAACGAAAACCCCACCAACTGGTGGCAACGAGTGGCAAAACGGGGCATTTACTGGCAAGACGAAACGGCAATCAGGTCGTGGGTTTAACCAACGCTTCGCCGACGAAACGCCTACGAATAGCAACAAAAGACCCCCGGTGACGGCCGCCGTCATCGGGGGTCGTGATGTCGGGGTGGCCGGATTTGAACCGACGACCTCTTGCTCCCGAGGCCGCCGACCGGTCACGCCGTAAGTTGTTAAGCCTCCCAGAATTCGGCCACTTATAGTGGCCAGAATCGAGGCGTGCAAGTCCACGCAATCCGTATCGTCTCGCAGCGGAAAACGTGAATAGTCACGGGTCAAGTGAGTAGTCGTGAGTAGTGGCCCGAAACGCCCCGGAGGGCAGTCGCAGATGGCCGTCAGTGATTCGACGCGCCGCTTCAAGTATCTGAGGCCCAGTGCGTTCGGAGCACTTTCCGCCGATGTCCGCCCACATCCGTGCCTGCCCAGCGTGAACCGGATATGTCGGAGAGGCGTTTCCACAGATGGCTACACTTGCGTCAGCCGTCCGCCGGGTTGACTACGGTTAGGCTACATCTGCCTGCCCTGACGACTTCACCCGCTACCCGACAAGTTCGCTTCGTCCAACTCGTCGAAGCCGCCGCCCGGCGGATCCGACCGCAAACCGGCCCTCAAAGACCCCCCGGTGAGGCCTGGGGGCGGCCTGCCATCGTAGGGCCGACGCTCACCTTGAACCCCCGGCCGCCGACAGGTCCGCTCGGCGCAACCGCGGCACGAGTCCCTCGCGTCGGTCGATCGCACCGCCGCACCGGTCGGCCGGGACGCGCTCGTGCCCGCCGCATCTCGCTCCACGAGTGGAAGCGTGCCGCGACGGCGAGTTCTCTTCGGCCGACTCTCCCTCGGAGACGCCGGCCAAACTGCGACCACAGGTCGCTGTGCTGTTCGCGGTCGGGGCGGCATCCCCGAGAGTCATGACTGCCGGCGGCCAGCAGTCTCTGGTAGCGATCGAGGCGGGCCTGTGCACGTTCGACACGATCGACGGCGTCGAGCCGACGAACACCGTGACCGAGCGGACGCTGCTTTACGTGGTCCGTTACCGATCGCACATTCGCCCGGACGCGATCGACGGCTTCCTGCCGGCCGCTACGCCAGGGCCACAGGGGGCGACAAGACGCCTCGCGGGTTCGGGGGCGTCGGGCGGGCCCAGGCGTCGTCATGGCGGCGTCGCCAGGCGCTTGTGCCAACGCGACCTGTACCCGTCACTTCGACCCTGGGACGCCTTCGACGGGCTCCTCGGCGTCCGCGTCGCTCCGTCCGGCTCCCGGCACCCTCTCCTTACCAAGGGGGCGATTGCGGCACCGCGCCGCGGCGCGGGGGCGACAATTCGTTGGGCGGGGCCGCGGGGGTGGGTTATGCTGAGCCTCGCGCCCGCCCCGCCACCCCGAGTCCGGCCCATGCGGTACGCCGCCCCCACGCTCGTCGCCGCACTCCTCGCCGCGTCGCCCCCCGCCGAAGAGCCTCGCCCGCCGGCGGGCCGCGCCGTCGATTTCGAGGCCGACGTGCGGCCGATCCTGGCGAAGTCGTGCCACGCCTGCCACGGGCCGGACAAGCAGCGCGGGGGGCTGCGGCTCGACCGCAAGCGGGACGCGCTCGCCGGCGGCGACGGCGGCCCCGCCTTGGTGCCGGGCCGGCCCGCGGACAGCCCCCTGCTGCTCCGCGTCGCCGGCACCGACCCCGAGAGTGTGATGCCCCCCAAAGGCGAGCGGCTGAGCGTGGCCCAGGTCGGCGTGCTGCGGGCGTGGGTTGAGCGGGGGGCCAAGTGGCCGGACGACGCGGCCGCGGCGGGCGGGGTCTGGTGGTCGCTGCGCCCGCTCGCCCGCCCCGCCGTGCCGCCGCCGGCCCCCGCGGACGCCCGGCGCGCGCGGAACCCCATCGACGCCTTCGTCCTGGCCAAGCTGCGCGAGCGGGGGCTGGCCCCGTCGCCCGAGGCCGACCGGCGCACGCTGCTGCGGCGCGTCACCCTCGACCTGACCGGCCTGCCGCCGAGCGACGCCGAGCGGGACGCCTTCCTGGCCGACGCCGCGCCGGACGCCTACGAGCGGGTCGTCGATCGGCTGCTGGCCAGCCCGCGCCACGGCGAGCGCTGGGCGCGGCACTGGCTCGACGCGGCCCACTACGGCGACACCCACGGCTACGACAAGGACCAGCCGCGGCCGAACGCCTGGCCGTACCGCGACTACGTCATCCGCAGCCTCAACGCCGACAAGCCGTACGCGCGGTTCGTGCAGGAGCAGGTCGCCGGCGACGCCCTGTTCCCCGGCACCCCGGACGGCGTCGTGGCCCTGGGCTTCCTCGCGGCCGGCCCTTGGGACGCGATCGGCCACGCCGAGGTCTCCGAGGCCAAGGCCGACGGCAAGGTCGCGCGGCACCTCGACCGCGACGACGTGGTCGGCACCGTCATGACCACGGTCGTGAGCCTGACCGTGCAGTGCGCGCAGTGCCACAGCCACAAGTTCGACCCGATCCCGCACGAGGACTACTACCGCCTGCAGGCGGTGTTCGCGGCGCTGGACCGCGGCGACCGCCCGTACCACGCCGACCCCGCCGCGGCAGCCGAACACGCGAGGCTGACGGCTGCGAAGCACGCCGCGGCGGCGCGGCGCGAGGCCGCCGCGGCGCAGGTCGCGAAGTTGGGCGGGGCCGAACTCGCCGCCCTCGACGCCCGCCTGCGCCCCGCGCCCGCCCCGCGGCCGGAGTACGGCTACCACAGTGCGCTCGCGCTGAAGCCCGACACCGTGAAGTGGGTGCAGGTCGATCTCGGCCGCGAGGTCGAGGTCGAGCGGGTGGTCCTGGCCGGCTGCCACGACGACTTCAACGGCATCGGCGCGGGCTTCGGCTTCCCGCGGCGGTTCAAGGTCGAGGCGGGCCGCGACGCCGCCTTCAACGCGAACGTCGTTGTCATCGCCGACCGCACCGGCTCGGACTTCGCCAACCCCGGCGTCGCCGCGGTCGAGTTCGCGGCCCCGAAGGTGGCGGCCCGGTACGTCCGGGTGACGGCGACGGCACTGGCCCCGCGCCTCAACGACTTTATGCTGGCGCTGGCCGAGCTTCAGGTGTTCGCCGGGGGCGAGAACGTCGCCGCCGGGGCCGCGGTGACCGCCCTCGACTCGACGGACGCGCCCCCCCGCTGGCGGCCGGCCAACCTCGTCGATGGCGTCTTCCCCGGCGCGCCGCACGCCCCGCCCGCCGGGGCGGCCGAGCGCCGACGGCTCGTCGAGCGGGTCGGCGCGGCGGCGCACCAGGCGGAAGCGGACGCCGCCAGCCGCGACCTCGCGGCACTCGACGCGGCGATGGCGAAGGTGCCGCCGGCGGGGGTGGTCTACTGCGGCACGGTCGTCACCGGCCGGGGCAACTTCGCCGGCACCGGGGCCTCCGGCGGCAAGCCGCGCCCCATCCACGTCCTGCCCCGCGGCGACGTGCGCAAGCCGGGCCGCGAGGTCACGCCGGGGGCGCTGTCCGCGGTGGCCGGGCTGCGGGCGGACTTCGACCTGCCGGCCGGCCACCCCGAGGGCGACCGCCGCGCGGCGCTCGCCCGCTGGCTGACCGACCCCGCCAACCCGCTGACCTGGCGCTCGGCCGTCAACCGCGCCTGGCACCACCACTTCGGCCGCGGCCTCGTCGAGACGCCCGGCGACTTCGGCAAGATGGGCGCGGCCCCGACCCACCCCGAACTCCTCGACTGGCTCGGCGCCGAGTTCCGCGACGGCGGGCAGTCCTTCAAGAAGTTGCACCGCCTCATCGTGACGAGTGCGACCTACCGGCAGTCGTCGGCGCTCACGCCCGAGGCGATGCGGCTCGACGCCGGCAACGCCTACCTCGCCCGGATGCCGCGCCGCCGGCTCAGCGCCGAGGAGGTGCGCGACGGCGTGTTGGCGGTGAGTGGCAAGCTCGACCTGACGATGTACGGCCCCGGCTTCCGCGACTTCGTGATCGAGAAGCCGGAGCACTCGCCGCACTACGAGTACCACCTTCACGACCCCGAGGACCCGCGCTCCCACCGCCGCGCGGTCTACCGCTTCCTCGCGCGCTCCAAGACACAACCGTTCATGACGGTGCTCGACTGCGCCGACCCGTCGGTGCGGGTCGATCGCCGCAACGAGACGCTCTCGCCGCTACAGGCGCTCTCACTGTTCAACAACGGCTTCATGCTGACGATGTCCAGGCACCTCGCCGCCCGCGCGGCGGCCGGCAACGTTTCGCCCGAGGCCCAGGTGGCGGCCGCGTTCCGCTTCGCGCTCGGCCGGCCGCCGCAGCCCGCCGAGTTGGCGGAGTTGGCCCGCCACGCCGCCGACCACGGCCTGCCCAACGCCTGCCGCGTCATCCTGAACCTCAACGAGTTCTACTTCGTCGATTAGCTCGGCCCGACGGCCTCCGGTCCCCAGGGGTTTCTCCAATGGCACGGCCGACGCGGCGCGAGTTCCTGTGGCAATCCGGCGGCGGGTTGGGCGGCGTCGCGCTGGCCGGGATGCTCGGCACCGACGCCCGTCTCGCGGCGGGGCTGCCGCTGCGCCCGGACGGCGGCCTGCACCACAAGCCGCGCGCGAAGCGCGTCGTCCAACTGTTTATGGCCGGCGGGGCGAGCCACCTCGACCTGTTCGACTTCAAGCCGGAACTCGTCAAGCGCCACGGCCAGCCGGCCGACTTCGGCGAGCCGGTCGAGGCGTTCCAGGACGGCCTCGGCCCCTGGCTCAAGCCGGTCTGGGACTTCAAGCCCTACGGCCGCTGCGGCAAGCCCCTGAGCAGTGCGGTCGCGCCGCTGGGCGGGGTCGTGGACGACCTGGCGTTCGTCCACAACGTCGTCGGCAAGACCGGCATCCACAGCCAGGGCACGCTGCTCCAGGCGACCGGCTTCGACCGGCCCGGCTTCCCCGGCGTCGGGGCGTGGGTCAGCTACGGCCTCGGCAGCCTGCGGGACAACCTGCCGACCTTCGTGGTGCTGCCGGACCACCGCGGGCTGGCGTCCAACGGCACGAAGAACTGGGACAGCGCCTTCCTGCCGGCCCAGCACCAGGGGACGGTGATCTCGCCGGGGGCCGCGACGCCGATCGAGGACCTGTTCCCGGACGCCCGCGCGGGGTTCGCCGGCCCGGCCGCCGACCGCGCCGGGGTGGACCTCCTCGGCCGGCTCAACCGCGGCCACGCCGCGGCCCGGCCCGGCGACGACCGCCTGGAGGCCCGCGTCCGCAGCTACGAGTTGGCGGCGCGGATGCAGGCGGCCGCCCCCGAGGCGCTCGACCTGTCGCGCGAGTCGAAGGAGACGCTGAAGCTGTACGGCCTCGACCGCGGCCCAGGCGGCTTCGACCGCGAGATCAACGCCGCCGAGGAGACGGACGCCTTCGCGCGGAAGTGCCTCGTCGCCCGGCGGCTGCTGGAGCGCGGCGTCCGCTTCGTCCAGGTCTGGAGCGGCAACGACAACGGCTTCCCGCGCCGCAACTGGGACTCCCACGAGGACGTGCGGCGCGACCACGGCCCCCTCGCGCAGGGCATGGCCCGCGGCGCGGCCGCGCTGCTGGCCGACCTGAAGCGCCTCGGGCTGCTGGACGACACGCTCGTCGTCTGGACGACGGAGTTCGGTCGGATGCCGTCGTCCCAGGGCGGCCAGGGCCGCGACCACAACCCCTACTGCTTCACGAACTGGCTGGCCGGCGGCGGCGTCAAGGGCGGCGTGACCCACGGCCCGTCCGACGAGTTCGGCTACAAGCCGGCCGACCGCAAGAACCCGACGCAAGTCTACGATATCCACGCGACCATCCTGCACCTGCTGGGCATCGACCACACCCGGTTGACCGTCCGCAGCGACGGCATCGACCGCCGCCTCACCGATGTCCACGGCCACGTCATCACCGAGGTGCTGGCGTGACGGCCGACGCCCGCGGCGAGCGCAGTATCGTTGCGCGGTAACGACTCCGGCCGGCGGATTGCGTGTTTCCGCCCCGAGTCGGGCGTGGTAGACTGTCCCCCGTCCGCCCCCGCCGAGAACGCCCATGTCGCTCCGCCCCCTCGCCCTGCTGGTCGTCGCCGCGCTGTCCGCGCCACTGGCGTCGGCGGCCGAGCCGCTGCACGTCCGCATCGACCGGCTGCTCGCCGCCACGCCCGCCCGGCCGGTCAGCCCGCCGGCCGACGACGGCGAGTTCCTGCGCCGGGCCACCCTCGACTTCGCCGGCACCGTGCCGACCGCGGACGTTGCCCGCGCCTTCCTGGCCGACCGGACGCCGGGCAAGCGTGGCCGGCTGATGGACGCGCTCCTGGCCAACCCCGCCTACGCTGACCGCATGGCGGACGCCTTCCACCTGACCCTCATGGAGCGCCTGGGCGACCACGCCGGCTGGAAAGCCTACCTGCGCGAGTCGTTCGCGGCCAACAAGTCCTGGGACCGGCTCGCCCGCGAGATGCTGCGGGCCGACCCGGCCGACGGCCCGGCGAAGGCGGCGGCGTTCTTCCTCTCTAAGCGGCTGGAGAATTACGGGCAGAACCCGGTCGATCACGCGGCCCTCACCCGCGACGTGGGCCGGCTCTTCCTCGGCAAGGACTTCCGCTGCTGCGAGTGCCACGACCACCTCACGATCGACGAGTACACGCAGCGCGACTTCCAGGGGCTGCACGCCTTCTTCCGCAACGCCGTGCTGGTGGACGCCGCCGCGCCGCGGGTCGGCGAGACGCCCACGGCGGGGGCGTTCAAGTTCGCCTCGGTCTTCACCAAGGTCGAGATGGCGACCGGCCCGGCGCTGCCGGGCGGCGGGCCGGCGGTCGAGGTCCCGGTGTTCCCCAAAGGGCAGGAGTTCACGACCCCGCCCGACCGCAAGGCCAACAGCCCCGGCGTGCCCAAGTTCCGCACGCTCGCCGCCGCGGCCGACGCCATCCCGGCCGCGGCCAACCGCGACTTCGCCCGCAACGGCGCGAACCGGCTCTGGTTCCTGCTCATGGGGCGCGGCGTGGTCCACCCGCCCGACGCC
>JAYTUC010000242.1:0-18289 GCA_043744775.1 Fimbriiglobus sp. | reverse complement strand
GATCCGCACGCAGAGCGAGCGCGAGCTGTCGCCCGCGGAGTCGGCCCGCCTCCACGAGTTGGGGGCGCTGATGAAGAGCGCCGGCGGCCGCAAGCAGTCGCAAGTCCGCATGGCGTCGGACGAACTCGCCGAGGGGCCGCGCCGCCTGGCGTACCTCTGCCGGCTCATCGGCCAGGAGCGGCGGCCGTGGTGCCCCGTCAACGGCGCGTTGGTCCTCGTGCCCTGGGCCGCGCTCGAGACGGACGACCTCGCCCGCACCGCCGTGAACGTGCTCTCGACCGACCTCGCCGCCGCCCGCACCGCGCTGCGCATGGTCTACCCGCAGTACGTCATGGTGTGCGACCTGGAGGAGGCGGAGGGGTTCGACGAGTTCCGCCGCGGCTTCACGGCGGGCGAGTTGAAGGGCCGCATCGGCCAGCGGATGCCGCTCGTGCCCGACCGCCCGGCCGACGAGATGCCCGCGGTGATGGCCACAGTCGCCGAGTGGATCCGGCTCAACGTGGTGCCGGCGTTCGTGCTGAACCGCCTCAAGTTGGAGTGGCCGCCGGAGGCCCGCAAGACGGCGCGGTTCGTGCCGAACGCCAACCGCAAGCTGTTCAACTTCCTCTACGACCTGTTCACGCGGTCGCCGCAGCTCGCCCGCATCCTGTCGAGCGGCGTGACGGCCGGCGTCGCCCCCGACGCGAGCACCGTCGCGGAGCAGTTCCCGCTCGTCGGCGGCTGCTACTTCGCGGCGACCGGCCTCGACGAGCGCTCGCAGGCGTTCGCCGGCGGGGTGTTCCAGCGGCTGACCGAGCAGCAGTCGCAGGACGCCGTGAGCTGGTCCGAGTCGGCCCTGCGCGAGGACCGCGCCCTGAGCGTCCGCGCCACGGCGCTGTACGCCGCGGCGGCGCTGCTGGCGCTGCTGACCGTCGCGGTGATCTCCGTCAAGTTCCGCGGCTGAGTGGCGAGCCGGGTCAGTACCGCAGTTCGGTGCGGAAGAAGAAGTTGGCCCCCGGCCGGAACAGCACCGGCACGGCGCGGCCGCTCTGGGCGAGCAGGTTCGCCGAGATCGGGTCGAGGTGCTCGCGG
The DNA here is from genome assembly GCA_043744775.1 of Fimbriiglobus sp. Lineage (GTDB taxonomy): Bacteria > Planctomycetota > Planctomycetia > Gemmatales > Gemmataceae > Fimbriiglobus. Next base: position 17,218 of record JAYTUC010000242.1, on the reverse strand, counting down.
TACAGCTTGTCGCCGAAGTTCTCGCAGCCGCCGCTCACCAGCAGCCGCTCGTTGACCTGCCAGAAGGCCCGCAGGTCGAAGGTCGTGAAGCCCGGCGTGGCCACCTCGCCGAGGCTCGACGCGATCGCGTTCTGCCCCGTCACCACCCGCGTCGAGACCTCGACCTGCCACTTGGGGATGTCTTGCGTGCCGTGGACGCGGAGGCCCAGGCGCGACTCCAGCGGCGAGATTTGCGGCAGCGGCTCGGTGTCCGTACTGAACGACCGGGCGACCGCGTCTTTCCGCCGGCTGCTCGCCAGGCTCGGGTCGCGGCGGCGATCGACGTGCGTCTGGTCCACGCCTTGCACGTAGCTCAGCGTGGCGAAGGGTGAGAGCCACTTCGTGACGTTGGCCTGCAAGTACATCTCCGTGCCGGCCAGGGTGGCGAGGTCGGTGTTCGTGTAGACCACCTGCGTCAGGCCGCTCGCCGAGGTGCGGTTGGCGTCGTAGGTGATGTAGTCGTTGATGAGGCTGTAGAAGCCCGTCACGCCGGCCTTGAGGTACTGCGTGTCGTAGCGGACGCCGATGTCGAACTGGTTCAGCCGCTCCTTGGAGAGCTGGGCGTCGCCGATCAGCCGGCTCGTGCCCTGCTGCAAGACGCCGATGAACGGGCCGTTGGCGTACAGCTCGGTCAGCGTCGGGGCGCGCTCGGCGTGGCCGTAGCCGACGAACAGCGTCGTCTCCTTGGTGAGCTTGTACTCCGAGGTCAGGAACGCCGAGAGCAGCGTGAACTCGCGGGTCGTCTCGGCGCGGCGCGGGTCGCTGGAGTAGACCGACGTGTCGAGGGTCGTGCGGTTGGGGCTGTTCGGCCCGTTCGCCAGGCCGAAGAGGTCGGCGTTGCCGGTGATGAGGCGGTTGCTCGTCGTGCTGGCCCGCACGCCGTCCACGCGGCCGCCGGCCTTGAGCTTGAGCGACTCGGTGAGCGGCAGCATCCCCTCGACGAAGCCCCCGACGTTGACGCTGTTCGACTCCGGGATGCTCTGCTGCTGCGTCACGACTGAGGGCTGGCCCGTCACGAGTTGCCGGCCGGTGAAGATGTCCGGGCCGGCGTACTGCGTGAAGTTGATGTTTTCGCGCAGGCCCTGGCCGAACGCGTTCAAGTCGGTGCCGAAGGTCAGCGTCGGCTGCCGGCGGTTGTCGCCGAGCTGCCCGGCGACGCGGTAGCCGATCGAGCGCTCCGCGAAGTTGGTCGTCGAGTGGTCGGTGACGCCGTAGCCGGCGCGCAAGCCGCTGCGGTCGGTCGGCGTGTTGAACGGCTCGCCGAACGCGGCGGCGATGAGGTTGTTGACGAACTGCTGCTTGGCCCCGCCGCGGGTGCTGCCGCTCACCGTCGTGGCGTTGTACCAGGTGTCGAGGGTGAGGCGGTCGAACGGGCCGTAGTCCTTCGCCACGAGCCGCACGCTGTACGACTCGAGGTCGGACTTGTCCACGTCGAAGAAGAGGCCGGGGAACTCGAGGTCGTTCTGCACCGAGCGCATGACCTTGAGTTCGACGGACAGGTTCGAGGTGAGGTCGTAGCCGAAGGCGAGGTTGACGTTCTGGGAGCGGTAGCTGGCGGGGATCAGCCGGCCGCTGCCGTCCTTGTAGTCGTTGCCTTGCAGGATGTTGTAGCTGCCGCGGAAGCCCCAGTCGGCCCCGGCGACGTTGAGCGTTTGCAGGCCGTTCCACTGCGAGCCGTTGCCCTGGTAGCCGGCGGCGGACAGGCCGTGGACTTCGGGGCCGCAGTTGGCCTTGGTCCGCGGCGTCGGGTTGGTGACGATGTCGAGGAAGCTGAAGGCCGGCCCCAGCGTCGAGGCGTACGGCCCGCGGATGACGTTGACCGTCTGGATCATCGACGGGTCGAAGCGCGACACCGGCGAGTCGAGGTCGAGCCGGCCGGGGAAGTACGGTGCCCCGTCGGCGAGCGCGTAGTACTGGCCGATGCGCTCGCCGCGGATGCGTGGCTCGTTCGAGATGGCGTTGCGCCGCTGCACCTCGACGCCGCCGCCGCCGTCGGACTTGTTGAGCAACGTGCCGAGGTCGGGGGCGTTGAGCGCCTGCGTCGGCGTCGCCCCGGCCTGCGTCAGCCCGGAGTCGTTGTTGACCGACACCGAACTCGTCGAGCCGGAGGTTGTCGGTGGCGGCGTCGTCGGGGCTGGCGTCGGCGCGGCCGACGGCTGCGTCGTTTGGGGGGGCGCGGGCAAGTCGTCCGTCGATTGCACCGGGACGACCGGCGAGACGGCGGGCTTGTCGGACGACTGCGCGAGGGCCGACGCCGACGCCAGAACCGGGAGCGATGTCAGGCTCAAGACTTTGAGCCAGGTTCGACGGGTCATGCCATCCCCCTCATGACGGGTACGTTACGCTAATGCCGCTGTGAAAGCGTTGCACATGAGAGTCATCGGACGGATGTGGTCGGCGTATTCAAAAAAACCGCTGCAATCGTCAAATACCCGACAAATCGACTCAATGCATCGGTGTCACGTAGGAGCCGCGACGAAGTGTCAGTTCGGACTCAAGTGGCCGTCACGGGACCGACGGGGTGGGTAGGCGTAGCCACTCGCCGAGGCCGCTCACGGGTCCGCCGGCTACTTGGCGAGGTGCTCTTTCGCGAGGACGCGCAGCGGCGCGACCCTGGCATCTAGCGCGGCGGCGGCCGAGTCGTCGGGGTCCGCGGCGCGGAGTTCCGCCGCGCGGAGTTCCAGGAAGTTGGCGTGCATGAAGTCGAGCTTCGACGACGTGCGCTTCTTGCGCGTCGCCTCGAAGTGTTTGAGCGCCTGGTCGATGTCCGCCGCGCGGGTCATGACGCGCCCAGGGGGGGCGGAGACGCCCGAAATCTTGTCGGTCTTGTACTCGCCGCTTGAGATGTAGCACAGGACCGAGGCGGCCGCGTAACCTTCCGGGTAGTCCCTCAACGAGGCTTCGGCGTCGCGACGGATGGTATCCCAGACCTCGACGGTCTTGTGGTCGGTGACCTTGTCGAGGTAGACATCGGTGAAGCGGTAGAACGCGCACAGCCCCAGGCAGGCGGGTCTGTCGGGGGACTCGGCGAGGTCGGTGGCGAATTTCTCCAACGCGGGGAAGCGGGTCGGGGCGGTCGCCGACTTGGCCAGGATTTTCCCGCGCAGCTCCGAGAACCTCAAGGACACGGCGTCCGCGGTTTGCGACTCGGCCGGCAGCCCCGCCAGTCGCTCGGCGAGGAGCGTCGCGATCGCGCCGGCGAGTTTGACCTCGCGGTCCGTCGTCTCGGCGTCCGTGTGGCAGTTCACGAAGGAGAAATCGACCCGGCGGAACGCCAGCCGGGCCGCCTGGGCTGCGGCGGCCAGCCGCTCCTTTTCGGGCCGGCTCGCGTCGTCCGCGATCAGCCGGCAGTAGGCCAGTGCCGGGGCGAGGTGCTCGTCGCTCAGTGCCCGCTCGTCGAATTTCAGTCCGACGGTCAGCGACTTGTCCGGCGCTTTGAGGGCGGCACTGATGAGGTAGCGTTGCATCTGGTTCGCGTTCCCCAACGGGCCCACCAGTCGCGTGACCGTCTCGAGGCGGGCCGCCTGGGCGTCGAGGTCGGGCAAACCGCCGTAGGGGTTCGCGAACAGGTGCTTCACCGGGTCGGCCGCCCAGTTGCGGTGAGCCTTCAGGAGCGGCGCGCCCTTCAGGATCACCTTCGCGGCCGCCACCTTACGCGACGGCACGCCCAGCAGAGGCGTCGGCTTGGCGTCCTTGTACAAATCGACGAGGCCGTCGTAGTCGTGGGCCGCGCAGTTCGTCAGGTATCGAGCGAACTGCTTGCCGGCGGCGTCGGCCATGTCCGGCAAGCGAGGGAGTTTGATGCCGCCGTCGGGAGAAGCCCGCAGCGACTCCTCGGCGGCCGCCAACGCCTTCCAGCCGTTCGCGCCGTCGCTGTCACAAGTCGCCTTGATCGCGGTCCAATTGGGCGACTCAGCCAGCAACGCCGTCTGGACGTACTTGGCCAGCTCGGTCTGGTAACTGCTCTCGATGCCGCCCCACGCCCTCGTCTTGTCGCGGACTCCCTTCAAGGTCTCGATCTTGACGCCCTGAACGCGGGCGAACTTGACGTACTCGGCGGCGAAGAACTTCCCGGCCGGCGGCTCGTCGGCGACGCTCAACTCCGACGCGAACTCGGGCAGCGCCGCCTTGGCGTTCTCCCAGGCGGTCGCCAGCGCGGCGAACTTCCGCACGCCGGCGATCTTCGCCGGTGTCACGACCGCGACTTTGACAACCGTCGGCAACGCCAAGGCGTCGCGCAAGGCCGTCAGCTTGCTGGCTGCGGCGTTCGGCGTCGCCTGAACGCCGGCCACGGCCTCGTCGAAGGGGACGCGCAGGTGGACCTCGTACCACGCGCTGGCGAGGTCGGCGCGGCGGTCCTCGAAGTCGGCCCACCGGTCGCTTGTCGTCGCGAAGTCCGCGAGGTCGGCGAGCCGCGGCTTGTCGTTGCCGTCGCCGAACAACTTCGCCAGCAACGTCCGGCGGAAGCCGGGGTTGTTCGCGGACAGATCGAGGAGTTCGACCAACCCCTTGTTGTTGACGAAGGGCGGGGTCAACGCGGCCAACTGCTTGTCGAACACTTGTTGCGGGTTCGGCTTCCCGAAGTCTCCGGATTTGGCGTCTTCGTTCTGATCGGTGGCCTTCGTTGTCGCCACGGTCTTCTGCGTCACTCCGGTCGTCGGGACCGTGTCGGGTACGCGCGCCAGTTCCGTCGGGGCTGTCGTCGTCGCGACGCCGCCGGGCGTCGGCAACAGCTTGTACGCCAGGACGCCGCCGCCGAGGACGGCGACGACCGCGACGCCAACGCCGATCAGCAGGGCCGGCGACTTCTTGTCACTTGCCGATTGACCCTTCCAAGGAACCGAATCCGACGCCGGGGCTGCGCTAAGCCTCTGGAGGTTCGGCCGGCCGCCCGGCACGATGGTGCCCTCGTAAACCGACCGCGCCGCGGCGCGCCGGGATCGCTTGGTCTCGACGACGACCGGCGTCGGGTCGGTGTCGAGGCGGATGACGGTGTTGTACAGGTCGGTCGTTTCGGGGGCTTTCGCCGGGGCGGTCGGGCGGGGGGCCGGCTCGGCGTAGGGCGTCCGGCTCGCGGGGTTCGGGACGCCTTGCGAGCCGCGGATGATCTCCTGCAACTCCGGGTCCAGCTCCGGCTCGGGCAACTCGCCCCCGGTCGGGTCGTCGCGGTTGATCAGGATCGCCGGCCGGCTGCCGGGGGCCTTCGCCGCGGGCACCGCGGCGAACGGGTCACTCCGGCCCGGCGCGCCGGCGGGCGACGGCGTGAACAGATCGACGCGGTGTTCGAGCGTGTCGCCCACGTCCGACAGGCGAGGGCTGGGTTGAGTGGTCGGTAGTGGCGTGAGGGCGTGAGGGGCCGCGACTAAGAGCAGCGGGGCGGACTTCTGCAAGTCGCCCGGCGGCCGCGGCGGCAGCCCCTCGATCGCCCGCTCGAGCTGCTTGACCATGTCCAGGCAGGTCGGGTAGCGCTCCGCGATCCGCGGCGAGGTCGCCCACTTGATCACCTGCCGCTCGCCCGCCGTAAGCGTCATCGAACCCAGGTCGAGGTCGCCCAGCGAGTGCGCCGTCATCATCTCGAGCGGGTTCATGCCGTCCGGGAACGGCCGCCGGCCGGTGCGCAACTCGTAGTAGCTGATGGCCAGCGAGTACTGGTCGGTGCCGGTGCTCGGCTTGTTGGCGGTGAGTTCCGGCGGGGCGTAGACCGCGGAGAAGGCGACCGACACCGTCTTGCGCGTGTCCTGGTTCAGCGACACCGCCACGCCGCAGTCGGCGATCTGCACCTCCGTGCCGGCCACGATCATCATGTTGTCGGGCTTGATGTCGCAGTGCACGATGGGGCCGTCGCTGGCAGGCTCGAGGCCCTCGTGCCGGGCGGCGTTGAGGTAGTCGATGCCCTTGGCGGCCCCGAGCATGTAGTTGGCGAGTTCCGCGGGCGGGATGCCGCGGGTGGCCGGCTCGTCGTCGTCCGCGTCGCCGCCGGCGACGCGGTTGACCTCCTTGAGCCTCGCGCTCAGGCTCCGCTCGCCCAGGCCCATGAGGATGAGCAGCAGCTTCAGCTTGCCCTTCTGGCGTACTAGATCGACGGTGTGCAGGTCGAGCGAGTTGCCGTGCTTGTCCTTCAGCCACGCCTTCGTGATCGGCACCAAATTCGGGTGGTTCAGGTCCATGACCAGCTTCAGTGCCCGCAACTCCTTGAGGGCACTACTGCTGTAGGAGAGGTCGATGATCTTGAGGGCGAAGTGCCGGCCGGTGGAGAGGTCGATCGTCTTCCAGACCTCACCGAAGGTACCGCCGCCGAGGTAATCGACGAGGCGGTAGCCAGGCACAGGCTCGACGCCTTTGTCGTAAACGTGGCTTCGCGGGGGCATGTCCGACTCCCAGGGGCGGCCCTGTGACCAACTCGGGCGAGTGCCTTCTAAAATAGCACAGCGTTTCGCGTCCGGCCAGAGTGTCACTCGCTTTGGTGAGCCGGAAGCGTGAGCGCCCGGAGCATGGGTAACGGCGACTCGGAGTCACAAAGTGCGCTCAAGGCGCTCACGATTCCGGCTCACCCTAACCCACACTACCGCTTGATAACGAGCGCCGGGATTTGCGTCGGCTCCTTGGCCGCCTTGACCTCGACGGTCGCCTTGCCAGTAGCGTTGGCGTCGATCTTCTTCACGGCCACGACGGTGTAGTTGCCGGGGGCGAGTTCCTTGAACTCGAACTTGCCGGTGTCGTCGGATTTCGTCTCCTTGACGACCTTCCCGGCCGCGTCGAGCAGCCCGACCGGCAGCCCCGGCTGCGGCCGCCCGGCCTGGACGGCGCGGCCAATGATCGACCCCGTCGTCGGCTTGTCGGCCCCCGCCCCCGCGACGACCGGCACGCTAACGTACTCCGTCCTATCGACGGAGAATGAAAGCCCGACCTTGTTGTAGAAGATCACACCCAGACGCAACTCGCCCTTCGCCTCGGGCAGCCGTAGCGGCTCCTTGGTCTTGTACGTCGCCGGCTTGCCCTTGACTTCGACGCCGGGGATGACGCGGCTGCCGGCGGCCGGCTTGCCGTCGGGGCCTGGCGGCGTCTCGCCGGTGAAGAAGTAGACGCCGGCAACCCCGGAGTCGTCGTCGGTGCCGACGGCAAAGAGGTCGAGTTCCTTACTCACGAGCCAGAGCGGCTTCGGGGGGACATCGACGAACGCCACGCCGGTCGGCGGCGTGCGATCGACGGTGAGCACTTGCTTCGGCGACGTGGCGCTCTCGACGCGGACGGCGAAAGCCCGCTTGCCGGCGACTTGGGCGGTGGGGAACTCGACGGTCCAGTCCTTGACGACCGGTGTCAACGTCACGGCCCCGTCGTCGCCGACGAGCAGGTAGACTTCCCGGTTGCGGAAGGTGGGGAACTTCCGCATCACTTCGGTCGGCGTGCCGTCGCCGAGGCGGTTGATGAGGAGTTCGACCGACTGGACCTCGCGCGTGCCGTCGGCCTCGACCGTGATCGTGACCGGCTTGCCGGGCACTTGCGCCGTGGACGAGAGACGGACGTTCGTGACCGCCTTCTCCTTGTTGCCGATCGGGAGGGGTTCCGAACCCTTGAAGTCGGTCTCGTACAGGAAGGCCCGGTCGTAACCGTCCACGGTGACCGCGAAGGTCAACTTCTCGGCGGCGATCGGGCTGAAGACGAGGTTCTTGGCCACGAGCGTTGCGGTAGCCTCCTCGCCCACGTCGAGGGCCGGCAACTCCGCGACGAAGGTGCCTTCGAGCGCGGACGCGGGGAGCAGCCCTGGGTTCATGTCGGCCCGCAGGTCGAGTCGGACTTTCACGGGCGTGGTGCTGAGGCGCTTTTCCTTGGCCTTGTACTTCAACACGACGGTGATCGCCCGGTCGGTCGCTGTCACCACGGGCGTGAAGTCGTCGGGGGCTTTGGTGTTGATGTTGTAAAGCGCGTCGGCATCGAGCCCCAGAACGTCGAGTTTCGCGGTACTGGGCACCACGCGGAGGTACAAGTTGCGGGCACCCGCCGGGAGTTTGTCGCCGCGGGGGATCAGGGCGTCCGGGTCGAGTTCTTTGAGCTTCTCGCCCGCGACCGGCGGGGCAGGTGGGGCCGCCGGCGGGGTGGCCGCGACTGTCTTCGTCGAGGCGAGCGCAACTTTGCGAATCTCCTTCGCCCCCATCAGGACCGGGCCGCCGGTTTGCGCGACCACCACGCGCGACTTGTCATCGCCCGCCTGCAAGAACACGTTGACGCTCTGGTCGCGCGCGCTCGGGTTGTAGATGTAGGCGAAGACGTAGTTCTCGGTGTTGAGGCGGGTACTGATGCTAGTGAGATACGTCGGCGCGTCCTTTTTCGGCTCCCCGGTCAGCGGGAACTCGGCCGACGAACTGAAGAAGGCGAAGACGGTGGTGCCGGCCTTAGCCTTCGGAAGGTCGTCGCCCGCCTTCGGCTCATCCTGCGCCTGGGCAACTCCTACCATCAGGGACAACGCCCACAACGCAAAAACGGGTACCGCGTGTCGCATGCAAGTTCTCATAGGCACCTCGTGCATCCTGGGAGGTCGAACGTCGTTCTCGACTGAGACTATGCCTCAAAAGTTAGACATCGGCGTGAATTGCGGGGTGAACTCTTGAGGGAATCGGGCCAAGTGCATCGCGCATTTGGATCTTAACGGTTCTTGCGACGGATCGGCCGCGGGCGGAGTTCCGGGCGACGCGCTTCGCGGCACGGCTGGCGAGCCGCGATGCGCGTCGCCCGGAACGTCAATGCCCGGCGTTTCCCTCGCGCCTGATTTCGTCACCGCGTGCAGGTCGCGCGCCAGGCGCGGTAGGCGGCGCGCTCACGCTGCTGGCGGGCCGCGCGGGCTTCGCTCACGCCGGCCAGCGGCTCGCGGTCGCCGTCAAGGGTGAACGGGACGACCGTGGCGAGGCGGTCGAGCCGCGGCCCGTCGCCCTTCTTAAGCAACTCGGCCGCCAGGGTCGCGTGGCCTTTGCCCCACGCGGCGGCGACCGACGCAGGCTCGACGGGGCCAAGGCCGGCGAGGGCGTGCAGGCCGCGCGACACCGCCAGCCGCACGCGGGGGGCGTCGTGGCCGGGGGGGTCCGGCGGGCGCTCGGGGGCCGGCATCACACCCGAGGCGTTCTCCGGCAAGTCGAACTCCCGCCGCGTCGTGGCGTGCAGTCGCTTGACGACTTCATCGACCGCCAGGGCGAGGGCGTCGCGGTCCTTGGGGCTGAGGAACGGGGCCGCCCGCGTCGCCTCCAGCACACGCAGCTCGGCCGGGCCGGCCTTGGGCGCGGCGTCGAGGAGCGCCTTGACCGCGATCGACTCGTAGTGGGTCACCAGCGGCTTCACGGCGTCGCGTAGCTCGGCGGTGAGACGCCGCCAGTCGCCGGGCGTGCCGTCGGCGGCCGGCTCGCGGTCGATCTGGTTCGCCAGGGCGACGGCCGCCTCGAGGCAGGCGTTCCACGGCTTCTCGGCTGGCCGGCCGAACTCGGCCACGGCGTGGGCCGTCCCGGTCAGCCGGTTCACCGCGAAGTCGAGGGCCGCCCGCGCCTCTTGGGCCGCGCGGAGCGACTCCGCGGCGTCCGCCGCCGCCGCCCGCAAGGCTTCGAGTTCCCCCGGCGTGACTGCCCGCCCCGCCGCCAGCCGCTTCTCGATCGCGCGCTGCCGCGCGAGCAGCGCGACGGCTTGCGGCCGCACCCAGCCGGAGGACGGCTCGCCGAGCCGCAGCAGCCCCGCGAACTCTTTTTCGACGCCGAACAGCCGCCCGGCGAGCTCCTCGCCCTGCGCGGTCGAGTTGGCGATGTCGTTGTCAGCCCGCAGCACGAAGTCGAGCGTCGCCAGTTCACGGAAGCCGGCCGGCTTCAGCGGGGCCAGGGTCTCTTGCAGCAACAGCAATAGCCCGGTGCGCGGCGCGGGGTGCTTGTCGAGTAGCCAGGCCCACAGCGTGCGGCCGACGACCTGCGGCGGCAGCGCCGCGGCGGCCGCGTCGTACTTGCCCTTCGCCTCCTCGACCCTCGCCGCGTCCGGCTTCGCCGCGCCCTTCGCCTTCCAAAATGCCTCGAACGCCGCCGCGACGGCCGCGCACGGGTCGGCGGCCGGCGGCGCTCCGGGCACGGGGGCCGGCGTCGCAGGCAGCGGCACGGCAAGGATTGATCGACCGGGGCCGTCGTCGCCGGTCGCCGGCGGGGCCGCGGCCGGCACCCACTTGTCGGCGGCGGCGCGGTACGGGTCGGCAACGTCGCGCGGCTTGTCGTCGGCCTCCTCGGTCGTCGCCGGGGGGTTGCCGTGGACGCCGTAGGTGAGCTTGAAGTCGCGCCCGTCGGCGTACAGCACCGGCGACTGCGCCGCGTCGCGGTTGCGCTTGGCCCAGCGGCCGACGCGGAGTTTCAGGAAGGCGTGCAGCTCGCGGACGGTGACGTTGCCGTCGCGGGCGCTGCCTGGCGTGGCCCCGTCGGCCCCGCCGCGCAGCCCCTCGGCGGCGTAGTAGGCGAAGGCCGAGACGCCGGTCGCCGCCATGACGTGGCTGAACTCGCGCTCGCCGCACGACACGAGGACGGGGCAGGGCAGTTTGTCCGCACCCTGAAGGGACTTGAGGTGCGCGTGCAGCGGGGCCGACGTGTCGTCGGAGTAGGGGCCGACGAAGGTCCGCGTGCGCGGCCGGCCCACGTCGAGCAGCAGGCACTTGTCGCGCGCCGGGCAGCCGCCCAAGGCGTCCAGGAGTTGGTCAAGGGGCACCCACCCCGCGCTGTCCGCCGTCGCATCGACGGGCAACAGGTAAACCCGGCCGTCCCGCGCGGCGGCGTGGCAGGCCACGTGGATCACGAGCGGCCGGTCGGCTTCGAGGACCCGCTCCGTCGCGCCCACCACGTCGGGGAGCAGCCCACCTCTGCCGAGCACCCCCAACTTCTTGCGGAACGCGCCCACCTCGGTGACCAAGTTCGTGGCGTTCTCCCGCCGGTCGGCGTCGAACACTTTGAGCAGCCACTCGGCGTCGGCCTGGGCGGCCGTCGCGGCGGGGTAGTCGCGGCCGTAGGTCTCGATCGGCAGCGTGATGAGGTACGGCTTCTTGGCGGCCCCGAGGAGCAAGACCACGCCCACCGTGACGCCGGCGACGGCGCAGAACAGCAGCGTCGCCAGCGTGAGCAGCCCGCCGCGCGATTGCGGCGGCGTGGCCGACTTCTTCCACTGCGTGGCGGGGCCGGCGGGGCGCGCGGCCGGCTTCTCCGGGGCCGGCTCGTCCGGCGGTAACTCGATCATCCTGCACCCGTGGCTCGTGGTCGGCGCGGCGGTTCCGTCGGGCAGTCTACTGAGCGTCCGCGCGTGCGGGAAGGCGGCCCCCGCCCGAATCCGCGGACGCCATTCGCCAGTTGGGTGGTTGCGACGCCGCGCGGCAGCGGGTAGAGTGGGCGCGACGGCTGCCCCGGAGGACTGCGACGTGAGCGACCCCAAGACGATCCTGATCATCGACGACGACCGCGAACTCGTCGATGGCCTCCGCGCCGTGCTGGAGCGCCAGGGCTTCCGCGTGTTACAGGCGCACGACGGCCACCAGGGCAAGAACACCATCTACAACGCCAAGCCCGACCTCGTGATCCTCGACATGATGATGCCGCGCATGGGCGGCTACCCGGTGCTGGAGCACTTCAAGGACAAGCCCGACGCGCCGCCGATGATCATGATCACGGCCAACGAGGGCAGCCGCCACAAGCTCTACGCCGAGTACTTGGGCGTGGTCAACTACATCCGCAAGCCGTTCGCCACCGAGAAGCTGGTCGAGGCGGTCCACAAGGCCCTCGCGACCCCCGCCCCGGCCGAAGGGATCGCGGCGGGGTGACGCGGACCCCTCGCCGTGCCGATCACGTTTTCGCGCCGCCCTCTCCTGTGCAACCGCCGGGCAGGGCCGCGGGCGACTACTCGCCCTTCTTCGGGGCGTACCCCTTCCACACCCACTCGATGGCGTGCGGCAGGAACTGCGCCTGGGCGTTGCCGACACTGTGCCCCGCCCCTTGACAGAACAGGTACTGGTACTCGTAGCCTTTGTCCTTGAGCACCTTGGCCATGCGGTGGTTGGCCTCCACCCAGTCGTGCATCCCGTCGCGCATCACGTTGGGGTTGAGCAAGTCCTTGTCGCCGACGGCCAAGAACAGGCGGATCGGCTTATTGTCGCTTTTGGGGATGAGCGTCTCGTGGAACCCCCAGGCCCCGTCGGGGAACTTGGGGTCGAACGGCCACGCCTGGTTCACGAACGTGCCCGAAGTCGTCAGCACGCGGTGGTACAGGTCGGTGCGGAACCAGGCCATGATGAGCGCCGCCGAGCCGCCGGAACTGTTGCCCATCGCCGCCCGGCCGTCGGGGTCCTTGGTCAGCTTCACCTTGCAATTCTTCTCCACCCGCGGCAGCACCTCGGTCTCGACGTACTCGGCGTAGTCGCCGCTCATGTTGTCGTACTCCTTGCCGCGCTCGTGCCCCTGGGCGTCGCCGCCGCCGTTGGCGACGGAGATCACGACGATCGGCGGAATACGCTTCTGGGCGATCAGGTTGTCGAGGACGGTCTTCATGCCGAGGCCGGGGCCGTCGTGGACCACCATGAACGGCGCTGGGGTGCCCTCCTTGTACTGGGCGGGGACGTAAACCCCGACCTTGCGCTTGTAGTCGATGGCGTGGGTCTCGACGATCAAGGCCTTCGGGTTCGCGGGATCGGCCTTGCCGAACTCCTTGCGGGCGACGCCGGGGTTGAACAGCTTGGTCTCCTTCGAGTCGATCTCGAACTGCTCGACCTTGCCTTCGGGAACGCCTTCGACCTTCTTGCGCTCCGGCGCGGGCGCGTACTTCGGCCCGATGACGAAGTTGCCGGAGGCGTCGGGCTTGGGGTTCTCGCCCTCCTTCAGCAGCACGAACGGCGGGGCCGTTTTGTCGTCGTACTTACGCACCGGCTGCGCCGCCGCCGAGCCGCAGCAGGCCAGTGCGGTCATCGAAATCGCCACCCACAGCTTGACCATGAGACCTCGCCGTTTCTTCCGTTTGTCTTCCGCCTTGGCAACACTGGGGTGATTGCCCGCGCGTATTGTATTTGTCCGCGCGAACCGATGGCGAACACCGCCGGGACCGCCGGCCGTGGCCGGACTCCGGGCAAGGTTAGGGGCCTGCACCGGATTACTTGTGGCTTTCGTTGCGCACCCGGCGTGCCCGACTCCGCCAACTCCGGGCCGGACGTACACTGGCGCGGTTAACGACGAAACCCCACGAACCGCTAGGGTTCGTGGGGTTTCGAGCGGAGAGGGAGGGATTCAAATCGAGCGTTTGTCGCAACCCCCTGCCGCCACAGCAGTTTAGGCGCAACCTTAACCCGGCCAATGAGTTCGGTCGATCTGGTCGTCCCCAGTCATTCCCGGTTGTTCCCGGTCGCGGTGGGGACCGACCGGGACAAAACCGGGACAAAACCCAGTCCCCGCTGTCGGGCTATCAAGAGACGGCGGCCGGCCTGATGGCCGCACTCGTCTTCGTCTGCAGTCTCGGCGTTGCCGCCCCCCGCGGGCCGGGCTCGGGCCCCGAGGAGCCGACCGCAGAAGCGGCAGAGACCAAGCTCGACCGCACCCGCCGCGAAGTTGCTGACATCGTAGCGGAGTGCCACGCCCGGCTGCCCCGCTCGGACGCCGCCGGCGTCGGCGCGGCCTACGCCCGCTACTCCTCGAAGTTCCAGGACTCGATCGCCGACCAGGTCCGCACGATCCTGGAGGACGCGGTCAAGCGGCGCGTCTTCGTCCCGCTGGAATTCGTCTTCTACGACCTCGGCGTCCGCGGGTTCAAGGACGACCGCGAGGGCCTGAACCGGCTCCGCGAGTGCCTCCGGCGCAAGTCGGTGCAGGTCGTCCTGTTCTTCGCCACCAACCGGCTGTTCCGCAAGACGTACCGCTCGCTCCAGTTCGTCGAGGAGCAGATCGTCGAGCACGGCGTCCGAGCGATCTTCGTCAAGTCCGGTGTCGACACGGCCGACGCCAAGCGGTGGCGGTCGGTCCTGAGCATGAACGCGATGATGGACGAGTTCGTGGTCGGCATGAACGTCGACAACATCCGCGCCGCCCACGAGGGGCTGCTCGCCAAGGGCCTCGTCTTCGGCACCGTCGCCTTCGGGTACCGCGGCGAGCCCGTCGCCGGCGAGACGACGCGGCGGGGCCGCCCGCGGCAGCGGCTGGCCGTCGACGAAGGGGCCGCAGAGTACGTGCGGTGCGTGTTCCGCTGGTACGTCGAGGACCGGGTCTCGGTCGCCGGGATTGTCCGCCGGCTGGCCGCCGACCCCGAAGCCCCGAAGCCGGCCAAGGCCGCCGCCTGGTCGCGGCCGGCCGTGGTCGCGCTGCTCAAGAACCGGCGTTACCGCGGGTGCTGGGAGTACGGCGTCACCGAGACGGTCTGGGTGTCGTCGAAGGACTACGCGCGGCAGGTGCCCCGGCGCGAGCCGCTCAAGGCGGTGCAGCTCGAGGAGTTCCGGCTGGTCGCGGACGAGGTCTGGTACCGCGCCCAGGCCCTCCTGGCGGGGGAGGCGGCCCGGTGCGCCGGCCGCAAGCCGCGGGACCCCGACGCCCCCGCCCGCCCCCGCCTCGTGAACGGGCTGTTCGTCTGCCCCGAGCACGGCCGCAAACTGTCCGTCGGGGGGCCGAACGGCCGGTCGCTCGTTTGCAAGGGCTGCCAGGCGCAGCCCGCCGACCGGCGGCCGCTGTACTCCCTCTTGCCCCGCGACCTGGCCCTGGCGAAGACGTGCGCGGCCGTGGCGTCGCTCGTCCGCGCCGACCCGACCCTGGCCGACCGGTTGGTCGCGGATTGCCAGGACTGCGTCGCGCGGCAAGGCCGACCCGACGCGACGCGGGTCACGGGGCTGGAGGGGCGAATGGCCAAGTTGGACCTCCGCGTCAAGTTCGTCCTCCACAACCCAGGAGACACCGAGGCCGACCTACGGGAGTCCGAAGCGACCTTGCGCTCCCTCCGCCGGGAACGGTCCGCCCTCGCCGCCGAGGTGGAGTCCGCCCGGGCGGCGTCCCGGGCGGTCGTCCGGGTGCCGACGGCGCACGAAGTACGGAATTACTTGGACCGGCTGGCCGGGGTCCTCGAAGGCGCCGCGGCGGGCACGCCCGAGTCATCGGCCAAGGTCCGAGAACTGATCGACGCCGTGACCGGCGGTGCGATCTCACTCGATCAGCAAGGGGAGCGGTCCCCCAAGCGCGGGTGGCTTCGGGGCCGGTTTCCGAACCGCGTGTTCGCTACCGCCCTCCGTGAGTTCATGGGCGTCGCCGTCGAATCCCCGGACGGGGCCGCGGCCGAGGTCGTCGTCGATTACCGTCGCGACGCCACGGACGGGGTGCCGGCACCGGTCCGGGAACTGATCGTCGAGGGCTACCACTCGGGCTTGTTGGTCAAGCAACTCGCCGCCCAATTCGGGCTCGGACGGAATCGGATCGCGACGGCGCTCGACGACTGGTACGGCGGCCGGGGCGAAGAACGCCCCGACGGACGCTCGCGTCGGGCAACCTTATCTGTGAAACACCTCGAGGCGCCAGAGTACCAGCGTATCGCCGACCGGGTCAAGCAATCGGCCGACGCGGGCTTGCTCATGCACGAGGTCGCCGGCGAGTTGGGAGTGGATCGCAACACGGTAACTTCTGCTTGGAAGTACTGGCACGAGTCCCGGGGTCTGGCCGTGCCGGACGGCCGAACCCGCAGGAAATCGCTGACCCGGAAGAACTCGTCTCCGCCGGCGGGATCGTAACTCTTCAAGAATCCCGCGACCCTGTCCGGCGAACGCACTCGCCGGACGGGGTTTTCCTATTCGCCAGACGGTTCTGCCCAAATCATCCTGCCAACTGAGGACCTTTTCCGTGCTAACGCCACCGCTCTTGTACTTGACCCTGACCCGGCCGCTGGCCGCGATCGACCTCGAATCGACCGGCGTCGATGCCGCCCGGGACCGGATCGTCGAGGTCGCCGTCGTCAAGTTCTTCCCGGGCGGGCCGACGGAAGTCTACCGCCGGCTCGTCAACCCCGGCGTGCCGATCCCCGCCGCGGCGACCGCGGTCCACGGCGTCGCCGACGCCGACGTGGCCGCCGCGCCGGCCTTCGCCAGCATCGCCCCGGAACTCCGCCGGTTCCTGGGGGGCTGCGACCTGGCCGGCTTCGGCGTCGCGTCGTTCGACCTGCCGCTGCTCTCCGCCGAGTTCGCGCGGGCCGGCGTCCGCTTCGCCGTCGCCGGGCGGAGCGTCCTCGACGCCCTGGGCGTGTACCGCCGGTTCGAGCCGCGCGACCTCGCCCACGCCGTGCGGCTCTACCTCGGCCGCGACCACGAGGGCGCCCACGCCGCCGTGGCCGACGCGCTGGCCGCGGTCGAGGTCCTCGACCGCCAGGTCGGCCGCTACGGCCTGCCCGCCGGGGTCGAGGGCCTGCACGCCGCGCTCGTCGAGGTGGACGTGGGCCGCCGCTTCCGCCGGGACGCCGCCGGCCACGTCGCCTTCGGCTTCGGCAAGCACCTGGGCCGCAGCCTGGCCGACGTGGCCCGCACCGACCCCGGCTACCTGCGCTGGATGCTCGGGCAGTCGTTCCTCGACGACGCGCAGGGCCTCGTCCGGCGGGCGCTCGCCGTGCCGACTGTCGCCGGGGCCGCCCCGCCCGGGGGCTGATCCGTCGACCTGGGTGGTGGCCGACGAGGGCACCGCTCGCCGGCGGCGTGGCCGTGGTCCGCGCCGGGGAGTTCGCCCCCGCGGCCCGCGCCCAGGTCGAAAGTCGCGCCGGCTCGAGGCCCTCCGAAACCCGGCCGCACGTCGGCCACGCCGGCGTCGGGACCGACGGCCGCGGCGGCGGGCCTCGAGAACGCCCGAAGTCGCGCAAGATCCCTGTCGAGCCGCCGGCCGCTCGGCGCGACGGCTTCGCCGACCCCCAGGCCTGGGGGTCGGCGAAGCCGGTGACACTTCCGCCTCCCACCCTTGACCGCCCCGGACCACTCCGGGGCGGTCGCGACGTTCCCGGAGACCGCCATGACCGTGACCCCGATCGAGAACCCGCCCGCGATCGTTCGCGCCCTCGGCGACCGCCAGCGCCGGTTCGTCCGCCTGCTTCCCGGCGTCACCGCCCGCGCCGCGGCCGCCTTCCGCGGCGTGCCGTGCCCGCACGACCGCGACGACGCCGTCGCCGAGGTCGTCGCCCGCGCCTGGGCCGCCTA
>JAYTUC010000241.1:0-18343 GCA_043744775.1 Fimbriiglobus sp. | reverse complement strand
CGGAGAAAACCAAATTCAAGTTTTGGATTTCTCCGCGCCTCTGCGTCTCCGCGGCAAAACTGCTTTTCTGTTGCTCCGGCTCCCGTCCCCACTTATCTTCACGCTCACCCGCCGCCCCTTCCGCCCTGGGACACTCATGGCTTCGCTCGCCCCGCCGGTCTCGTCGTCCGCCCCGCCACTGGCCATGCCGACGCGCGTGCTGCTGTCGGTGATGATGTTCCTGCAGTTCGCCGTCTGGGGCGCGTGGTTCGTCACCTTCGGCAACCGCCTCGGGGTCATCGGACTCGGCGGCTCCGTCGGCAGCATGTACGGCACGATGGCCCTCGGCACCATCTTCGCACCGATCGTCGTGGGCCAAATCGCCGACCGCTACTTCGCCTCCGAGAAGCTGATGGGCCTCTTGCACCTCGCCGGGGCGGTACTGCTGTACTTCATGTCGCAGTTCGAGTCGGTCGCCGGGCTGGACCCGTCGGCCGTGTCGGCCGCGTCGTGGAAGTTCTGGGGGCTCGCGCTGGCGTACTCGTTCGTCTACTCGCCGACGATCGCGCTGTCGAACACGGTCGCGTTCGCCAACGTCCCCGACGGCGGCCGCGACTTCCCCGGCCTGCGCGTCCTGGGCACGATCGGCTGGATCGCCGTCGGCCTGTTCGTCGGCTTCGGCCTCACGAAACTCGGCATCGACGGCAAGTTCTCGAACGTGCCGTTCCTGGTGGCGGCCGGGCTGTCGGCGGCGCTGGGGGCGTTCTCGTTCCTGCTGCCGCACACCCCGGCGAAGGGCCAGGCCGGCGACGCGCTCCCGTTCCTCAAGGCGGTGGGTCTGCTGCGAAGCCTGCCGTTCGCGGTCTTCTTCGGGGCCTCCTTCCTCATCACGATCGTGCTGGCCTTCTACTACAACTACACCAGCGTATACCTCGACAACAAGCACGGCGTCAAGGAGCCGTCCACGGTCATGGCGATCGGGCAGTTCGCCGAGATGCTACTGCTGCCGCTGCTGCCGTTCTTTTTGTTCCGCTTCGGCATGAAGTGGGTGCTCACACTCGGGATGCTCTGCTGGGGCGTCCGCTACCTCGCCTTCGCGCTGGCCCCGGCGACCGACCTGGGCTTCTACGTCATGCTCTTCGGCGTCGCACTGCACGGCATCTGCTTCGACTTCTTCTTCGCCGCCGGCTTCATCCACGTCGAGAACGAGGCCCCCGCCAAGATTCGCGGCAGCGCCCAGGCGCTGTTCGTCTTTTTGACGTACGGCCTGGCGATGTGGCTGGGCAGCGAGTTCTCGAACGTCGTCAAGGCTGCGACGACGACCCAGGCTGCGGCCGACATCACGGCCAAGCCCGACAAGGTCGTCACCGAGTGGTTCTCCGACCGCGGCTGGGTCACCCGCATACTCCCCGACGCCACGGACGGGTTCAAGGAGATGACCGACTGGCAGACGTTCTGGCTGATCCCCGCCGTCGGCGTGCTGGTGGCGCTGGCGGTGTTCGTGCTGTTCTTTCGGGGTAAGCGGGCGTAGCGTTAAAGACAACCTCACCCCCCGGCCCCCTCTCCGAAACAGAGAGGGGGAGCAAGTGGGTTCCAGCCAACGATTTCCACTCACTTGCTCCCCTCTCCGCGTCGGAGAGGGGCCGGGGGTGAGGTCTCCGCCCCCGCCCACAGGTAACCCCCCATGCTGCGCTTCCTCGCCTGGTCGCTAGCACTCATCTCGGTCGCGCCGCTCGCGGCGCAAGACAAGTCGAAGCCGTTGACGAGGATCGCGTTCGGGTCGTGCGCCGACCAGGGCAAGCCGCTGCCGGTTTACGACGCCGTCGCCGCGGCCAAGCCGGACTTGCTGCTGCTGTTGGGCGATAACATTTACGCCGACCTCGACAAGACGCGCAAAGTCACGCCGGCGGTCATCCAGGAGAAGTACGAACTCCTCGCGGCGGTGCCCGAGTGGCGGCGGCTCAAGGCGGCCTGCCCGATCCTCGCCACCTGGGACGACCACGACTTCGGCAAGAACGACGGCGGGGCCGAGTTCGAGATCAAGGACGAGTCGCAGAAGCTCTTCCACGACTTCTTCGGCACCCCGCCGGACTCGCCGCGCCGCACGCGCAAGGGCGTCTACGACGCGCACGTCTTCGGACCGGCCGGGCAACGGGTGCAGGTCATCCTGCTCGACACGCGGTACTTCCGCGCGGGGATGAAGACCGGCAAGGGCCGCGTCATCGCCCCCTACGGCTTCATCCGCGAGCCGTACACGCCGTCGAGCGACCCCGCCGGCGCGTTCCTCGGCGACGAGCAGTGGGCGTGGCTCGCGGAGCAACTGCAAGTCCCCGCCGAGCTGCGGCTGCTCTGCTCGAGCATCCAGGTGATCAGCGAGGACCACCCGTTCGAGAAGTGGGGCAACGTCCCCGCCGAGCAGGCGCGGCTTTACACGCTGCTGAAGGCGTCGAAGGCGAAGGGGGTCGTGGTCCTGAGCGGCGACCGGCACCTCGGCGAGCTGTCGCTCTCGACCAAGGCCCTCGACTACCCGCTCTACGACCTCACCGCGAGTGGCTTCAACCAGGGGGCGAAGAAGTGGCGCGAGCAGGAGCCGAACCGCCATCGCGTGTCGAGCATGCCCTACGGCGACCACTTCGGCGTGGTGACCGTCGATTGGGCCGCCGCCGACCCGGTCGTCGGCTTGCAGCTGCGCGACGCGGCCGGCGAGATCACGATCAAGCAGAACTTCCCGATTAGCCTGCTCACCCCGCAGAAGAAGGACCCCAAGAAGGACAAGCCGGAGCCGAAGGAGGAGAAGCGGCCCGAGGGCGTCTTGACCCCCGCCGAGGCGGCCAAGATGGTCGGCGAGACGGTCACCGTGCAGTTCGCCGTCAAGGGCGGCCGGGCCGTGAACGAGGGCAAGCGCGTGTTCTTGAACTCCGAGGCCGACTTCAAGTCGAAGGACAACTTTACCGTGCTGCTCAACCAGAAGGGCATGACGGGGCCTTACGAGAAGGCGACCTACGACACCTTCAAGGGCAAGACGGTCCGCGCCACCGGCAAGGTGTCGATGTACATGGACACCCCGCAACTGCAGATCGACGAGGCGGCGTCGCTCGTCGTCGTCGAGCCGGAAAAGAAGTAGCCGATGTTCACGCTGCACGCCACCGACGGCCCCGCCCGCCACGGCACCGTGACGACGCCGCACGGTGCGTTCGACACGCCGATGTTCATGCCGGTCGGCACCCAGGCGACTGTGAAGGGCTTGACGCCGGAGCAGGTGCGCGACTGCGGCGCGAAGATCATCCTGGGCAACACGTACCACCTGACCCTGCGGCCGGGGGACGAACTGATCGCCGAACTCGGCGGGCTGCACGCCTTCATGCGTTGGCCCGGCCCGATCCTGACCGACTCCGGCGGCTACCAGGTCTTTAGCCTCGCCTCGCAGCGCAAAGTCACCGACGCCGGGGCGAAGTTCCGCTCGCACATCGACGGCCGGCTGCTGGAGCTGACGCCGGAGAAGGCGATCGACATCCAGCAGAATTTGGGCAGTGACATCGCGATGGTCCTCGACGAGTGCCCGCCGGGGGACGCCGACGAGCCGACGCTGCAAAGTGCCGTCCGCCGCTCGCTGCTGTGGGCGGAGCGCTGCAAAACCCACCACACGCGGCCGGGACAGGCGCTCTTCGCCATCGTGCAGGGCGGCACGAACTTGGCCGTGCGGTCACAGTGCGCGGAGGAGTTGGTGCCGATGGACTTCCCCGGCTACGCGCTCGGCGGCTTCAGCGTCGGCGAGGCCCCCGCAGCGATGCACGCCGCCCTGCCCGAGTGCGCCGCGATGCTGCCGGCGACGAAGCCGCGCTACCTGATGGGCGTCGGCCGGCCCGAAGACTTGCTCGTCGCGGTCGGGGCCGGCATCGACATGTTCGACTGCGTGATGCCGACGCGCAGCGGCCGCAACGCGCAAGCGTTCACGTGGGACGGCCCGGTACGGCTGCGCAACGCGAGGCACCGCCGCGACCCGGCGCCGCTGATGGCGGGGTGCGGGTGCTACTGCTGCGCGAACTTCTCGCGGGCCTACCTGCACCACCTGTTCGCGGCCGACGAGATGCTGGGGCCGTCGCTGCTAAGCCTGCACAACTTGGCGTTCTACCTCGACCTGATGGCCCACGCCCGCGCGGCGATCCGCGGGCGGCGCTACGCCGCGTTCGCGGCGGCGGCGCTGGCGCGACTGGCGAGCCGGAAAGCGTCAGCGCCCGGAGTTCTTGGCGCGCCAGACTCCGGGCGCTGACGCTTTCCGGCGCGCCAGACTCCGGGCGCTGACGCTTTCCGGCTCGCCACCAACCTTGACTTCTGCGACGATTTTCCGGGGAAGTCGCTTGACCGCGCGCGCCGGCAGTGTACAACTCAGGTCGCAACTGTACGCAAGTCCACCACACCACACGGCGAGGTGCCCCGAACACCTCGCCCACGGGGCCGCGCGGCCCACCGCAGGGAGCGAAGGCCATGCCGCACCGACCACCGGTCGCTTACCAGGAGAATTTCTCCGGGTGTAGCGTCACGCCGGAGGAGTTCGCGTTCCTTAAGGCGATCGAGCGCTACCAGCGCGAGAACCGCCGCCGCTACCCGAGCTTCCGCGAAGTCCTGTTCGTGCTGCACTCGCTGGGCTACCGCAAGGTCGGCCGCGCCGAGGCGATCGAGTTCGAGGTGCTGTTCCCGCTCGAAGCCGCGCTCGCGGCCGAGACCGACCCGACCCCCACGGAGACGCCCGCATGACCTGGCTCGCCCGCCTCGACGGCGCGCTCAAGGCGCTCCGCACCCGGCCGACCTCGCCGGCCCAAGCCCCGCCGCGACTGGGGTCATTGCTCGCCCCCGCCTACGCCCCGGCCGCCGGCTGGTGGCGCGACGACCCGACGGAGCAACTGCGCCAGTACCAGTCGTGGGTCTACGCCGCGGTCAACGCCATCGGCCAGGAGGTCGCGAGGCAGCGGCCGTACCTGTACGTCAACACCGGCCAGGCCGAGCACGAGCAAGTCCCGCTGCCGCACACCCACCCGCTCTGCCGGCTGCTGAGCGTGCCGAACCCGTGGCTGACTTCGTGGGAGATGTGGTATCTGACCGTCGTGTCGCTCGAACTGACAGGCAACTGTTTTTGGTACGTCGCGTCGGACGCCGACACCGGCGTCCCGGCCGAGTTGTGGATCGTCCCGACGCCGTGGGTCAAGGTCATCCCGGATGTCAAGGAGTACGTCGGGCGGTACGAGGTGTCGGCCAACGGGGTGCAGACTGAAAGCTTCGGCCGCGACGAGATCATCCACCTGAAGTACCCGAACCCACTTGACCCCCACTACGGACTCTCGCCGCTGCAAGCGAACGCCGTGACCGTTGACTCGAACCTCGAACTTCTCAAGAGTCGGTACCAGACCTTCCTCAGCGGACCGCGGCCCGGCGTGATGCTCCAAACCGAGCAGACGCTGACCGACCAGACGGTCACGCGGCTGGAGGAGCGGATCGAGGCGAAGTTCTCCGGGCGGCGCAACTGGCACCGGCCGATGATCCTCGAACAGGGGCTTAAAGCGTCGCCGTGGACGCTCACGCCCGCGGAGATGGACTTTCTCAACTCGTCGAAGCTGACCCGCGACGAAATCCTGGCGCTGTTCCGCGTGCCGGCCCCGATCACGGGGCTGGTCGAGAACGCCGGGCTGGGGTCGGACATCTGGACCGGGGCGCGGGTGATGTTCTGCGAAGGCACCATCCAGCCGAAGCTCGAACTGATCGCGCAGGTGCTGACCCGCGACCTCGGCCGGCACTTCGGGCGGGACATCACGATCGCTTTCCCGGACTGCTCGCCGCGCAACCAGGCGGAGCGCCGCCGCGACGACGAGTTGGACGCGAAGCTCGGCCTACGGACTTACAACGAGATCCGCCGGTCGCGCGGCCTGCAGCCCTACGCCGACGCCAAGTTCGACGGGCCGATCCTGCCGTGATCTCGACGGCGAGCCGGAAAGCGTCAGCGCCCGGAGTTCTTGAGCGCGCCCGAACTCCGGGCGCTAACGCTTCCGGCACGAACTCCGGGCGCTGACGCTTTCCGGCTCGCCTTGAACACTTCTGCGATACCCCACACCCCATACCCGGTTCGGAGCAGCCCATGCCCGCCCAACTCGCCGCCCTGCCCAACGGCATCGTCAGCGGCACCCACCCCGCGGCCCGCACCCTGACCATCGACGGCCGGCGGATGCGCCTGCGGAGCGTCATCACGACCATCGACGCCGACAAGGCGGGGGACGTGGTGGTGCCGACGGGGCTGACGAACTCGGAGGAGTACCTGCTGAACCCCGTGGTGCTGTGGGCGCACAACCGCACGCAGTTCCCGCCCATCGGGGCCTGCGAGTGGCTCGACGTGCAGCCGTCACGGGTCGTCGCCGAGACGCGCTTCGCCCAAAACGTGCGGTTCGCCGAGGACGTGTTTCGCCTTTACGAGCAGGGGATTTTACGCGGCTGGTCGATCGGCTTCGCCCCGCGGCGGACCCGCAAGTTCACCCTGCCGACCGGCCGCGTCGGGCTGCGGGTCGAGGACTGGGACCTGCACGAGTACAGCGCGGTCCCCATCCCCGAGAACCCCGGTGCCCTCACGGTCGCGCTGCAGAAGGGGCTGGTCCGCGACGCGACCTTGCGCGACTGGCTGTCCCAAGTCCCCGACGACCGCGGCGGGGCGTTCGTGCCGGTCGGTGACGTGCTCGGCGCGCTCGGCCGGCCGGCGGTGTGATGTCGGAGTGTGACGTTTCGCGTTCTCCCACCAGGAGTGCTAACCCATGACGACGGCGACGACGACGGAGCAGTTCCAGAGCCGCGACGAGATCGTGCGGTTCATCGAGGAGCAGACGGCCGCGGCCGTCGAGAAGTCGATCGAGAAGGCGGTGCCGCCCTCGGGGCACGGGGGCCGGGTCGAGCGGCGGGTGCCGTGGGTGACCGCCGGGCCGGTCGGCCAGGACTCGGCGGGGTACAGCGTGCTCAAAGCCGCGGCGTTCGCGCTGGGGTACGTCGGGGCCGACCAGGCCAAGGAGGAGATCCAGACGCACCAGCAGTTGCGCGACCTGTACGCCGGCTACGGCTTCCAGCCGCACCACGGCTCGCAGTCGTTCCTGGTGCCGCTGTCGAGCGAGTTGCTGCCGGTGTTCGAGCCGCAGGGCCGGCGCTTGCAGGCGGAGTTGCGGCAGAAGATGGCGGCGCAGGCCGGCCGCTTCGACCCCGACGAGGCCGACTGGCTCGGCCGCCGCACCGGCCGCGGCCGCTTCACCCGCAAGGCGATGACGCTCGCCGGCGACTCCGACGGCTTCCAGCAACTGCCGGTGTTCGGCGAGCTGATCGAGTTGCAGCGCAACCTCGAGGCGTTCACGGCGGCCGGGGCGCGGGAGATCGCCCTGCCGCCGCACGGCCGCGTGACCTTCCCCAAGCTGACCGGCAGTTCGACGGCGTACTGGGTCGGCGAGGGCAGTCCCATCGCCGACAGCCAGCCGACGACCGGCAACCTCGAACTCCAGGCGAAGAAGCTCGGGGTCCTGGTGAAACTCAACAACGAACTCCTGCGCTTCGCCAGCCCGTCGGCGGAGGCACTGGTGCGGTACGACATGGCCCGCGCGGCGGCGACGAAGGCCGACCTGGCGATGCTCGAGGGCACCGGGCCGCTGCAGATCAAGGGGCTGCTGACCTACGCGGGGCTGCCGCTGCACGTGTCGCGCAACCCGACCGGCACCGGGGACATCTTCACGCCCGAGGACGTGGCGCTGATGGAGGCGCGGCTGCCGGACGCCGTGGACGCCCCGACGGCCTGGCTGATGCGCAAGGCGATGCTGGCGGCGCTGTCGAACCGCCGCACGGACGCGGTCAGCGAGGCGGACGGCGCGGGGCCGTTCGTGTTCGCGCCGTACCGCTCCGCCGGGGCCGGCCCGCCGGCGCAGCTCTTCGGCACGCCGGTGGTGCGGTCGTCGCAGGTGAGCGAGACGCGCGTCAAGGGCAGCGGCACCAACCTGACCTACGCGCTCTTGGGCTACTTCCCCGACTGGGTGGTGGCGCGGCTCGGCGTGATGGAATTCCTCGCCGGGAATCAGGGCGACACGGCGTTGCAGAACGACATGACGTACCTGCGCGGCATCCAGCACATCGACGCCGGCCCGCGGCGGCTGGAGAGCTTCGTGCTCTGCGACCAACTGCGGATCGCGTGACGAATTGGCGAGCCAGGGGCGTGAGCGATTGGAGTCATTTCGACATCCAGTCGCTGACGCTCTTGGCTCGCTTTTATTTTTTCGCCCCCTCCCCTCGAAAGGCCCCGCCCCGATGGCCACCCCCAGCCCGCCCGTGACCAGCCTGTTCCTGCCCGGCACCGACCCCGCCGACGCGACCCTCATCAACGAGTTGACGGCCGCCGCCGAAGCCTTCGTCGCCGGGTTCTGCGGCCGCGACTTCGCCGGGGGGACGTTCACCGAGACGCACCCCGCCGCGGCCCGGATGGTGTTCCTCCGCAACTACCCCGTCCTCGCCGTGACCGCGGTCAGCGCCGGCGGCCTGCCGCTCGACGCGAGCGGTTACCTCGTCCACGCCGACCGCGGCGTCGTCGCCATCCCCGACGGGCCGCCCGGCGTCCTCGCCGTGACGTACACGACCGCGACGGACGCCGTGCCGCCGGCCGCCAGGCTCGCGGTTCAGGAACTCGTCGCCCACTGGTTCCGACAGGTCAAGACGGGGCAGGCGACGGGGCAACTCAACGTCCTGGCGGTCACCGGCAGCGGCGGGGCGGGGACGCAGTACCCGTGGTCGCAGTCGGCCGGGGCGCGGCTGCCGCCGGCCGTCGCGCAGCTGCTCCAGGCGCTCCGCTCGCCGCGGCTCTGAGCGCCGCGTGGGCCGGCCGGCCCGCCGCGGCGTATCAATGACACGGCGGCGGGGGGAGTCACGGGGGGCGGCGCATGACCTTTCACGAGGCGACGACGGGCTACGAGGCGTGGCTGGCCAGCTTCGGCCCGCTCGACGCGGCCGACCTCGACGCCAAGCACGCCCTGATGGCCGACGTGGCCGACCCGTTCCCGTTCTTCCGCGGGACCTACTACCGCTGGGCGCAGCTCTGGCCGAAGGTCTGCGGCGACTTGAACCGCTCGCCCGAGGTCCTGGCCGTCGGCGACCTGCACGTCGAGAACTTCGGCACCTGGCGCGACGGCGACGGCCGGCTCTGCTGGGGCGTCAACGACTTCGACGAGGCCGACACGCTGCCCTACGCCAACGACCTGGTGCGGCTGGCGGCGAGCGTCCGGTTCGTCCGCGACGCCGACACGGCCGGCGGGGTCAAGGAGCTGAAGTTCAAGGCGGCCTGCGAGGCGATCCTCGGCGGCTACGGCGACGCCCTCCGCGTCGGCGGTGACCCGTTCGTGCTTGAAGAGCGGCACGCCGGGCTGCGGACCCTGGCCATGTCGGCCGACCGGGACCCGGTCGAGTTCTGGAGGAAGCTCACCAAGGTCCTCGCCGCCCCGGCGGTCGCGCCGCCGAAGGCCGCGCGGGCGGCGCTGACGGCCGACCTGCCCTCGGCCGACCTGACGCCGGAGTTCCGCCGCCGGCCGGGCGTCGGGGTCGGCAGCCTGGGCAAGCCGCGGTTCGTCGCGCTAGCGCAGTGGGGCGGCGGCTGGGTCGCCCGCGACGCCAAGGCGGTCACCCCGCCGGCGACGGCGTGGGCCGCCGGCGACGAGCGGCCGTCGCGCATGGCGAAAGCGGTCGCCGGGGCGAAGCGCTGCCCCGACCCGTTCTACCGCGCCGGCCCGGCGTGGGTCGCCCGCCGGCTGGGGCCGCGCTGCTCGCGCATCGAGTTGGCCGGACTCGGCACCGCCACCGACGCCACGGAGTTGCTGCGCGCGATGGGGGCGGAGGCGGCGAACGTCCACCTGGGCGACCGCAACGCCGGGGCGATCGCGGGCGACCTGGCCGGCCGCCCCGCCGGCTGGCTGGCCGACGCCGCCAAGGCGATGGAGGCCGCGGTCGTCGTCGATTGGGCCGCCTGGCGGCGCTGACGCGCGACTCGGCGACGTGGGGTCCTTCCAAGCGAGGTGGCGACGCATGTTCTGGCGGCTGTTCTCGACGTACCTGGCCCTGGTCGCGGCGACGGTCGCCGTCGTCGGCGTGCTGCTGCTCTACCGCAACGTCGCCTCGCTCGGCGAACTCGTGGCCGACGTGGCCCCGGCGGTGGCGGGCATCGTGGCGCTGTCGATGGTCCCCGCGTACGTCCTCGCCCGCCGCTTCGCGCAGCCGCTCGACGCCCTGGCGCGCGGGGCCGACCGGCTCGCCCACGGCGACTTCGCGCACCGCATCGCCCCCTCGGGCGGCCGCGAGTTCCGGCTGCTCGCCCAGAGCTTCAACGCGATGGGGGCGCGGCTCGCCGCGACGTTCAGCGAACTCGAACAGGACAAGGAGCAGTTGCGCACGATCCTCTCGGGCCTCGCCGAGGGGGTCGTGGCGTTCGACCCCGAGCAGCGCGTACTCTTCGCCAACGACCGCGCCGCGGCGCTGCTCGACTTCCCGCCCGGCCCGGCCGTCGGCCGCAAGCTGTGGGAGGTCACGCGGCAACTCGCCGTGCAGGAGGCGGCGCGGAAGTGCCTGCGCGGCGGCGGGCCGTACCGCGAGGAGGTGGACCTGCCCGGCGACCCCGCGACGAGCCTGGCCGTGACCGTCTCGGCGCTGCCGGGGGCCGACGGGCCGGGCGGCGCAAGCGCCGGCGCGGTCATGGTCGTCAACGACGTGTCCGAGATCCGGCGGCTCGAACGCTTGCGGCAAGACTTCGTCGCCAACGTCTCGCACGAGTTGAAGACGCCTATCGCCAACATCAAGTCGAGCATCGAGGTGCTGCTCGACGGCGCGATCGACGAGCCGGCGACGCGGGGCATGTTCCTCGACGAGATCGACTCGCAGAGCAGCCGGCTCGACGCGCTGGTGGCCGACCTGTTGTCGCTGGCGCGGATCGAGTCGGGCGAGGCGACGATGGACTTCGAGGTCGTGGCCGTCGAGGACGCGGTCCACGCCTGCCTGGACCGGCACCGCACCCGCGCCGAGGGCAAGGGCATGACGCTCGACGGCGTGGCGCTCTTGGGCTGCCCGCCGGACCTGAGCGTGTGGGCCGACGAGGAGGCGTTGGCGCAGGTGCTCGACAACCTGGTCGATAACGCCATCAAGTACACGCCGGAGAACGGCCGGGTGACGGCGCGGTGGGAATCGACGGCGCAGCAGGTCTGCTTCGAGGTCGAGGACTCCGGGATCGGCATCCCGCCGCGCGACCTGCCGCGCATCTTCGAGCGCTTCTTCCGGGCCGACCGCGCCCGCACCCGCGCGATGGGGGGCACCGGCCTGGGCCTGGCGATCGTCAAGCACACGGTGCAGACGATGGGCGGCACGGTGCGGGCCGAGAGCGTCGAGGGCAAGGGCACGACCTTCCGCGTTTGCCTCCCCCGCGCGGAGAGCTGAGGCGGTGGAGGCGGGGGGTTGTGCCGCTGCGGCTCGGGGCGGGCATTCTTCGCGGGCCGAATTCGGAGTCCGAGGCGGCTGGCGTCAATACTTTCGATGGTATTAGGACTAGAACCCTCCGGATGGACGCCCTCCCATGACCGCACGCCGCCGCGCCGCTTTGCACGTCGAGGAGATGGAAACGCGCATCACCCCGGTTCTGGGGGCCACCGAACTCGCCCCCCTCGTCACGCCCGGCACCGGGTTCGACGGCGTGGTGCAGATTACCGTGACGATCGGCGGGCAGATGTTCAACGGCACCGGCTCGCTACTCTCCACCGGCCGGCACGTCCTCACGTCGGCCCACAACTTCACCAAGGAGGGGACCGGCACGGTCGGGCTGGACGGCCCGGCCAAGGTGTCGTTCGACCTGCCCAACGTCGGCCGCATCGACATCGACGTGCCGGTCGCCAACATCAAGCTCAACCCCGGCTACAACGGGGTCGATGTGACGGACGACTTGGCCGTCATGACGCTGCCGGCCCTCGCCCCGTCCGGCCCGCCGGGGTTGGGGGCCGACCGCTACGACCTGTACCGCAACACCGACGAGGTCGGGCAGGCGTTCACCGTCGTCGGCTACGGCACCATCGGCACCGGCACGACCGGCCAGCAGTCGAACGCCACCGACACCAAGCGGACGGCCCGCAACCGCTACGACACGTTGGGCGACCGCGTCAACTACGGCGGCACCCAGGCGCTGCTGTACGACTTCGACAACGGGTCGGCGGCCAACGACGCCTTCGGCCGCATCCTCGGCGTCAACGACTTGGGGGTGCCCGGCGAAGGCACTTCGGGCCAGGGCGACTCGGGCGGCCCGGCGTTCTTCCAGGTCAACGGCAAGAACGTGATCGCCGGCGTGACGACCAGCGGGCCGGGGGCCTCCAGCCCGGAGAACCCGGCCGTCCTCAACCCGGCCGTCCAGGCGGGGTTCGGCAGCCTGTCGCACGACACCCGCGTGTCGTCGTTCGCCGGCTTCATCGACGCCCAGACGGCCGGCCCGGCGGCGTTGGTGCTCGACCTCCGCAACCAGTCCGTCGGCCAGGACGACGTGGCCGACCAGGTCACCGTGCGGGCGGCCGGCGGTAACCTCGAACTGCTCGTCAACGGCCAGCTCTACCACAGCGTCCCGCTGAGTCAGGTGACCTCGCTCACACTCATCGGGGCCGGGCAAAACCCCCCGCCGTTCGCCACGACCGCCACGATCGACGCCACGGTGCCGAGCGCCCTGCCGATCTCGTTCGAGCGCATCCTGACGGCGACCGACAGCCGCACCGCCACGCCGCCGGTGGTGCCGCCGCCGGGCAGCCCGCCGGTGGTGCCCCCGCCGGCCCCGCCCGGCACCCCGTCGCAGCCGGGCAGCGGCCCGACCGCCCCGCCGGCCACCGCCCCGGCGCTGCCGCCGACCGTCCCGCGGGGGACCGACAACGCGGCCGAGTCGCCGAGGCTCCCTGCGCCCGTGAACTTCGAGACGTTCCCGAACCTGGCTGCCGCGTCCAAGTTGGTGGCGGCCGGGGCCGGGGCCGGCGGCGGCCCGCGGGTGACCGTGACGAACGTCCAGACCGGCCAGAAGGTCCGCGACTTCTTCGCCTACGAGCCGACCTTCACCGGCGGCGTCACGACGGCGCTGGGCGACGTGACCGGCGACCTCGTTGACGACATCGTCGTCGGGGCCGGGCCGGGCGGCGGGCCACGCATCCGGGTGTTCGACGGCGTGACCGGGGCGGTCGTCCGGGACTTCTTCGCCTTCGAGCCGACCTTCACCGGCGGCGTGACCGTGGCCGTGGGCGACACCAACGGCGACGGCCTCGGCGACCTCGTCGTCGGGGCCGGGGTCGGCGGCGGCCCGCGGGTCAGCGTCTTCGACGGCGAGACGCTCGGCGTGCTGCAGAACTTCTTCGCCTTCGAGTCGGGCCAGCGCGGCGGCGTGACGGTCGCGGCCGGGGACGTGAACGACGACGGCGTCAGCGACCTCGTCGTCGGCTCCGGGCCGGGCGGCGGCCCCCGCGTGGGCGTCTTCGACGGGCTTTCGCTCGCCGTGCTGTCGAACTTCTTCGCCTTCGACCCGTCCATGCGCACGGGCGTCTCGGTCGCGGCGGGGGACACCGACGGCGGCGGCGCGGCCGAGGTTATCGTCGGCGCGGGGCCGGGCGGCGCGGGCGTCCGCACGTTCGACGGCCGCACCGGCACCCGCCGGCTCGACCTGAGTCCGCTGCCGGCGTCGTACACCGGCGGGGCGCGGGTGGCCGTCGCCGATGTCAACGGCGACGGCCTGGCCGACCTGGTCGTCGGGTCTGGCGTCGGCGACCCGCTCCTCGTCAGGACCGCCCTCGGCACGACCGGCGTGGCGGGCGCGGACCTCCCCGGCTTCGACGCCAACTTCCGCGGCGGCGTCTTCGTCGGCGGCCAGGGGTAGTCGAGTGCCGTACGGCTTCAGCGGGCGGCCCGGTTTTGGCCGGCTACCCGCCGGCAACCGCGCGATTCGGGCGCAGCCGCTTACAATTCCCCGATGCCCTCCCCTCCCCCCAGCCGGCCCGTCGCGGTCACGTTGAACGTCCTCGACGGCTTGCTCGCCGGCGTCCACCTCGGGGCAGACTCCCCCGACTTCGCCGCCGTGGCCGCCGCGCTCAACGGCCGGCCAGCGACGCTGGGGGTCGCCGCGCTCGCCGCCCACGTCCGTGCGGCGGTTCCCTTCGGCGTCGAACTCGCCGGCACCACGCCCGAGGCGATTGCCGTCGCCGTGCGGTCGGCCGTCGATGCGCCGACGGCGGGGCACATCGGGCGCTTCACGCCGGCCGAGGTCGCGCGGTTCACGGCCGGTTGGGCCGGCTACCCCTGGCGCATTTTGCCGGAGCGGCCATTCAGTCCGGCGCTCAACGTCGCGCTCGACGAAGTGTTGACCGACCGCCTCGCCAACGGGTTGACGCAACCGACGCTGCGCTTCTGGGGCTGGGACGCGCCGGCGGTCGTCCTCGGGCGGACGCAGTCGGTCGCCAACGAAGTCGATCTCGACGCGGCGGTGGCGCTGGGCGTGACGGTCGTGCGGCGGATCAGCGGCGGCGGGGCGATGTTCGTGCAGCCGCGCGGGGCGATCACGTACTCGTTGACGTTGCCCGACGCGGCGCTCGCCGGGTTGAGCGTGCGCGCCAGTTACGAGGTCTGCGAGGCGTGGGTGATCGAGGCGCTGCGGGAGTTGGGCGTGGACGCGCACCACGTCCCGATCAACGACATCGCCTGCGCCGACGGCAAGATCGGCGGCGCGGCGCAGGCCCGGCGCGGGGGCGTCGTGCTGCACCACACGACGATCGCCTACGACATCGATTCCGCCGAGATGGCGCGGGTGTTGCGCATCGGCCGGGCCAAGTTGAGGCCCAAGGGCACGGCGAGCGCGGCCAAGCGCGTCAGCCCGCTGGCGCGCCAAACCGGGCTGAGCCGTGAGGCGGTCGTCGAGAGTTTGCGGGCCGGCTTCGTCGCCCGCTACGGCGGCACCGCCGGTGAACTCTCGCCCGACGAGCTGACCGCGGCGCAGGCGTTAGTCGTCACCAAGTACGCCGCGGACGCCTGGACCCGCGAGTTCGAGTAACCCCCCCCCGGAGTAAGTGTCATGCGGCTGTCACTGATCGCGCTGTTCTTCGTCGCCGGCCTGGGCCGCGCGGCGGAGCCGTTCCCGCCCGTCACGCCCGAGGTGCTGGGAGACGTGTCGAAGTTCGGCGCGAACGTCCAGCGGACGATGCGGCTCCTCGTCACGAGTACCGTGGCCAAGCGGAACCCCGTGCGCGTGCTGTTCTACGGGCAGTCGATCACCGAGCAGAAGTGGGCCGATCTCGTGACGGCCGACTTGAAGGCCCGCTTCCCGCACGCCGACCTCACAGTCGAGAACCGGGCGTTGGCGGGGTACTCGTCGCAACTGCTCGTCAAGACGGCCGAGACCGACCTGTACCCGTTCGCGCCGGACCTCGTCATTTTCCACGTCTACGGGGCGCACGACAAGTACGAGGACATTATCCGCCGGGTCCGCGACCGGACGGGGGCCGAGGTGCTGATGCAGACCGACCACGTCACCAAGCCGGGCGACCTCACCGAGGAGACCGACCCCGCGAAGTTGCCGCCGGCCGGCAAGCACTGGGACGCGTTCATGAACCAGAACTTCCTGCCGAGTGTCGCGAAGAAGTACGGCTGCGAGTTGTGCGACCAGCGGGCGATCTGGAAGCGCTACCTGACGGCCAACAAGCTCGCCCCGAAGGCGCTGCTGCGCGACGACGTTCACCTGAACGCCCATGGCGAGTTCCTGATGGCCGAGTGTGTCAAAGCGTATCTCCGCTACGACCCGGAGGCCAAGCCGGCGGCTGACGACTGGCACGCGGTGGGCGGGTTCGGCGCGGCGCGAGCCCCGCTGATCGTCCACAAAGTGACCGGGAGCCGGGTCGAACTGCTGTTCCAGCCGGGGGCCACGAAGTCCGTCGCGGTGACCATCGACGGCGTCAAGCCGAGTGAGATTCCGGGGGCTTACGTTTTCACGCGGGCGCTGGCGAAGCAGGGGGGCAAGTGGCCGGTCGTCGCCGGGATGCGGCCGACGGGCAAGCCGGTCGCCGAGGACTGGACGATGGAGATGACGAAGGACGCGGCCACGCCGAAGCACTTCGCCTTCACACTCACCGGCTCGGTCAGCGGCCCGGACGGCGAGGGCCGTACCGACACGAAGTTCGTCTCGAAGTCGGGCCGCGTGACCATCGCCCCGGAGGACTGGGGCGTCGAGTACGCCCTGGCACTGCGGGGCATCAAGCCGGTGCCGGACAAGCTCACCGTCACGTTCAAGACGGTCCTTCAGGGGGCCGACCTGATCGCGCCGCCCGCGGCGCGGCCGGGCTGCGCGGGGGTCGCGCTCATCGTCGGCGGCCTCTCGAACGGCCGGCACCAAGTCCACCTCACCGACGAGTCCGAGGGCACGGCCGGGGTCGTGGTCAGCCGGCCGCCGCTCGGCCGCGAGCCGCCGCCGCCGCGTCGGGCGAAGTGAGTCGCGGAACCTGCTACAATGCCCGGTAGGACTTCGTTCATTTTTGTGAGGGTTGACGATGGCGGGGCACAGCCACTCGGCGAACATCGCCGTGCGCAAGGGCAAGCAGGACGCGTCGCGGGCGCGGGTCTTCAGCAAGCTCGCGCGCTACATCATGATCGCCGCCAAGAACGGCGACGGGAACCCCGACACGAACTTGCGGCTGCGCTACGCCATCGACAAGGCCCGCCACGTCTCGATGCCCAAGGAGAAGATCGAGCGGGCCATCAAGAAGGGCACCGGTGAGTTGGAGGGCGAGAGCTACGAGGAGATCACCTACGAGGGCTACGGCCCCGGCGGCGTCGCCATCCTCGTCGAGACGCTGACCGACAACCGCAACCGCACCGGCGGCGAGATGCGCAGCACGTTCGAGAAACTCGGCGGGAACCTCGGCGCGATCGGCTGTGTCAGCTACATGTTCGACCGGAAAGGGCTGATCCTCCTCAGTGCCAAGACTTACAAGAACGAAGACGTGGTGATGGAGGCGGCGCTGAACGCGGGGGCCGAGGACTTCGAGCGCGACGGCGACTCCTATGCCATCACGACGGACATCGTCAGCTTCCCCGCGGTCGTGGACGCGCTCAAGGCGGCCGGCTTCGAGCCGACCGAGGCCGAGATCAAGCAGTTGCCGAAGGACTACGTCGATCTCGAACTCGAGGTCGGCAAGAAGTTGATGCGGCTGCTCGACGTGCTCGACGACAACGACGACTCGCAGAACGTCTACACCAACGCCAACATCACCGCCGAGATGGCGGAAGGTTAGGGCGAGCCGGAAAGCGTCCGCGCCCGGAGTCTTCCTCCGGGCGCGGACGCTTTCCGGCTCGCCGGTCCACTTACAGAGGTTCCCCGTCGGTGAGCGAATTGCTGCAGGCGGCCGGTTACGCGGCCATCGTCTACTTGCTCTTCAACTACCTCGTGACGTTCGGCAGCGGCCGGCCCCTCGTCGAGTGGATTAACCCCGGCCGCCGCTACCTGCCCCTGCTCGCGGGGTCGCTCGTCGCCGGCGCGTACGGCTGGCTCCGCGTCGCGGCGTTGCGCAACCCCGGCTCGACCCAGCTCGAGCTGCTGCACCGGCTCGTCACCGAGGAGAAGGCCCCGCCCGAGGTCGTCGGCGGGGCGTCGATGCTGGTCTTCGCCGGCTCGATCGCGCTCTTGGCCGGCTGGTGCTGGTGGACCCTGCCGCGCGGCCCCCAGACGTTCAACCCCAACCCCACCGACCTGATGCGCGAGTACTGCCGGGCGCTGCGGCACTACGTGCGCTGGAGCGGCGGCCTCGACTTCGCCATCCTCTGCGAGATCCGCAACGGCCAACTCCAAGTCATCGCCACCGGCACCGACGACCGCGAAATCCTGCGCGGGCTGAACCGCCTGCCGGGGCTGCACACCGACTTGAAGGGCAAGCACACCGTCACCGACGTGGCCGAGCAGAAGCGCATCTGGACCGACCTGGCCCTGTCGGTCTTCACGCGCTGGCCGACGCTGAACGAGTGGCTGTACCCGTCGCGGCACGGCAAGAACGTGGCGATCACGTTCGACCTGCGTTACGGGGCGATCTTCGCGGAGATGGTCGAGGAGGAGCCGGCCCCGCCCGGCGGCGACTCGATCGGGATCTTCCTGTTCGCGGTGGCGATGAACCAGTACGAGGTGAACAACTTCACCGCGATGCGGCACTTCGCGAGCCTGTCCGGGGCCGTCCGCCACATCCGCACCGGCGTGATGAAGGGGTAAAGTGAGTTCCCGGCGAATCTCTCCCGGCGAGCGGCGGGTGTCAGCCCGCTGTTCCTTCCCGATAAGGGGGACGAC
>JAYTUC010000240.1:0-52936 GCA_043744775.1 Fimbriiglobus sp. | reverse complement strand
ACCCCGAACTGCCGGCGGCGCGAAGCCGGACCCGCTGTGTCAGTGACAAGAATTTCGCCGCAGAGACGCGGAGGCGTGGGGAAAACCGAAACCCTGTGTTCAGACCTCGACCCTTCGCACGTCAGGTGAGTACGCCAGACGAAACCCAACTCAAACGGTTTTTGTTTACTCCGCGTCTCCGCGTCTCTGCGGCAAAATGCTTCGCTTTCGCACCCCTGACTCGCGCGGTTGCGGTCAAGTCGCCGGGCGAGTCCGGTCGATGATACTTGGTCAAGACCCCACGGATTCGCAAGGACGCGGCCCCATGACGCTCGCCCGCTCGGGACCGCCGACCCGCCCGCTGCGGCCCTTCCGCCCGAATCCGGACGCCCGCCTCTACTGCCCCACGCCGACCCACGACGCCGCCCTCGCCGGCCTGCGCGACGCCTTCGCGGCCGGCGAGTCGGTCGCGCTGCTCGACGGCGACGCCGGCCTCGGCAAGACGGTCACCGTGTTGAAGTTCCTCGAAGGCCTCGACGCCGGGGTGCCGCGGCTGTTCCTGCCGTCGGCCCACTTCGCCCGCCCGGCGGAACTCTTGCAGTCGATCCTCTTTGACGCCGACTTGCCGTACCAGCACTTGAGCGAGCACGAGCTGCGGCTGGCCGTCACCGACTTGCTCCTGAAGCGGCTGCCGGCGGGGGCGACGACGGTGCTGGTCCTCGACGAGGCGCAAACGCTCTCGCCGGAGCTGCTCGAAGAGTTGCGGCTGCTGGGCAACCTCGGCACGCACTCGGCGCGGGCGCTGTTCGTCGTGCTGGTCGCCTGGCCGACACTGCGGGAGCGGTTGACGAAGCCGGAGTTTCATGCCTTCGGCCAGCGGCTCGGGGCGCGGTTCGCGCTCGAAGCGTTGAGCGAGGAGGAGTCGGAGGAGTTCCTGCTGGCGCAACTGACGCTGACCGGCGACCGCAAGCACCGGTCGCTCGACGCCGAAGCGTTGTCGCTGGCCGTCGCGGCGGGGCGGGGCGTGCCGCGCCTGCTGAACCAGCTCGCGGCGGGGGCACTCGCGGTCGCGGCGTCGGCCGGCGCGACCGCGGCCGACGCGGAAGCGATGATGGCGGCGATGGCGCAACTCGGGCTTGTCGCTGAAGACGGCGACGACGAGTTGCCGATGCAGACCGTACCGTTCGACGCGCCCAAGCGGGCGGCCCCGGTCGCCGAGGCCCGCACGGCCAAGCGCCGCAAGGGCGCGTGACCTTGGGCGTCCGCCCGCACCCGTTTTCCCCCACAAGTTCACGAAGGGTCACCGCAATGGGGCGGATGTTTCGGATCATCAGCGAGGCCGGCCACGACCCCGCCCCGGCCGCCGCGACGACGGCCCCGTTCCCGACCGCGACCGCCACCGACCCCGCCGCGCGGGGGGAGAAGACGCCCATGAACGCCTACGCCAGCGACATCCCGTTCGTCGAGGTCGGCGGCCCGGAGGGCGTCGTCACGAGCTACCAACGCCCCGCCCCGCAACCGGCCTTCGCCCCACCGA
Source organism: Fimbriiglobus sp. (assembly GCA_043744775.1). Taxonomy (GTDB): domain Bacteria; phylum Planctomycetota; class Planctomycetia; order Gemmatales; family Gemmataceae; genus Fimbriiglobus. The sequence goes on along the minus strand of JAYTUC010000240.1, from coordinate 51,420 downwards.
CAGTGCGGTTCGTCGCCCCGGCGACGGTGTCGGTGCCGTTCCATGTCCTCCCCACCCCGCCGGAGCCGCGCTTCGCCCCGGCACCCGCCCGGCCGCGCCCCGCCCCGGTCGTCGCGCCGACCGTCGCCGAAGACCCTCGGGTGCTGTCGGTCGCGTTGCACAAGTTCCCGAAGCCGGGCCTGCGCATCCTGCCGGCCGGGGTCGCGCCCGAGGTCGTCACGCACCACCACCCCGAACACCCGATCAGCGCCGAGTACCGGCTGGTCCGCGACGAGATTCGCGGCTCGTTCGACGGCCAGGCCAGCCGCGTCGTGAGCCTGACCGGCACGAGCGCCGCCGCCGGCACGACGACGGTGCTCTTGAACGTCGCCGTGGCGATGACGCAGGACACCGGGGCGCGGGTGCTGGTCGTCGATGGCAACGTCCTGCGGCCCGCGGTGGCCGCCCGCCTGGCGACCGGCGACGCGCCGGGGCTGAGCGAAGTCCTCGCGCAGTCCGTCCCGCTGGCCTGGGCGATCCAGACCACGGCCGTGAGCGGCCTGCACGTCCTGGCCGCCGGCGTCGCCACCGACAAGACCCTCGCGTCCTTGCCGACCGAACTGCCGCGGCTGTTGACGCAAGTCCGCCAGTGGTTCGACTACGTGTTCGTCGATGTGGGGGCCTGGGAGCACTCGACCGCCCAGTCGGCCGCGAACCTGGCCGCCGCCTGCGACTCGGTGTACCTGGTGAGCCGCCACGCCGAGCTGGAGCGCCTGGAGTTCCACCACCTCCGGGCCGCCTTGGGCCACACACTCAAGGGCTACATCACGACGCGGCAGTAACGAATCCCTGGCGAGCCGGAAGCGTGAGCGACTGGAGGTCTTCCCCCCACTTGCGGGCGAAGACCTCGAGTCGCTCACGCTTACGGCTCGCCAATCACTGCCGCCGGCCACTCCTCGACCCCAAACCCGCCCGCGTCGTCGTTCGTCACCGTGAATAGGGCGTCGAACCCCTCCGCCAGCGTCGGCGCTTCGTAGCGATCGGCCGTGGCGTTCACCCCGCGGTGCGGCACGCGCTGGGCCTCGGGTCGCTGGTCGTTACGCCGCAGGCAGTCCGCCAGCGGGCACGCGAAGACGTAGCCGACGACGCGCATCTTGGCCCGCCTGGCCGCGACGATGTAGACCGCCCGGTCGGCCCGCGTCGGGTTGGTGTTGTCCACGACGAAGCGCGTGTTCGTCTCGACGCAGACCGCCAGCAACAGGCGTTCGCGGTTGCGGGTCTTGAGCATGTCGAGGTTCAGCCGCAGGTGCGTGCGCCAGAAACGCTCCTTGCAGAAGGTCGATTTGCCGGCCCCTTGCAGCCCGACCAGAATCACGGCTTCCACGGCTAACCCCCCCACGTCGCGACGCCCCTAGCCCCAAAGACAGGGTACGCCCACGAGGGGTTCGGCCCGACATTTCGCGGGCGGCCCGGCCCGGAGTTGGTAGCCTGAACGTCGGGGGATCGTCGCGTTCGCGGGAGGCTTTCAGATGGCCGAGCAGCAGCCGTTCGGGGACATCGGGCTGGCGAGCAACCCGGAGCCGCGCTGCCCGTGCGTGCTACTGATCGACACCTCCGGGTCGATGGCCGAAGTCGTGGGCGAGGTCGGTAAGGACCTCGGCTACACGATCCAGCAGGACGGCCAGACCTACCGCGCCGTCGCCGGCGGCACCACCCGCATCGACCTCGTGAATGAGGGCTTGCGGGCCTACCACGCCGACCTCATGGCCGACCCCCTCGCCGCCCAGCGGGTCGAGGTGTCCGTCATCACCTTCGGGGGCACCGTCGAAACCGCCTGCCCGTTCGTCAGCGCCCAGGACTTCGAGCCGCCGACGCTGACCGCCAACGGCGAGACGCCGATGGGCGCGGCGATCCTGCGGGCGCTCGACGCCGTCACCGAGCGCAAGCGGCTGTACCGGCAGAACGGCCTGCACTACTACCGGCCGTGGGTGTTCCTGGTGACCGACGGCGAGCCGACCGACGCCTGGCAGGCCGCGGCGCTGAGGGTCCAGGAGGGGGAGCGGTCGAAGGCGTTCGCCTTCTTCGCCGTCGGCGTCGCGGGGGCCAACTTCGACACCCTGCGGCAACTCTCGACGGCCCGGCAGCCGCTGCACCTCAAGGGCTACAGCTTCCGCGAGATGTTTGTCTGGCTGTCGCAGTCCCAGCGGGCGGTGTCGCACTCGACGCCCGGCAACGAAGTCAATGTCCCCCTCGCACCGCCGACCGGCTGGGCCAGCCTGTGACGCCGGCGTGGTCGGTGCTGGGCGCGAGCGTCGCCGGGACGGGCCACCGGGACCACGCGGTGCCGTGCCAGGACGCCTTCCGCGTCCGCCCCTTCGGCCCCGCCTCCGGGTGGCTCGCCGTCGCGGTCGCCGACGGGGCCGGCAGCGCCACCCACGCCGAGGCCGGGGCGACCCTGGCGTGTGACGAACTGGTCCGCCGCGTCACACTCGGGACTCCCGAAAGCCTGCTGACGCCCGACGGCATGACCGAACTCTTCCGCGGCGTGCGTGAGGCGGTGCTGGCGGAGGCCGAGCGCCTCGGGGTGCCGGGCCGGGAGCTGGCGTGCACCGCGCTGCTGACGGTCGTCGGCCCCGACGCGGCGGCGTTCGCCCAGGTCGGCGACGGCGCGATCGTCGTCGGCGACCGCGTCGTTTCCTGGCCGGAGCCGGCCGAGTACGCCAACGCGACGGACTTCCTGACCGACGACGATTTCCCGGCCCGTCTCCGCTTCGAGACGACCGACGGGCCGACCGACGAACTCGCCGTTCTGACGGATGGTTTGCAACGCCTGGCCCTCGACTTCGCCGCGCGAACTCCCCACGCGGCGTTCTTCCGCCCACTCTTCGACGCCCTGAGGACCGCGACCGACCCCAAGGCTTTGGTCGAGCCGTTGCGGGCATTTCTGGACTCGCCGCGGGTGAACGCCCGCACCGACGACGACAAGACCCTCGTGATCGCGGTTCGCCGCCGATGACCCCGCCCCCCGTGATCGACTCCGCTGGTCGCGCGCTGCCGCTGGGTGCCAAGATCGGCGGCGGCGGTGAGGGGGATGTGTACGGACTCTCGCGCGATCCAAAGTCGGTCGTCAAGTTGTACCACAAACCGCCGAGTCCCGAGGCGGTCGAGAAGCTCACGGCGATGGCGGGGCTGGGTTCCCCCGCCCTGCTGAAGGTCGCGGCGTGGCCTACGGGCTTGGCGCGCGACGCCCGGACGCGGCAAGCCGCCGGGTTCGTGATGCCGCGGGTGACCGACTGCCAGCCGGTGCAGGCGCTGTACAACCCGGCGCAACGCCTGCGGTCGTTCCCACGCGCCGGCTGGGCGTTCCAGGTGCGGGCCGCGCTGAACCTGGCCGCGGCGTTCGAGGAGGTCCACCGGGCCGGCTGCCTCGTCGGCGACGTGAACCAGAGCAACGCCCTGGTTTCGCCCAAAGCCGAAGTCCGGCTGATCGACTGCGACTCGTTCCAGGTGCGGGCCGGCGGTCGGGTCTACTGCTGTGACGTGGGCGTGCCGCACTACACCCCGCCCGAGTTGCAAGGCAAGCCGTTGCGCGGTCACACGCGGGAGGAGAACCACGACCGCTTCGGCCTGGCGGTGCTGATCTACCAGCTCCTGTTCGTCGGCCGCCACCCGTACGCGGGGGTGTACAGTGGCACCGACGACCCCGGCTTCGAGCAACTGATCGCCGACTACCGCTTCGCGCAAGGCCCCGACGCCCACACCTGGCACATGGCCCCGCCGCCGCACGTCCCGACGCTGTCGGACATCCCGCCCGCTCTCGGCACGCTGTTCCGCCGCGCCTTCGAGCGGAAGACCTCCGACGGACGACCGACGGCGACCGAGTGGCACGCCGAACTCCAGAGTCTCGACGCGCGGGTCACAACCTGTGTCTCGGACACGGGTCACACCTTCTGGCGTGGGGCCGGCACGTGCGTCTGGTGCCGACTCGCCAAGACCGGCCCCGAGTACTACTTCGGCGTCGCCGGCGGCGGCGGCACCTTCGCCGTCGATGAGGCCGCGTTGCTAGCCGCCCTAAAGCGCTTGGAAGCGGCGCGGGCCGAAGACTTCTCCTACAACCGTCACGATTATTTGCCGCCAGTTCCCCCCGCCGGCAGGGTGTTGCCGGCCGAGTTCGCCCGACTCAAGTCGGAGTGTCAGTCCGCTGCGGAGCTGCTCGCGTCCGAAATGCGGGAGCGGCGTGTCGCTGAGGAGATTGAAAAACGGCTGGCGACGGATCGCGAGCGGTCGATCCTCCAGAAGCTCCGGAACCGGTTCGACTCCCTGGACGGCGACCTCGCACTGGGGTACGAGGAGTCGCGCGAAGCCGTCGATCGCGAACGTGGCACGCGACTTGTCGTCGCCAGTGTCTTGGCGGCCGTGACCCTTCTGGGCATTGCCCTGGTGCCGCTCGGACTCATTCACCGCGGCTTCCTACTATTCGGGGGCGCGGTGGCGGTCGTGTTCGGCTCCTGGCTCTCCGCCTACGTCGCCCTGTACCCCTTCACGGCGGCGCGGCACCAGGTCGCCACACTCCGGGACAAGCGGCAACGGATTCACCAACGGCTTGAGTCATCGGTCGAGCAGACCAAGTCCGAGACGCGAGATGCGATTGCCGCGGCGGAACAGGTTAGCCTCACTATTCGGCAGCGGGGGGAACGGGCCGTTGCCGAAGCGGAACAGGCGTATAAGTCGAAGGCCGGCGAGGAGCTGGCCGCGCGGAGCCAGGCCGCGAGAGACGCGGAGGTGGCCCTGACGGCCGCGGAGCGGGCGTGGGCGGACCGGACCCGTGACTACCGCGCGGAGCGGTCCCGACTCGCGGCGGCGATCACGCCGCTCGTCGATCGGTGTCACGAGTTGGCCCCTGAGTACCGGCGGGAGGTGGTTCGAGTCACGGCGCTCGCGGAAGTGGCCGGGCGGCTGCGGCACCTTCGCTTGCACCCCGTTGCCGACGCCGTGATCCCCAGACTCGGTGTGGGGCGTAAGGAGGCGCTCGCCGGCCACGGCATTTTGACCGCGGCCGACATCAGTTACGAGGCGGTGCGGCACGTGTACGGCTTCGGCGACGTGCTGACGGCGAGCGTGATCGCCTGGCGGGACTCGGTCATCGGCACTTACCGCTTCGACCCGGCGACGGCGGTCGCGCCGTCGGAGCAGGCGGCGCTCGTGCTGAAATTCCGCGGCCGGCAGCAGCAACTCCTCAACGAGCTGGCGGGGAACCTGGCAAGCCTCGAAGCCCTCGCCCCAGCGGTGCGAGCCGACACGGAGGCACTCCGAACGCCCCTCCGGCAGGCGGTCGCGCGGTACGAGCAAGCCCGCGCCGACTTCAAAGTCATGACGGGCCAGGCGTGACGGCTCTTTGAGGTCGCCGGTACAGTTCGAGCAACCGCCGGAGGTGGTCGGACATCGGGTACGGTGGACTCACGTTGACCCGGAGTCGGTCCCACAGCCCCGGCGTCGTGGCCGCGAACGTCAGGACGCGCGCCAGGTCGGCGGGGTCGGCGGCGCGGAAGTGCAGGCCGTCGGTGCCGTCGGCGACCTTCTCGCGCATACCGCCGATGTCGCTGCACAGTACCGGCCGGCCGTGCGCGAACGCCTCCTGGATCACCAGCGGCGAATTCTCCCACCAGACCGACGGCACCACCACCCAATCAACGGCGGCGACCAACCCGGCCGACTGATTCTGAGAGTACGGCCCGTGGTCGGTCACAACCCCGAGCGGCCGGCAGGCGTCGAGGAGGCCGCGGTACAGTTTCTGGAACGCGATCGGTTGGAGTTCGAGGTTGGCCCCGTGCAGGTGCAACTCGAACCCCGCCGGCAACCCACCCGGCGACGCCGCGAGGTGGAGGACCGCGCGTAGCAACACATCGACGCCTTTGAAGGCGTTGAGTTGTCCGAAGTACCCGAACCGGGTCCGCAGGGGGTAGCCCTGTTGGCGAGAGTTGTCCGTCGGGTGTGCCGGGAGTCGACCGTACTCTTCGGCGACGATCCGGTCGGCGGGCAAGCCCCACTCGACGTAGCGGTCCCTCAGAAACCGACTCGGGGCGACGAACAAGTCAACCCCGGCGAGCCGACGCCGGACGTGGCCGGCGCGGGCGGCGAACGAGGCGGACGACACGTCGGGGAAGCACTCGTGACAGCGGTCGGGCGTCGCGCCGTTACACGGGACCCGCTCCTGGGTCCGGAACATCAGGCCTCGGTGGTAACAGATCGGGAAGAACTCGTGCAGGGTGTAGACCACCCGCGCCCCCGGCACCACGTCCCGCACCCGACGGACCAGATCGAGGCCGACGTACAGCGTGTGCTGGAAGTGGACGATGTCGGGGGCGAGGTCGCGCAGCAGCCGGTCGAGCCACAGGCCGACGACGCCGAGGGGGCGGTACTCCTGGTGCAGGAAGTCGAAGTCGTCGTCCTGGGTGCTCAGCCAGAAGTGCCGCGGGTCGGTCGGATCGACCCAGACCGGCGGGCTGCCGCGGCGGGCGGTGCGCGTCAGCAGGTACGGCTCGATGTCGGGGCTGGCTTGCGCGGCCCGGTACAGTTCGAGGGCGTAGACCTCGGCCCCGCCCGGCCGCTCCGCGGGGTGCCCGTGGACGACGTACAGCACCCGGAGCGGGGCCGGCGTCACGACCGCACCATGCGGAAGAACGCCCGCCGGCTATAGCGTCCCGTCGGTTCGGACGTGACCTCCTCGGCCCGCAGTCCGGCCGCGGCGACTGCCTCCGAGAACAGGTCCGGGTTAACGACCACCGCCCCGCGGTTGCCCAACTCGGTCCGCACCACCGACGACGCGAAGGCGTCGGCGAAGGCGAACCCGCCCGGCGTCAGGGCGGCCGCGACGCTTCGTAGGAGGCCGGCGGTTTCGGGCAGGAACGTGTGGGTGAACACGCTGAAGAAGGCGGCGACCTCGAAGCGCCGGCCACCCAGGTCTACTGATCCGAGGGGGTTGAGGTCGAAGGTGAAGTTGGGCCGCCGGAACTCCGTCCGGCAGTACTCGACGGCCCGCGGGGCGACATCGGTGCCGTGGTAGCCGCCGGCGTCCGTGAGGTAGCGCTCGGCGGCGCGGGCGAGCTGGCCGGTGCCGCACCCCACGTCGAGAATCCGGGACGCGGGGGTCAGGCCGTGACGCACCAGGAGGTCGAGTTTCACGCCGCCGAGTCGGTCGAACTCCTCGCGCGTCGTCGGCCCGACGACCAACCAGTGGTTGCCCGCCAGGTCGGCCGTGGCGTAGACGCGCGGGTAGTCGATGTCGGCGGTCACGGTGTCCACCCGGACTTCGACCCGACTCGGCGTCCCGCCCGGCGGCCCGCCGAGTTCGAGAACGTAGTCCCCCGGCTCGTTGGGCGGGATCACCTCGAACGGCACGCGGCCGCCGGCGGGGACGGTCGCCTCGAACCCCGGCTCGTCCGTCAGTATCCGGCCGTCGAACCCGAGCCAGCGGCCGCGGACCGGCCCCGCGACGCCAAGGAGGTCGCGGGCGGCCGTCGTCCCCAGGGGGACCGCGACCGGCCCGCCCACCAATTCGACCTCAGAGGTCCGGGGCGCGACGCCGGGGATTCGGCCGAGTCGCCGGAGGACCCCGAGGCGGTCGGCGATCACCCGACCCACCGCGGCCGGGTCACACATTCGGGCGACCTCGGACCGCCCCCTTTGCCCCAACGCCACGGCAGCGGCGCGGTTGTGATACGCCCAGCGCATTTGACTCGCCGCGTGGCGGGGGTCGGGGTCGGCCCAGGTCTGGCCGGCGCGGTACGGGCCGTGGTCGCGGTCCAACGTCACCGGGCGGGCGTCCACGAGCAGGCTGTTGTGCGGCGTCATGAAGTCGAGGTTGCCCGAGTACCCGGTGGCGACCACCGGCTTCCCCAACGCCATCGCTTCGGCCATCGTCAGTCCGAAGCCTTCGCTACGGTGCAGCGATACGTAACAGTCGGCCAGGGCGATTAGCGCCGTGACATCCGGCCGGGCCAGTATGCCGCCGAGGATCAGGACGCGGTCGTCGCCCAGAGCCGCGCGGAACAGCTCGTCCCGGTCCGCCGGGGGGGCCTGGTCGAGCCGGCTACTCTTCAACACGAGTCGGACATCCGTTTCGGACGGGAAGGCGTCGCGGAAAGCGCGCACCAGGCCGGCGGGGTTCTTGCGGCCGAGGTGGCTGGCCGCGTCGAACACGAAGACGAAAACGTAAGCGTCGGGGGGCAACCGGAGAGCTGCGCGATCGACCCGGCCGACCACCGGGGCGAGGTCGAGGGCCGGCGGCACCCGGACCACGGGCACCGGCGACGCGCGGGCGATGGCGTCCTGGGTGTAGCCGCTGCCGACCCAGACCTCGTCCACCAGGGCGAAGCGGTCGGCCCAGGCCGCAGGGAACTCGGGCAGCTCCCAGAACCAGTAGCCGACGGTGTAGCGGCCCGCCGTCGCCGCCCGGAGGTCGAGGCTACGGCCGAGCCACGGCAGGGCGTCGGGGTTGACCGAGAACAGGTTCACGGCGTAGGGGAAGCCCCCCGCGCCGGGGCGCAAGTCGGGGACGGCGTTGCCGGCACCGGGGTCGGGCAGGTCGTGCAGCGCGAGCGGGATGCCGGCGGCGCGGGCGGCGCGGACCACGCAGCGGACCGCCTCGCCGACCCCCTTCTCGGAGGCGAGGTTGCCGAGGACGTTGAGTCCGAAGGGCCGGCCGCCGGGGGCGTCAGGGTGGGGCATCGGTGCCTCCGGCGTGAGGGACGAGCCGCCCGACGGCCGCCAGGAACTCGGCCCGGATCGCGTCGGCGTGGTAGTGGCTCGCGTACTTCCGCCGGCCGGCCGCGACCAGGGGCGCGGGGTCGGCCAGCACCTCCCGGACGGCGTCGGACCACTCGGCCGGCCCGCCGCCGCAGAACCGGGCGACGCCCGCGCCGGTCTCGCTCAGGGCCGTGCCGGGGCGGCAGACGGCCGGCACGCCGAAGGCCATCGCCTCGACGAGCGGCACGCAGAACCCCTCGTGGCGACTCGGGGCCAGGAACACGTCGGCCAGGCGGTACAGCGTGGCGAGCCGCGGCCGCGTCACCTTGCCGGCCAGGACGAAGCGGTCGCCCAGCCCGAGCCGCGCGGCCGCCGCCCGGACCTCGGCGGCGTAGGGGTCGGTCGCGTCGCCGGCCACGACCAGCCGCAGCGGCCCGTGCCGGCGGTTGTACTCCGCGACCGCCTCGACCGCGGCGAGGGCGTCCTTGTTCGGCACGACGCGACCGACCACCACGGCCGTGGGAATCGACAGGTCCGTGACCGACGCGACGGTGAGGTCCGACGGGTGCCCCCGGAGTTCCTCGACCCGGTGGAACGGCGGGATCACCTCGGGCGTCAGGCCCGGCTTCAGCGCGCCCAACTCGCCGAGGTTGAACGCCGAGTCGGCCCAGACGGCGTCGGCGTGGGCCAGCAGGCCGGCCGTCTGGGCGAAGCCGTACGCGCACGACTGGTGGGCCGGGCTGCCCGCCGCGAAGAACTCCAGGGGCGTGATGTTGTGGTACTTGATCGCCTTCGGGTATCGCGCCGCCGCGAACACCTCCGAGATGAAGTGGCACCCGCAGGAGTGGTGGTAGATCAGCAGGTCGAGCGAGTCGTGGGCCAGCCGCGGCGTCAGGGCGTACACGGGCCGGCTGAGGCGGTGCTGCCCGGCGTACAGGAAGACCCGGTGCCCGGCCGCGGTCAGGGCGTCGGCCATGCCGAGGATGTCGTTGCCGGTGCCGTCGTCGTCCGCCAGGCAGGGGGCGGCGAGTCCGACGGTCGCGCCGCCGTCGGCTCCGGGGGGGGGTCGGGTCTGGGATCGGATCGCGCGCCCCCGTGTCGATTCAGTTGTGGACGAAGAGGGGCCGGGGCAGGTGGACGACCTTAGTCGCCTTGCGCAACAGGTCCTCGAAGAACGTCCCGTCGCCCTCGAAGCCGTGGTCGCGCCACGGGGTCGATTTGACGAGGCCGGCCCGCGCGACCCAGCAGCCGAGGTCGGTCAGCCACTTGCCCGGCCCGGCGCGCATCACCGACCACTGGGCGTGGCTGTGGACCCAGTCGCAGTAAGCCAGGTCGGCGTCGTCGCGGGTGAGCAGGTGCAGCATCCACTCGAAGTAGACCGGGGCGTAGTAGTTGTCGCCGTTGGTGAGGCCGACGTAGTCGCCGGTGCAGGCGTCGATGCCGAGTTCGCGCCAGGGGTGGCCGAACTGGCCGCGCCGCTCCGGCGTCTCGACGAGCCGCACGCGAGGGTCGGCGACCTGGGCGACGACCGCGCGGGCCGCCGGCCCCGGCCCGTCGTGGACCACGACCGCCTCCCAGTTGGGGTACGTCTGGCACTTGAAGCTGTACAGGAGGCAGGCGAGTTCGTCGGTCTGCTCGAAGGTCGCTACGGCCACCGACACCTTCGGGCGGCCGGGCACGGCGAGCGGGGTCCAGCCGCGGATGTCACGCATCGCGGCCCCCTCCCCGGCCGGCCGCGGACTCCGTGCTCTCGCCGCGCAGGCCGTGGCGGCGGGCGTACTCGGCGACGGCCCAGAGCCGCCCGCGGGCCGGCGGTTCCGGGTACTCCAGTTGGTACGCCAGGGCCGCGCGGCGGCTCGCGTTAGCGCGGGCGTACTCGGCGGCGGCCGCGGCGGGCCGGCCGGCGGCGTACAGGGCGTCGGCGTGGGCCTCGGCCAGCCGCGCCGACTCGGGGAACTCCGCGCAGGCCCGCGCCACCAACTCAAGTGGAAGCGACTCCCCGGCCGTGGCGGCGCGGGCGAACGCCGCGGCGACGTAGGGCCGCTCCTCCGGGTCGAGGCCGGCGGCGAAGCGGTCCAGGAATTCGCCCAGGCAGGCCGCGCGGTCGGGGCCGGCCAGGTGCCGCAGCGGCGCGAGCGCGGCGAGGTAGTTGCGCGGCTGGTTCTTGGCCGCGCGCCGGGCCAGGCCGCCGGCGTCGGGGTCGGCGTCGGCCACGCGCAGCAGCACCGCCCAGGCGACGGGGTGGCCGGGGTTGCGCCCGACGGCCCGCTCCAGGAGGCTCCTCGCCGTCATTCCGTCGCCAGACGTCAAGTAAACTTGCGCGGCGTCGGTGAGCGTCGAGGGCAGTTCGGACCCGTCGCCGAGCAGTGGGGCCAGCAGCGACAGTGCTTCCCGCGGCTCGCCGGCGCGCGACTCGGCGCGGGCCGCGACTTTGCGGGCGTGGGCGTAGCCGGGGTGCGACCGCACGACTTCGCGCAGCCGCGGCCGTTGGTCGGCGTCGGGGGCGGCCTCGGCGGCGCGGACCGCCCGCTCCGGCTCGCCGGCCCGCACGGCGAAGTAGCGGCCGTCGGCCGTCGAGTCGGCGACGAGTCCCGCGGGCAAGGCGGGGTCGCCCGGCGTCGGTCCGAGCAGGTCGCGGTACGCCACCAGCCGGTCCTCGGCCCCGTCGTCCCGCAGCCAACCCGTCGCCTCGGCGTGGGCCGCACTGCGTACCGCGGCGAGGAGGTCGGCGTCGCCTGCGAGGCGGTCGAGGTGGGCGACCAACTCGCCGGGGGTGCGGTACAAGAAGCCGGTGCGGCCGGCATCGACCGCGGCGGGGAACGGCCCCTCGGCGGCGTAGACCCCGACGACCCCGCGGGCGGCGTACTCGCGGAACTTCAGGTCGGTGCGGCCCAGGTTGAACGGCGACGGCAGCAGCGGCGCGACGCCCACGTCGAGTTCGCCGAGGAACTGCGCGTACTCGGCGAGCGTGCCCGGCGGGCGGAAGCCGTAGCGGTCGGGCGGCAGGTCGATCAGCGGGCGGGCCAGCTCGTCGGTCATCACCGCCAGGCGCACGTCGGGGCGGCCGCGGACCCAGGCGGCGACCGCGGGGGCGACGGCGAACCAGTCGGGCAGGTGCGTGCCGGTGCCGGCCCAGCCGACGGTCAGCGGCCGGTCGGGCCGCGGCGGCAGCGGCGGCACCACCGGCGGCGGGTTCGGAAACACCAGCACCCGCCGGGCGGCGTCGGCCCAGCGCGCGGCCAGCGCCGGCGTACTCGTTTGAACCGCGTCGGCGGCGGCGGCGAGCCGCCAGAACTGGTCCTGCCGCGCCCGGTCGAGCCAGCCCAGGGAGTAGTCGGACCACGGCTGCAAGTCGAAGTAGTCGTCCGACGCCTCCACGACCGTCACGCGGCCGCCGGCCCGCCGGGTCGCGGCGACGGCCGGCAGGTCGGCGTCGAAGCGGTGCAGCACCAGCACGTCGGCGTGGGCGACGAGCCAGGGCAGCCAGCGGTGGTCGGGCGGGCAATCGACGACGGTGACCCCCGGCCGGCGGCTCAGCGCGCGGGCGGGGGCGTGGACGCGGTACGACCCGTGCCCGTCCGGCGTGAAGTCCGTCAGTTGGGCGATGAGCATGCCGCAAAGTCCCGAGGTGGCGGTGAGCTTACCACACCGTCGGACCCGTGAACAAGGGGCCGATTGCACGATCTTGGCATTTCATACTGATTTGGGTTGACAGTCGTTGTTCCGATCAGAATAATCGTCTCAAGTCACCCCCCCGTCCGTTCAAACACCGTCAGGTCAACGACCATGATCGACACCCTCCGCAAGCAGATCGACGGCCTCGTCGAGTACGTCACGCGCGGCCCGGCGACCGAGCGCGCGCCGCTCAACGCGAAGCTCGAGGTGCTCGAGTTCGAGACGCGACTGGTCCCCGCGACGCTGGTGCCGAAGTCGCTGCTCGCCGCGTTCTTCGACGGCACCTACGGCACCGAAACGACGACGATGAACTCCTACGGCCCGAACTCGGCCAACCAGGGCGTCGTCGCGGTGGCCCCGGCGACCGGGGCCGAGACGCTCGTGGCGTCCGAGCCGGTGGCCATCTCCACCCAGTCGCGCCTGCCGAAGGACGCCAAGCCCGACGCGCTGGCCGTGGTGGGCGACAAGGTCTTCGTGGCGTTCAGCAAGGGGGGGAACGTCGGATACCCAGGCAACCCCCCGTTCTTCCCGGCCACTCCTGCCGCGGACGACGCCAGCACGATCCGGGTGATCGACCCGGCGACCGGTCTGTCGTCGTCGTTCGCGGTCAAGGGCCGCGAGACCCTCGCCCTCGCCCCGTCCGCCGACGGCAAGCAACTCCTCGCGGCGTGGTTCGACGGCACCTACGGCACCTTCGACGCGGCGAACCCCTACGCGTCGGTCGAGTCCGCGACCGAGGGGGTCAGCTCGTTCAACCCGGCGACCGGGGCCGAGGTGGTGCTGTTCTCGCGGCCGATCGCGGCCCCGAGCGGGTCTTCGCGCTCGACCCCCAAGTTCGACTCCGTCGCCGCGGTGGGCGACACGGTCTTCGTGGCGGCCAGCCAGCCGGGCAACCCGTACTCCTTCTTCAGCGGCGCGGCGACCGACGACACCAGTACCCTCCTGGCGATCAACGTGGCCACCGGGGTCGGCACGCCGCTCGCGGCGAAGAGCCGCGAGACCCTGGCGCTGACCGCGTCGGCCGACGGCAAGTTGCTGCTCGCGGCGTACTTCGACGGCACCTACAGCGCGGGCAACCCTTACGGGGCGGACTCGGCCACGCAGGGGGTGATCGCGTTCGACCCGGCGACCGGCAACGAGGCGGTCCTGTTCGCGCAGGCGGTCGTCGTGCCGAAGAGCTTCAACGACCGGTCGGTTCAGGCGGCCAAGCCGGTGGCGATTGCCGCGATCGACGGCCAAGTCTTCTTGGCGGTCAGCCAGGCGGGCAACCCGTACCAGTCCGGGCTGAGTCGCGGCAACGACGACATGAGTACGATCTTCGCGATCAATCTGTCCGCGGGCACCTCGACGCCGTTCCCGGCCAAGGGCCGCGAGACGCTGGCGCTCGCGGCCGTGCCGGCCCCCCCGGTCGTGGTGAACACCCCGCCGACGCTCACGCCCAAGGCCGGCTTCGCGGCGCGGACGGTGCCGTCGGGCACCGCCACCGTGACCGGCATCGCCTTCGAGGTCGCCGACGCCGAGACGCCTGTTGCCGCGCTCGGGGTGACCGTCACGTCTTCCAACCCCGCGCTGCTGCCCAACGAGGCCGCCCGCTTCGGCCTCACCCGGTCCGGCAACACCGCCGCGCTGACGCTCACGCCGGCCGCCAACGTCAGCGGATCGACGACGGTGACCGTGACCGTCACGGACGCCGGGGGCCTCGCCGCCACCAACTCGTTCGTGCTGACCGTTGCCGAGAACAATGCCCCGACGCTCACACCCAAGGCCGGCTTCGCGGCGCGGACGGTGCCGTCGGGTACGGTTGCGGTGACCGGTATCACCTTCGAGGTCGCCGACGCCGAGACGCCTGTTGCCGCGCTCGGCGTGACGGTCACGTCGTCTAACCCCGCGCTGCTGACCAACGAGGCCGCCCTCTTCGGCCTGACCCGGTCGGGCAACACCGCGGCGCTGACGCTCACGCCGCTGCGGGGCGCGTTCGGGGCGACCACCGTGACCGTCACGGTCCGGGACGCCGGCGGCCTGGCGGCGACGAGTTCGTTCGTGCTCACCGTCGCGGCCCCGCCGCCGGCCCCGGCCCTGGTGCCGGCCGACGTCCTCGCCATGATGCCGGCCCTGGGGGCGAACCCTCGCCTCACCACGGCCGACCTGAACGGCGACGGCGTCGCGGACTTCATCGGTGTGACCAACGCGGGCGGCGTCAACCTGTTCCAGGTCTTCGACGGCAAGTCCCGCGCCGTGATCGCCTCGTTCTCGCCGTTCGAGACCACCTTCACCGGCGGGCTGTACGTCGCGGCCGGCGACCTGACCGGCACGGGCCGGATCGACATCATCGTCTCGCCGGACGTGGGCGGGGGCCCGGTCATCGCGGTCTACAACGGCAAGATGCTCGCCGCCGGGGTGACCGGGGACGCGGCCCAGGTGGTCCGCTTCTTCGGCATCGACGACCCCGCCTTCCGCGGCGGCGCGCGGACGGCCGCGGGCTTCATCCAGGGCAACTCGGCGCTGATCGTCTCGGCCGGCTTCGGCGGCGGCCCGCGCATCGCCATCTTCAACGGGGCCTCCGTCGCGTCCGGCAGCCAGACGCCGAGTCGGCTCGTCGGCGACTTCTTCGCCTTCGAGAACACCCTGCGCAACGGGGCCTACGTGGCCGCCGCGGACATCAACGGCGACGGCGTCGCGGAGGTGGCGTTCGGCGGCGGGCCGGGCGGCGGGCCGCGGGTCCGCGTCATCGACGGCAAGAGCCTGCTGGCGATCGCGAGCGCCGCCGGCAGCCTCGACTCGCTGCCGCCGACCGCGCAGCTGGCCAACTTCTTCTCCGGGGAAGTCACCAGCCGCGACGGCGTCCGCGTCGGCTTCCGGGACGTGTTCGGCGACGGCAAGGCCGAGTTGACGACGCAGGGCGGGGCCGGCGGCAGCGTCCGGGTCTACCGGCCCGGCAGCCTGATCGCCAACCCGAACGCCCCGGTCCCCGACGCGACGCTCGACCCGCTCAACGGCGCGTTCGTCGGCTAACCCCCGGCGGGCCGCGGTGTCGAACCCGGCGAGCCGGAAGCGTCAGCGCCCGGAGTCTGACGCACGCGAAGACTCCGGGCGCTGACGCTCCCGGCTCGCCTTGAAATATCCCCCCTGCCTCTCTCCCATCCCGGAGCCGTTCCCATGAAGCGTTGGTTGTTCTTGCCGCTGGCCGTCGCGGTCGTGTCGCTAGTCGCGGTGGCCGTGCCGCCGGACGCCGAGAAGGCGGCCAAGGCCACGGCTGCCGATGTCGGCGACGCCGCCAAGAAGGCGCAGGTCGAGAAGGGGCTGACCGTCACCGCGTGGGCGTCGGAGCCGGCGCTGGCGAACCCCGTGTCGTTCGCGTTCGACGGCAAGGGGGCCTGTTACGTCGTCGAGACCAACCGCTTCTCCGACGGCGTGCCGGACACCCGCGGCTACATGCACTGGCTCGACGACGACATCGGCTCGCGCTCCGTCGAAGACCGCCTCGCCATGTACGCCAAGCACAAGTACCCCGCGTATGAGAAGTTCGGCGAGACCGTCCGCAAGCTCGTGGATACCACGGGGAAGGGCGTCGCCGACCAATCGACGCTGTTCGCCGGGCCGTTCAACAAGCCGGCCGACGGCGTCGCGGCGGGGGTGTTGGCCCGCGACGGCGACGTGTACCTGACGTGCATCCCGTCGCTGTACAAGCTGAAGGACACCAAGGGCACGGGCACCGCTGATGTCACCGACGTGATGTCCACCGGCTTCGGCGTCCGCGTGCAGTTCGTCGGCCACGACCTGCACGGCCTACGCATGGGGCCGGACGGCAAGCTGTACTTCTCCATCGGCGACCGCGGCTTCAAGGTCGTCACCAAGGAGGGCACGACACTTCACAACCCCGACTCGGGCGCGGTGTTGCGCTGTCTGCCCGACGGCTCGAAGTTGGAGATCGTCCACGTCGGCTTGAGGAACCCGCAGGAACTGGCCTTCGACGAACTCGGCAACTTGTTCACCTACGACAACAACTCCGACTCCGGCGACCGCGCCCGCTGGGTTCAAATTGTCGAGGGCGGCGACTCCGGTTGGCGTTGCGGCTACCAGTACGGCACGATGATGCACCACGCCGGCGTGCCGCAGGGCAACCGCGGGCCTTGGAACAGCGAGGGCATCTGGCACACCGAGACGAAGGACAGCAAGCCGCCGGCCTACGTCGTCCCGCCGCTGCTGCACTTCGGCAACGGCCCGTCGGGGCTGACCTACTACCCCGGCGTCGGCTTGGGCGACCGCTACAAGGGCCACTTCTTCGCCTGCGACTTCACGGCGAGTGCTAGTAACAGCGTGATCTGGTCGCTGGCGGTGAAGCCGAAGGGCGCGAGCTTCGAGGTGACCGACCTGCACCCGTTCGTCAAGAACATGGTGGCGACCGACTGCGAGTTCGGCCCGGACGGCAACTTCTACTGGCTCGACTGGGTCGGCGGCTGGAGCAAGCCCGAAAAGGGCCGCATCTTCAAGGTGACCGACGCCGAGGCGATGAAGAACCCCGCCGTCAATGAGGCGAAGACGCTGCTCGCCGAGGGCTTTGCCAAGAAGACGCCGGCCGACCTCGCGGCCCTCTTGAATCACGCGCACCGCGAAGTTCGCCAGGAGGCGCAGTATGAGTTTGCCAAGCGTCCTGAACAACTCCTTAACCTCGCCTGGGTGAATAAACCGACTACGACTAACGCGAAATTGCACGTCATTTGGGCATACGGCATGGTTGGGTCGCGGGACCAATCTTTCAACTTAGAAGCAGCGTTGTATCTACAAGATTTGTCCCCAGATGTTCGTCGGAATGCAGTCAAAGTTCTTGGGCAATATGTACCATCAATGCCACAAGATTTAGGCTTCATGAGATGGATCAATGATGCCAAAAAGATGATCGATGACCCGGACTTGTCCGTGCGTGCCGAGGCGCTTCGGTCCTACGGCAAACTGACGGCCCAGTGGGTGTCGAGGCCCGTCAAGCCGGAGTCGCAGGCCGCCGCGTACGCCCCGATCTTCGGCGTCCTCAAGGACAACGACAACAAGGACGCCTACCTGCGGCAAGCGGCCGTCGAGGCGCTGATCACGCTCGCCGGGCCGGCCCCGTGCGAGTTGGCGAACGCCTGGAAGGCGTCGAAGCCGGCGTCGGACCACCCGGCGATTCGCCTCGGCGTCGTGCTGGCGCTGCGCAAGTTGCAGTGCCCCAAGCTCGACGAGTGGCTGACGGACACTGACCCCGCCGTCGTTGCCGAGGCGGCCCGCGCCATCTACGACCAGGCGTTGACCACCCCGATGCCCGGCCTGGCGAAGCTCAGCGACAACCCCGGCCTGCCCGACGCCGTGGCGTACCGCGCCCTCGCGGCCAACTACCGCCTGGGCGACACGGTCCACGCGAACCGCGTCGCGGCGGTGGCGGCCCGCGGCAGCGAGAACGAGGGCGTCCGGATGGCCGCGCTCAAGATGCTCGAGGAGTGGGCCAAGCCGAAGCGCCTCGACCCCATCACCGGCCTGACGATGAACCTCGGCGAGCGCTCGCCGGGCGTCCCGAAGCAAGCGGCCGTCGGCGTGCTGGCGAAGCTCTTCGTCGGCAGCGACACGTTGCGCAAGCAGTCGGCGCAACTCACGGCCAAGCTCGGCATCCAGGAAGTCGGCCCGCTGATGCTCGAACTGATCGCGGACGTCAAGCAGCCGGTCAACACCCGCGTCGAAGCCCTGTTCGCGCTCGAGGCGGTCAAGGCGAAGCAACTCGCTGAGGCGGCCAAGCTGGCGCTCGCGTCCGACGAGGCCAAGCTGCGTGGGGCGGCCCGCGTGGTCAACGCCAAGTCGAACCCGACGGCCGCGCTCAAGGAACTGCCGGCGCTCCTCAAAGACGAGAAGGCGTCGCTTGTCGAGAAGCAGATGGCGCTCGCGGTCATGGGCACCCTGAAGGAGTCGGCCGACATCGACGGCGCGATCGCGGCGGGCCTGTCCGACGCGCTCGCCGGCAAACTGCCCGTCGCGTTGAAGCTCGACGTGATGGAAGCCGCGCAGGCCCGCAGCGAGGCGAAGAACCTCAAGCTGCACGCCCCGCTGCGCGAGAAGCTGAAGGAGATCGACACCGCCGACCGGGCCGCGGTCGCCAAGGACCCGCTGGCCCGCGACCGCCTCGCCAGCGCCGGCGGCGACGCCTACCTGGGTCGGCAAATCTTCCTGAACAACGCGGCCGTCTACTGCCAGCGCTGCCACAAGCTCGACGGCAACGGCGGCGAGGTCGGCCCGCCGCTCAACGACATCGCCAAGACCAAGGACCGCGACTACCTGTTGGAGTCGATCGTCAACCCGAACGCGAAGATCGCCGAGGGCTACCAGTCGGTGATCCTGAACCTCGCCGACGGCCGCACGCTCTCCGGGGTGCTGCGCGGCAAGGACGCGAAGTCCGTAACACTGGTGACGGCCGACAACAAGACCATCGTCGTGCCGCGGGACGACATCGACGCCGAGAAGCCAGACAAGTCGGCAATGCCCGACGACTTGCACAAGAAGTTGTCGAAGCGCGAGCTGCGCGACGTGGTCGAGTTCCTGGCGAGCCTGAAGTAACCCACCGACCCCACCGAACGTGAAGGAGCCGCGCGATGGCGATTCTGGTGCTGGACCCGCTGCCCGAGGTGGAGGTTCGTCAGATGTGGCCGGGGTTGGACGACGACCGCCGGACCGAAGTCTGGGAGGGGGTCACCGTCGTGTCACCAGCAGCGAACAACGAGCACCAGAATCTTGTGAATGCCCTCGGCGGCGTGTTCTGGACGGTCGTCGAGTCGGCCGGGCTGGGGCTTGTTCACCAGGGCGTGAACCTCAGCGACCGCACGCCGAACTGGATGGAGAACTACCGCAACCCCGACGTGACGGTGTACCTCGACGGCAACCCGGCGGCCGATCACGGCACGCACTACGTCGGCGGCCCGGACTTCGCCGTCGAGGTCGTCAGCCCGAGCGAGACGCCCGCCGCGAAGTTCGCGTTTTACGCCGCCGTCGGCACTTGTGAACTGCTGATTGTCCACCGCGACCCCTGGCGGCTCGAGCACTTCGTCCTCGCCGACGGCAAGTTTGAACTCGCCGGGTCGTCCACACTGTCGTCAGCCGCCGTTTGCACGTCGGTCGCCTTGGGGCTGACGTTCCGACTGGTCGAAGGCACGCGGCGGCCCCGGATCGCCGTGACCCACTCGGCGACCGGCCGCACCTGGTCGGTCTGAGTTCGTCCGACAAGGAGTTCCGCGATGGCGATCCTGATCTTCGACCTCGACTGCATCGCCGAAATCTACAGGCTTTGGCCGGGGCTGGACGACGAGCGCACGACGGAGGTTTGGGACGGACTGACCGTCCTGACGCCGAAGCCCGACGCCGAACACCACGACGTTGTCGGCGGCCTGTTCGGGGTCTTCGACGCCTCGATCCGGGCCAGATTCCTCGGCATCGCGTCCGCCGGTGCGACCCTCAGCGACCGCACCCCGGACTGGAGGGGCAACTACGTCAACCCGGACGCCGTCGTCTTCCTCAACGCCAACCCGGCGGTCAACCACGACACGCACTGGGTCGGCGGCCCCGACTTGGCCGTCGAGGTCGTCAGCCCCTGCGAAACGCCGCTAGCGAAGTTCGCCTTCTACGCCGCCGTCGGTACTAAGGAACTGCTGCTCGTCCACCGTGACCCGTGGAAGCTCGAACTGTTTTGCCTGATCGAGGGCAAGCTCCGACTCGCCGGGGCGTCGCCGGCGGCGGTCACTTCGGCGGCACTCGGGCTGAGGTTCCGACTCGTCGAGGGCACGCCGCGGCCTCGGATCGCCGTGACGCACCCGGCGACTGGCGGGGCTTGGTCGGTCTAAGCCAGTGTGATGCGCGTGATCTCGGGGCGGCAGCCGACGCGGATCGGCAGCACGCTCATCCCCGTGCCGGCACTCACGTACACCCGCGTCGCGGGGGCCTCGACGAGGCCGTGGGCGTACTTCTGGCCGTAGCGGCTCGGCACCGCCAACGCGCCGTAGCCGGGCAGCGCGACCTGCCCGCCGTGCGTGTGGCCGGACAGCACCAGCCCCACCCGGCGGTCGCGCAGCGTCTCGGCGAAGTCCGGGTTGTGGCTCACCAGCACGCAGGCGTCCGTCGCCACCACGCCGCGCAGCGCCAGCGCCGCGTCGGGTTGGCCGCACCAGAGGTCATCCACGCCGGCGAGGTGCAGCCTGTCGCCGTTCACTTCCAGCGACACGCCGCGATTGGTCAACTCGACGACTCCGGCCCGCCTCATGCCGGCGCGGGTCTCGGCGAGGCCGTGGCGGTAGTCGTGGTTGCCCAGCACCCCGTAGACGCCCAGCGGGGCCGACAGCCCGGCGAGCAGCTCGAAGCACGGGGCGATGTAGCGGGCCTCCCGCAGCGAGTAGTCGCCGCCGAGCACGATCAGGTCGGGGGCGAGCGCCATCGTGGTGCGGACGACCGCGGCCACGTCGGCCTCGCTCACGAACGGCCCGTGGTGGATGTCCGTCACGAACGCCACCGTCAGCCCGCGGAACGCCGCCGGCAGCCGGGGCACGGCGATCGCCTGCCGGTCGATGTGCAGCCGCGTCGCCTCGGCGAAGCCGTAGCCGGCGGCCAGCGTCGGCACGGCCACGGCGGCGGCCCCGAGGGCGGTGGCGTTTCGCAGGAACGAGCGGCGGTTCATGGGCGGGCCTACGGCGGGACGCGGGGCACCAACAACCTTAGCGTACCCGCACGGCCGACCGGACGTGACCCCAAATCGCGGGGAGTTTCCCGCCCGTGCCGAGTTTTCCGACACCGGGCGGAGCGCCACCGCGCCGCGGCCCGACCTAGCCCGACCCCCCTAGGCGCGGCGGCGGCGTTGTGCCTAGACTCCCGCGCTGGCTGCCTTGGGTGGGGGTTGATTCATGCGCGTCGCCGCGTCGCCGACTGGTCCGCTGTCGCTGCTCGGCTGGCTGCCGTACCTCTGGAACCGCGTCGCCTTCCCCGCCGCGCCGCCCGCCGACGCGCGCCTCAAGTGGCGGTCGCTGGCGGTGGTGTTCGTGCTGCCGGCGCTGCTGCTGTACCCGGCGCTCAACGGCTACCTGTTCGAGCCGGACGAGGGCCGCTACGCCCAAATACCGCGCGAGATGCTCGAGCGCGGGGCGTGGGTCGTGCCGACGCTGCAAGGGGAACCGTACCTCGACAAGCCGCCGCTGATGTACTGGCTCGTCAAGCTCGTGTACCTGACACTCGGCACCTCCCCCGCCGCGGCGCGGCTCGTCCCGGCCGTGTGCGTCCACCTGACGGTCCTGGCCGTCTACCTGATCGGCCGGCGGAGCGTCGGCGAGCGCGGGGCGTTCTGGGCGGCGCTGCTGCTCAGCGTCTCGCCGGGGTACGTCGGCATGGCCCGACTGCTGCTGCTCGACGGCCTGCTCGTGCTCTGCGTGACGACCTCGGTGTTGTGCGGCTTCGAGGCGGTGCGCGGCGGCCGACTCAAGCTCGGCTGGTGGCTGGCCTCGGCCGTCGGCTCGGGGCTGGGCTTCCTGACGAAGGGGCCGATCTCCGAAATACTCCTGTTCCCGCCGCTGCTCGCCTTCGCGCTGTTGAACCGCGAGACGGCCCGCGTCGGCGTGGCGAAGCTGCTGCTCTTCGGCGGCGTCGTGCTGGCGGTCAACCTGCCGTGGTACGTCGCCGTATACCGCGTCCAGCCGGAGTTTTTGCGCCACTTCTTCTGGGAGCACAACGTGATGCGCTTCCTCCAGCCGTTCGACCACTTGCAGCCGGTCTGGTACTATGTGCCGATCGTCGTCGGCGGCTTCCTGCCGGGCGTGGTCGTCGGCGTGGCGTACCTGCGCAGCCTGCTCCTCGGCCCGACCGACGCGGCGGTTCGCACGCAGGCCGGCGGCTTCTGGCTCCTGGCGGGGGCGTGGTGCCTGTTCTTCTTCTCGTGCTCCGGGAGCAAACTGCCGACCTACGTCTTGCCCGCGTTCCCGCCGCTCTGTCTGGCGCTGGGCGAGTTCGTCGCGCGCTCGCGGTGGGGCAGCTCGTGGAAGCCGCGGGCGCTCGTCGCCGGCTTCGCGCTCTTGTGCGCCGCGATGAATTGGGGCGTGGTGCCGTGGTACGCCGCGGCGCGCTCGCCGGTCGGGCCGGGCGGCGAGTGCGAACGCGTGGCGAGCTTCGTCAGCGACCCCGCGGTGCCGGTCGTGACCTACCCGCGTAACCTCGACTCGGTGGCGTTCACCTTCGGCCGCGCGGACTTCCAGACGGTGCGCAGCAAGGACATGAACCAGTTCGTGGTCGATTGCCACTTCCGGCCGCGGACCGTCGTGCTGTTCACGCACGGCCACTCCTACGCCGCGTTCGTCGAAGCGATGCCGAGTACCTTACGCGTCGCCCGGCACGAGACGTTCCAGCGCCACGGCCGCGAGCGGGGCCTCGCCGACCGGCTGAGTGGGCCGTCGCCGTGGGGGTTGTGCGACGCGGTGGTGCTCGAGCCGGTGACACTTCAGTCGCGCTGACGATTAGTGGTCGCCCGGCGCGGGCCGCCCGGTAAGATGCCGGCGGGGTCCGGGGTCGCTCAGCGGGGCAGGTGGGGCGTGGTCGTGATCGTGGCACTCCTGGCGGTGGCCCTGGGGCTGACCCCGCTGGGCTTCTACTTCAACTGGCTCGGGTCGCTGCACCGCCGGCCGCGCCCGGTCGTGCTCGCCGGCCCCGCCGACCTGCTGATCGTGCTAGCCGGCCTCGCCGGCTTCCTGCCGACCCTCGCCGCGCTGGCCCTCTTGACGCTGCAATCGAACGCCCGACTCGTCACCCGCGGCAACGCCGCACTCAGCGCCGGCGTCTGGGCCGAGGAGCGCGTCGCCTGGTTGCTGACGGCGGGGCTGTTCCTGGCGGCCGTCGCGGGGGTCGTCGCGCTGGCGCTGCGGTCGCGCCGCGGCACGCTGGCGGTCTACAACGTCGAGCGACTGACTCTGGAGCGGGCGATCGCCGACGTGCTGAGTGGCCTCGGCCTCGGGGCGTCTCGCTTCGGCGACGTGTGGGGCGACGGCCGCGAGGTGCTCGCGATCGAGCCGTCGCCGGGCCTCGACTACGCGACGGTGCGGTTGTTGACGCGCGACCCCCGCTTGCGCGAGGAGCTGGAGCGCAACCTACGCCTCAAACTCGGGGGCGCGCCGGGGTCGGCGGGCCGCGTCGCCACGACGCTCACCACCGCCGGGATGGGCTGCCTCGGCGCGGCGGCCGCGGCGGTGGCGCTGCTGGCGTACTTCCTCTACCTCACGCGCCTTTAGTCGGCTTCACGGCGGCGTTCCGCTGCAAGTGCTCCAGATCGACGAACTCGAGCGCGGCCATGTGGGTCGCCTCCAGGACGACCGGCGCGGCGTACCCCGCCTCGAACGACTCCTTCCAGCGCGTCACGCAGACGCACCACTTGTCGCCGGGCCTGAGGCCCGCGAAGCCGTAGTGCGGGGCCGGGGTGCTGAGGTCGTTGCCGATCGACTTCTGGTGCGCCAGGAACTCGGCGGTGACCTGGGTACACACGAGGTGCAGCCCGGTGTCGTCGAGGCCGGTGTCGCAGCAGCCGTTGCGGTAGAAGCCGGTGAGGGGGGCCATCGAACAGGACTGGATCGGCGTGCCGAGGACGTTCTTCGCGCTCATGGGGGTCGCTCAAGGGGGCAAGGGTTCGCCCCCATTGTAGCGGCATATCTCGGCGAGCCACCCAAGTCCGCGGGTAGGTTCTGGCGTTTGAGGGGTCGAAAACAGACTAGCCGCAGAGACGCAGAGGGCGCGGAGCAAACCAAAACACAAGGCTTTGGTTTGCTCCGCGCCCTCTGCGTCTCTGCGGCTAACATTCCGACCGAGCCGGCACTCGCTAACACCCACCGCTCGCCGGGAAGTTCCTTCACACCGGATCCACGGCCAGCGCGATCACTTGCACCGTCGCCGGGCCGGGGTTCTCGAAGCCGATCGTCTGCACCACGCCGGGGCGGCGCGGGCTGACCGTGCGCAGTTGCGGCGTCGCGCCGGCCTCCGGCTTCCACTCGTGGTCCTCGGTCTGGCCGCCGGCGTAATTCAGGCGGACTTTCAGCGTCCCGCCGGCCGGCTCCGCGGCGACCGCCCCGAGGATGTACACGGCCTTCGGGGCGAGGAAGCAATTCACTGTCGCCGACGCGTCCTTGGCCAGCACGAGGCCGGGGGCGTCGCCGCGCCGCGCGAAGGTCACGCCGCCGGCGGCGACCGGGCCGGCCGCGACTTTCGCCGGCGCGGCCGGCTGGTTCGGGGCGGCCGGCACGTCGAGCGGGATCAGCGACTGCGCGTCCGGCGCGGGGGCCGCCGGCTTCGCCTCGGGCTTGGCGGCCGGGGCCTTGCCCTTGGGGGTCGTGCGGCGCTCGGCGGTGATCGCCATCAAGAGCGGCGCGGTCTTGTCGTCGTCGTTCTTGACGAACTCGATCTCCTTGATGACGGCGTCGGAGGCCGGGGCGATTGTTAAGTAGCGGACGGTGCGGCGGTCCTCGAAGGCGATGGCGATCTTCGCCCCCGGCACCTCGAACCTGCCGACGTAGTCGGCGAAGTGGACGCCGTTCTCCCAGCGGTGGTCCTCGGTCGCCCCGCCCTCGTAGCGCAGCACCACCGACATCACGAGGTCCCCCTTGGGGCTGTCGATGCACGGGTGGCCCCAGGCCGACACGCCGCTGAGGAAGTGCAACTGAGACGCCGCGACGCCGACCGGGACCGTCACCGTCTTGGGCATGCTGTCGGCCAGGCCGTGCGGGCAGTAGAACTCGACGACGTTCGGCTCGTCCCCCTGGGGCGGCATGAGGCGGAACGGGACGCCCTCGACGCGGCGGTCCGACCAGTCGGTCATGACCATCGCGTCCTTGACGTTGGGGTCGAACTTGAGCCGGTTGGTCGTGACGTTGACGACGCGGTCGAGGGACAGCTTGACGAACCGCTCGTCGCCGGCCTCCGCCGCCAGGGGCTTGCGGGTGATGACGCGCGGCCCGGCCGGCTTCGGCGCGGGCTTCTCCGGCTTCGGCGCGTCCGGCGGCGCGACGGCCGGGGCCGCGGCCGGCTTGGCGGCGGCGGGCGGCGTCAGCGCGGCCACGACCTTCGGCTGCGAGTCGCCGCTGGCGAGCCAGGCCACGCCGGCGGCGACCAGCAGCGTCAGCGCGACCCCGCCGAGTCCCAAGGCCCACATCGGCACGCCGCGCCGCGGCTCGTCGGCGGCCGGGGCCGCGTCCGCGTCCGCGTCCGCCGGGCGGCGGCGCGGGCGGACCGACTTGGTGTGGGGCGGCTTCTGCCCCTCGCCGACGACGTTGCCCGTCGTCGGGGCCGGCAGCCACGGCCCGAGCGCGTCGATCACGTCCTCCGGCGTCTGGTAGCGGTCGGCCGGCCGCTTCGCCATCATCTTGTTGACGACCTCCGCCAGCGCCGGCGGCACCCGGCCGGCCAGCTTCTTGGTCAGGCTCGGCGGGTCCTTCAACTGGTGCTGCATCAGCTTCTGCGTCGTCGAGCCGGCGAACGGCGGGTGCCCGGCCACCAGCGCGTAGAGCGTCGCCCCGAGGCTGTAGATGTCGCCGCGCTCGTCGGAGGCGTGGCCCAGCGCCTGCTCCGGGGCGATGTAGTCGGCCGTGCCGGCGACCTCGCCGTCGCCCAAGAGTCCCGTGAGGGCGTCGGCCTCGTTGGAGAGCGACCGCGCCAGGCCGAGGTCGAGCAGCTTGATGGTGCCGTCCTTGGCGAGGATCAGGTTGCCCGGCTTGATGTCGCGGTGGACGATGCCCTTCGCGTGGGCGTGCGACAGCCCGGCGGCGGCCTGCGCGATGTAGGACGCGGCTTGGGCGTGGTGCAACGGGCCGGTCTTGGCCATGAGGGCTTGCAGGTCGGTGCCCTCGACGTACTCCATCGCCAGGAAGTGGACCCCGCCGCCCTGGCTCACGTCGTACAGTCCCACGATGTTCGGGTGCGACAGCGCCGCCGCGGCGCGGGCCTCGCGGTAGAAGCGCTCCAGCGACAGCTTGTCCTTGGCCTTCTCGACCGGCAGCACCTTGATGGCGACGCGGCGCTTGAGGCTCATGTGCTCGCCGAGGAACACGACGCCCATGCCGCCCTGCCCGATCGGCTCGAGGATGCGGTACGTGCCGAGCGTGAAGCCGCGGTGCCGGCCGCTCAGGAGTTGCTTGGCCTGGAAGTTCGTCAGTAGCCCGGCCTGCACGAGCGCCGCCGCGCACTCACGCGGGTCGGCCGGCAGCTCGTCGTCGTTGGCGTAGTGGCGTCGGAACGGGGCCTCGTCGTACAGCCCGCTCTTGCGGTACAGCGTGAGCAGTTCCGTCGCGGAGCCGGGAGTGGTGGCGGTGCTCATCGCGGGCCTCGGAAGTTTTGGGCGGCGTCCGTGGGGAGTCGTTCACCGGCCGACATCAGAAATGGTCTTTCCAAATGATATGTAGGACCGTTTCGTGGAACCGCAAATTTGTCGGCCCCGCGGCAACGAACCCGTTCGAAGTCGGGGAGTTTACGAGCGGTTCGGGTCGAAATCCTGAAAGCAGTTGACATCCCGCCCGATTCAGTGATAATATCACACATCGGGCGTCGATTACTTGCGTGAGTGGAGTGCATCGATGGCGATTACCGGGGCGAACTTCGTGCGGTACACCCGTCACGGACGCAAGCCGCACGGGGCTATTGGCCGGGGACAGGGGACCGCTTCGAAATCCGCAGTCAGTCGCTCAAGCTGCGGTTTTGGGACGAACGCCACACCCACCCGACTGGGGTCCTCGTCGATCTGAGCTACGAGAGCATTCGCGCCTTGGCTGGGAGTGGAATTCACGAAATGCGACTCGACGACACTGTCGGCGGGCAGTCGAACATCCGCATCGTGTTCTTCGACCCGCCGCGGGGTTAGGTACTTCATCCCGAAGAAGGCCGCCCGCTCCGCACCGTCTGGGTGTTGGAGGCGATGCCCAATAAACGCGACGACTGGACCAAGAACGACATCAGCCGATTCAAGGGGTCCAGACTGTTGATCCGACACCGAGCCTACCTCAGCACCTAGCATTCACGGGATCTCTTAGTTAGGGGTGCCTTCATGGCCACAACTGTCGTCTCGAACCTCGAAGTCCACGCCACTTCCCTCGCCGCGACCTACGTCCTGGCACTCAAAGAGTGCGACCTAGAGTTGCGCGACATTGCGTACGAATTGTTCGAGCAGCTCACCAGCGGTGAACTCGACCAGGGTCAGACACTCGCGACCACCGCACTGATCGCGGAGATTCTGTTCCCGAACAGTGACACGCGGGGCCTGCCCGGCCTCGACTTGGAGGATGTCGAGAGGCTCGCGCCACTCACCAACCCGGAGGCGGGACCGGTGTTAGCGGAGATGGACCGCCAAGAAGCGACGTTCGCCGGGCGTTTGCAATCGTTGCTGACGGCGAAGGGCGTGACGCAGGCGGAACTCGCGGCCAAGGTCGGCGTCGGACAGCCGGCGATCTCGATGATGCTCAACCGCGTCTGCCGCCCGCAACGCAAGACCGTGGAGAAAATCGCCGCCGCCCTCGGCGTCGCGCCCGAGGAACTGTGGCCTACCTCGTAACACTCACGCCACGAACTCGGCCGCGGTGGGTGTGGGGATGATGCCGGCGGCGTGGCCGGCGTCGAGCAACGCCTTGACCGCCGCCCGGCCGCGCTCGCCGTAGTCGAGCGTCCAGTCGTTGACGTACATGCCGACGAACTTGTCCGCAAGCGTCACGTCCATGTCGCGCGCGTACTGCAAGGCGTACTGCAAGGCGTCGGCGCGGTGGTCGAGCGAGTACTGGATGCTCTGCTTGATGAGCTTGCTGACGCGCCCCATCGTCTCGGGGCCGAGGTCCTTGCGGACGACGTTGCCGCCCAGCGGCAGCGGCAGCCCGGTGCGGTCCTGCCACCAGACGCCGAGGTCTACCACGAGGTGCAGGCCCTGGTTCTTGAAGGTCAGTTGGCCCTCGTGGATGATCAGCCCGGCGTCGTACCGGCCGGACTGCACCGCCGGGATGATCTCGTCGAACGGCACCACGCCGAAGCTCAACTTGTCGGCCGCGCCCATCGAGGCGTACAGAAGTTTCAGCGTCAGGAACGCGGTGGTCAGCGTGCCGGGGATGGCGATCTTGATCGCCGGCAGGTCGCCGACGCTCAGCGGCGTGCGGGCGACGACCATGGGGCCGTAGTTGTCGCCCATGCTGCAGCCGCTCGGCAGCAGGGCGTACTTGTCGAGGAGGTAGCTGTAGGCGTGGATGCTCACGGCCGAGACTTCCAACTCGCCGTTCATCGCCCGGCGGTTCAACGTCTCGATGTCCTCGAGTTGGTGGACGAACTTCAAGTCGCCGGTGTCGAACTTATTGTTCGCCAAGGCGTGGAACATGAAGGCGTCGTCGGGGTCGGGGGAGTGCCCCACGCGGATCGTCTGCATCGCGGCTCCAAGGTTGGCTACTCGGCTAACACGTCACCCGGCGGCCCGCTCCGCACGACCTGGCCGGCGACCATCCGGTGCGCGACGGTCGCCTCGCGGGCCAGGTCCATGTCGTGTGTCACGACGACCATCGTCTGGCCCTGATTCGCCAGGTCGCGGATCACCGCCACTACTTCGCGGGCCATCGCCGGGTCGAGGGCACTCGTCGGCTCGTCGAAGAGGATCGCCTTCGGGCTAACCGCTAACGTCCGGGCGATGGCAACGCGCTGCTGCTGGCCGCCGGAGAGTTGCGCCGGCGTGTGGTGCAGCTTGTCGGCCAGGCCGACGCGGGCCAGCAACTCGCGGGCGGTCGCCTCGGCGTGGGCCTTCGGCCACCCCAGCGCGTGGACGGGACCGGCCATGACGTTGCCCAACGCCGTCAGGTGCGGGAAGAGGTGGAACTGCTGGAACACCATGCCGACGGCGCGACGCAACGCCAACACCGTCGCCATCGGGTGTGGGCGGCCGGCGGTGCCGGTCAGGGTGTGGCCGAAGGCGGTGACGCTGCCGGCGTCGAAGGTTTCGAGGCCGTTGATACAGCGCAACAGTGTACTCTTGCCGCCGCCGGAAGGGCCGACGAGTACGGTCACTTCGCCGACGTTGACCGTCAGACTCACTCCGCGCAGGATCGGCACGCCGCCGTGGGACTTGACGAGGTCGGTGACGCGGATCACGGCCGGCCCCCCGCCGTGGCGTAACGCCGTTCGAGGACGCCGGCCAATAGGGCCAGGGGGTAGCTCATCAGCAGGTACAGGCCGGCGGTCAGGAAGACGAGTTCGACGATCAGGTCGCGGTTGAAGTTGTACAGCTCGTTGTACTTGCGCGTCAGTTCGGTGATGAGGATCACCGAGCAGACCGACGTGTCCTTGAAGAGCGCGATGAAGTCGTTGGTCACCGGCGGGATGACGATTCGCACCGCCTGCGGCACGACGACGCGGCGGATCGCCTTGCCGGGCGTGAGGCCCAGCGCGAGCGCGGCTTCGAGTTGCCCGCGCGGCACGGCGAGCAGGCCGGCGCGGTAGTTCTCGGCCTCGTAGGCGGAGTAGTTCAACGCGAGGCCCAGGATGCCGCAGGCGAACGGCGTGAACAGCCCGGCCGACCCCGGCACGAGCCGCTCGGCAAGGCCCGGCACCATGTAGAAGATCGCGTACAGTTGCAGCAGCAACGGCGTCCCGCGCACGACTTCGACGTAAACGCCCAGCGGCACGCGGAGGTACCAGCCGCCGTAGACGCGCCCCACCGCGACGAGCAGGCCCAGCGCCATCGCCAGCGGGAACGAGCCGAACGCGAGTGCCAGCGTCACGCCGGCGGCGCGCAGCAACTCCGGCAGCAGTCGCCGCCAGACGTTGCCGGCTTCGACCGGCGCGGCCAGGTCGGCGGGGGGCCAGGGCTGGTCGAGCGTGCCGACGAGTTCGTCCTGGTCGGCGTTCCACAGGCCGTACTTGGCGTAGATGCGGCGGAAGGTGCCGTCGCGCAAGCCGTCGGCGATCGCGGCGTCGAGTTGCGCCCCAAGTTCGACATCGGCCTTGCGGTAGTAGATGACGTAGTAGCCGGCCTTGACCGGCTCCCCGGCGATCTTCAGCGTCGGGTACTCCTTAAGGAAGTGGGTCGCGGCCGGACCGTCTTGCACCGTCGCGGCGAGCCGCTTGTCGGCGACGAGTTGGATGACGTTGGCCACGTCCTCGTTGGTCTGGACGTTGGCACCGGGGTGGTGACGCACGACGTAGTCGTTGGCCACAGTGCCGCCCAACACGCCGACATCCTGGCCGTCGAGGTCGGCCCAGTCGCGAATCGCCGTCTGGTCCTTGCGGACCATCAGGGCGACGCGGTAGGCGTAATACGCCCGGCTGACGCCGAACTTCGCCGCGAGGTCGGCGCGCAGCTCGTAGCCGTTGAGGATGACATCGACGCCCTTCGCCACGTCGGCCGGCTTGTTCAGTTGCTCCGGCAGCTTCGACCAGTCGCCGTCCACCATCACCGGCGTGCGGCCCAGCTTCGCGGCGAGGTACCCGGCTAACTCGTACTCGAAGCCGATTTGCGTGCCGGCGGCGTCGCGGGAGTTGTACGGTGCCCCGCCGGTCGGGTCGGTGCCCCAGCGGAAAGGCGGCAACTCTTGCGCGACCGCCGGGGCCGTCAACGAAAACAGGACCGCGACGAGTGTCGCGGCCCTGGGCAGAAACGTCTGGGGGGGAGTCTTCAACTTCGGCTCGGCTCCTGTGGGACGGCTCGGGGGGAATCCGAGTCGCGTTGCAGTTTACGACCTGCGACGCGGGGCACAAGAGCTGGAGGCAACTTTAGTTCATCGTCACCGCCGATCGCGTGGCGGCCGCGTCGCGGCGGATCTCGCCGGACATCTTCGCGGCCATCTTCAGCACCATCGCCATGTCGCGGAGCATGTCGTGCTGGGCGGGGGTCGGGGTGATCCGGGTGCCGGCGGCGACTTGGGCGGTCCGGGTCGAGAGGCGGGCTTCGGTGGTGCGGGTCATGGCTATTGTCCTTCGGATGAGGCTGGGTCGGGGAGTTCCGTTTCGATGAGTGGTGACTAAGCAGCCGCCGTGCCAAAGCCGCCGAAGTGCCTGTCCGCAAGCGTTTCCGCGGTGGAACGCCGCGAAACGGCGCGCGGCGGGCGTCGCAAGGCGGGCGACCGGCGGACTTGAGGGAATCGGTACAATCCGGCGTTGTCATTGTGACAAACCGGGCCGGCCCTCGGCAAAAAATGCCGCCCAAGCGCGGGGTTCTCTCGTTGCCCGGCGCGGGCGTGAGTCGGTATAGTGACCGTCCCCGCCGGAAGCCCGCACCCCGCCGCGCCGACCGCGGCCGCGTAGTCCCCGCATTCGCCCGGAAAGGGCCGGCCCATGATCGCCTACCGCGCCGCCCGCAACACCGACCCGCCGGCGCTGGTGCAGTTGTGGAACGACGCAGTGGCCGGCCGAGGTACGTACCCCGTCCGCACGCCACTCGCCTTCGAGCGCTGGGTCTTCAGCAAGCCGTTCTACACCAACGGCGACTTACTCCTGGCGATCGACGACGCGACCAACAAGCCAGTCGGCTTCGCGCTCTCCGGCTTCGGCCCGAACGCCGAGTACGCCGCGCTTGACAAGTCGCACGGGGTCGTGTGTCTGGTGGCGGTCCACCCGGAGCACCGCCGCCGCGGGGTCGGCCGCGAACTGCTGGCCCGCGCGGAGGCCGACTTGCGGCGGCGCGGGGCCACGCGGGTCACGGTCGGGTCGATGTGGCCCGACTCGCCGTACCTGTTCGGCCTTTACGGCGGCAGCAACTCGCCGGGCCTGTTGGCGAGCGACGGCGACTACGCCCCGTTCTTGAGTGCGCTCGGCTTCGCCCCGGCCGCGACGACGCTGGTCTTCCAGAAGCGCCTCGACTCGCCGCTGACGATCGCCGACAGTCGCTTCGGGATGCTCCGCCGCCGCTACGAGGCCCAAACCCTCAAGGTGTCCAACGTGTCGCACTGGTGGCAGGACTGCCAGTGGGGGGTGCTGGAACCCGTCGAGCTGCGGCTGTTCGACAAGCTGACCTCCATGCCGGCGGCCCGCGCGATCGTCTGGGACCTCGAGGGCTTCGCCTGGCGCTGGAACTGCCCCACGGCGGGGATTCTGGACGTGCAGGTGCGCTCGGACTTGCGGAAGCTGGGCCTGGGCAAGTTGCTCGTGTCGCACGTCTTGCGGTTCCTGCAGGACCAGTTCTTCGCCGCCGCGGAGTTACAGGTCAACGCCGCCGACGAGGCCGCCATCGGCATGTGCCGGAGCCTCGGCATGGACGAGGTTGACCGCGGCCATACGTATGTGCGAGCGGGATTCCCGGCGAGCGGCGTGGCGTAAGCCCGCTGTTTTCCCCCTGGCACGGGCCCGACAACCCACGGGGAGTTTCGGCGCTCGCACGGGGTAGCCGTTCCCACGTTGGGTCGTAAACAGCGGGCTGACGCCACGCCGCTCGCCTGAACCTATTGCGGTGACCGCCCATGACGCTGACCGAGGCCCCCGCGACGTTCGGCCACGCCCACGACTTGCCGCCGGTCGCCGCCGACAAGGTGCCGCGGCTCATCGAGCGAATGCGCGCGATCGTCGGGCCGGCCGGGGTGCTGACTTCGCGGGCCGAGATGGCCGTGTACGAGTGCGACGGGTTCACCGTCGAGAAGAACCCGCCGAATGTTGTGGTCTTCCCCGACTCGACCGCACAGGTCGTCGAGATCGTCAAGGCGTGCGTCGAGTTCGACGTGCCGTTCATGGCGCGCGGGGCCGGCACGTCGCTCGCCGGCGGCTGCGTCCCCGTCGGCGGCGGGGTGATGGTCGGCACCTCAAGGCTCAAGAAGATTCTCGAAGTCAACGTCCGCGACCGCTACGCCGTTGTCGAAGCGGGGGTCGTGAACGTCTGGCTGACGAACCAGTTGAGGCCGCTAGGCTACCACTACGCGCCGGACCCGAGTTCGCAGGGGGCGTGTACGCTCGGCGGCAACGTCGCGACCAACTCCGGCGGCCCGCACACGCTCAAGTACGGCGTCACGGTGAACCACATCCTCGGCGTCGAGATGGTCCTGCCCGACGGCCGCGTCGTCGTCACCGGCGGCCCAACCGAGGACACGCCCGGCTACGACCTGACCGGGGCGATCGTCGGCAGCGAGGGGACTTTCGGCATTGTCACCAAAGTCTGGGTGCGGGTGACGCGCAACCCGGAGGCGACACGGACGCTGCTGGCGGTCTTTGACAGCATCGACGACGCGACCAACACCATCTCGGACATCATCGGCGCGGGCATCGTTCCCGCGGCCTTGGAGCTGCTCGACCAGACAATCCTGGGGGCCGTCGAGGCGGCGTTCCACCTTGGCTTCCCGCTCGACGCCGCCGCGGTCCTCATCATGGAAGTCGATGGCCTCGAAGTGGGCCTGCAAGACGAGGCCGACCGCATCGAGGCCGTCGCCCTGGCCAACCACGCCCGCGAGGTGCGCAAGGCCAACGGCGAGGCGGAGCGGCTGGCCCTGTGGAAGGCCCGCAAGCAGGCGTTCGGCACCATCGGCCGCCTCGGCTTCCCCAGCTACTGCACGCAAGACGGCGTCGTGCCGCGCACGAAACTGCCGCAAATCCTGCGGCACATCCAGGCGACGGCGAAGAAGTACGACCTTCTCATTGCCAACGTCTTCCACGCCGGCGACGGCAACATCCACCCCGTGCTGCTCTTCGACGAGCGTGTGCCCGACCAGGTACGCCGGGTGTTGGCGGCGAGTGCGGCGATCCTCGACGAGTGCATCGCGTTGGGCGGCAGCGTGACCGGCGAGCACGGCATCGGCGTCGAGAAGCTCGACTTCATGCCGAAGCTGTTCACCCCCGCCGACCTGTCGTACTTCGTACGCCTGCGAAGTGCGTTCAACCCGACGAACCGCTGCAGCCCGAACAAGATGCTCCCCACCGCCGGCGGCTGCGCCGAGCCGAGTACCGTGATCGCGCAGACGAAGCCGGTCCGCCGGGCGTCGCTGTAGGGTGGCGGGCGAGCGCTACGGCAACTCTAACACTCCGAGTGTCGGGTCCGCCAGGAATGTTGCCACATCCGCAGCCCGGTCACGCAGTAACGCGACCACAGCGGCGGTCGGCGAGTTGCGGATGCGGAGCCAGACGACTTGCGGCGGGGGTCCGTGGAGAATTGACAAGTCCCGGAAGTCGGAGTCCTTGGACACCACCGCTAGGCCCCGCGCCGCGGCGTGGTCCCAGACCGCTTGGTCGTCGGCCCCGGTCAAGCCCGCCCCGACGACCTGCTCACTTCGGGGGTACTCGGCCGCCAGGAGTCGGGGCAACCGCCGGGAGAGATTCTGGTCAAAGAGCAGGGTCACGCCGATTGCCGCCAGACGCGGTCGGCGGCGAACGCCAGGCAGGCCCGGATGTCCTCGGGCGTTAGTTCGGGGAAGTCGGCCAAGACCTCGTCGAACGTCATCCCACCGGCCAGGTACTCCAGCACGTCGCGCACGGCGAGCCTCATGCCGCGGATGCACGGCTGGCCGCTCCGCTTGCCCGCCTCCGTTGTAATGAATTTGTCGTAATCCATGTTGGCATTCTAACTCTGATCGGAGTGGATGTCAACGGCTCGCGCCTTGTACGCCGTCACTTCTTCGCCGCCAGCTTGAGCGTCGCGGTCACGGGGAAGTGGTCGCTGTAGCCGCGGCCGCCCACCGGGGACGAGTTCGGGCTGCCGAAGCGCCACGGCTCGCGCCGCGTGCCGCGCATCAGGCCCTTGGTGTACGTCTGCACGCTGTCCGGGTCGATCGACCAGCCCTCGCCGTCGAGCATCCCCGGCGACACGCAGATGTGGTCGTAGATCAGGGGCTTGCCGCCGTACCAGATCGTGCCGAAGCTCGCCGCACTCTTGCCCGCCATCAGGTCGAGGATGCGTGGCTCGCTTTCGGTGACCTTCACCGTCGCGCGGTCGCCGGTCGCGTGCAGCCCCTTGACGACCGGGTCCGAGTCGGGCGTGTCGTTGAAGTCGCCGCAGATCAGGAAGTCGGCCTTGGGGTTCTTCTGGGTGGTGCGCTCGACGAGGTTGTAGATCGTCTCGGCGTACTTCTCGCGGCCCGAGTCGCCGTCGCTGCCGTTGCGCTGCTTGAGTTGCGAGGTCCAGTGCGAGGCGATCACGATCAGCTCGTGGCCGTTGACGAACAGCCGGCCTTCGAGGATGCGCAGGTTGCCGCCGTGCAAGCGGGTGTAGTTCGGCGAGACGTTGAGGCGCGTGATCAGGCACGGGGCGATGTGCCGGCCGGCGTCGAGGTTCTTCATCACGACCTGCGTGTACTTCAGCTTGGGGTCGGCCTTGGCGTCGTCGAGGTGCTTGTTCAGCGTGCCCTTCAAGAGGTCGGCGGCGCGGACGCTCTCGACCTCGCAGCAGGCGATCAGGTCGGGGCCTTGGCCGCCGTTCATCGCCAGCAGCACCTTGGCGAGGTGGTCGAGCTTCTCCTGGCGCATCGCGTCGTTGGCGGCGAAGGGGTTGTCGAACTCCTCATCGACGCTGCGCCGCTTGTCGTCCTTGTCGTCGAACAGGTTCTCGACGTTCCAGAAGGCGAAGAAGAAGCTGCCGGTGCCGTCGGCGTTCAGCCCGCTCGCCTCGACGGTTTCGGGCGTCGGCTCCGGCCCCAACACCGGCCCCAGGAGCGCCGGCGGCCGGCTGACGACTAGCACGCCCAACCCCACGAGCACGACAACGGCGATCAGCCCGAAGCGTAGCCGCGGCGGCAGCTTGCTAAGGACACCCCAGGCCGTGCGGGCGACGCGGAGCAGTTGGTCGGGCGAAGTCAGGGAGCGGGCCATGCGCGGTCCTGCCGAGGGGGAAAGTGTGCGGGCCATCGTAACAGACTGGCTACGCCGTCGGAAGCCCCTTGGGGTCGCGGCCCCGCCCTGCTGACATTGCACCGCGGGGCGGAATCGTGGTAGCACAACGCACTTCTCACCGAGGCCGCGCCCATGTCGTTCGAGTCCACCAGCCCCGAGCGGATGCCGCCGCAGAGCCGCGACGCCGAGAAGAGCGTCATCGGCAGTGTGCTGCGCGACAACCAGGTGCTCTCGGACTTGCTGCAAATCATCCGGCCGGACAACTTCTACTTCGACGCCCACCAGAAGATTTTCACCGCCATTCTCGAGCTGTACAACGACGGCAAGCCGGTCGATCCGGTGATCCTTTTCGAGTGCCTGAAGGCCAAGAAGCAGATCGAGGACATCGGCGGGGCGTCGTACATCGGCGAACTCTGGGACGCCGCCCCGACGGCCGCCAACGCCGAGTACTACGCCCGCATCGTCCGCGAAAAGGCGCTGATCCGTAACCTGATCCACACGAGCACGGAGTTGCTGCGCGACGCCTACGACGGCGTGACGAGTGCCGACGAACTCATCGGCATGGCCGAGCGCAAGGTGCTCGAGATCGCCGAGAAGGGCACGACCGGCGAGACGTTCACCCTCGAAACGACCCTGCGCGACACGTTCACCCGCATCGACGAGCGCGCCGGCAAGTCCCACCTCAACGTGACCGGCCTAGGCACCGGCTACACCGACCTCGACAACATGACGGCGGGGCTGCACAACAGCGAACTCGTCATCATGGCCGCGCGGCCGGGCGTCGGCAAAACCGCATTCGCGCTCAACATCGTCCGGCACATCATCATCGAGGAGCGCCAGCCGGTCTTCTTCGTGTCGCTCGAAATGTCTCGGCTCGAACTCGCCGAGCGGTTGCTGTGTTGCCAGGGCCGCGTCGATAGCCACCGGCTGCGCAAGGGGATGATGAACTCCGACGAGATCCAAAAGTTGATGACGGCCGGCGACCAACTGCGTGGCAACGCCCGCGACGGCTTCGTCAAGCTGTTCATCGACGACTCGCCGGCGCAGACGATGCTGCGCATCTCGGCCAACTCGCGCCGCCTGAAGCTGCGCCACGGCATCAAGCTCGTGGTCATCGACTACCTGCAACTCATCGAGCCGGAGAACCGCCGCGACCCCCGGCAGGAGCAAGTCGCCCAGATCAGCCGCCGGCTGAAGTTCCTGGCGAAAGAGTTGTTGGTGCCGGTGGTGGCGTTGGCGCAGGTGAACCGCAGTAGCGAGGAGCGGCAGGACCACAAGCCGCGGACGAGCGACTTGCGCGAGTCGGGATCGATCGAGCAAGACGCCGACACGGTGATGCTGCTGCACCGCCCCGGCAAGTTCGACGGCGGCACGGAGGACGACGTGC
The DNA here is from genome assembly GCA_043744775.1 of Fimbriiglobus sp. Classification (GTDB taxonomy): domain Bacteria; phylum Planctomycetota; class Planctomycetia; order Gemmatales; family Gemmataceae; genus Fimbriiglobus. The sequence continues at coordinate 13,859 of JAYTUC010000240.1, read as the reverse complement.
TCGAGATCATCATCGGCAAGCAGCGCAACGGCCCGACCGGCGAGATGACGCTGCGCTACCTGAAGCAGTACATGCGCTACGAGAACTACGCCCCGGACTCGGGGTACTGACCGGGGCGAGCCGGAAGCGTCAGCGCCCGGAGTTTTGGCCGAGGCGAGCCGGAAGCGTCAGCGCCCGGAGTTCTTGAGCGTGCGAAGACTCCGGGCGCTGACGCTTCCGGCTCGCCGGGAACTACTCCACCGTGACGCTCTTCGCCAGGTTGCGGGGCTTGTCCACGTCACAGCCACGCACCAGCGCGATCTCGTAGGCCAGCAGTTGCAGCGGGATGCTCACCACGATCGGCTGCAGGTACTCCGGCACGTCCGGGACCGGGATCACGTCGTCGGCCAGGAAGCCGACCTCGCGGTCGTTGGGGCTGCAGACCGCGATCACCGGGCCGCCGCGGGCCTTGATCTCCTGCATGTTCGACATCACCTTGTCGAACACGCTGCCCCGCGGCACCAGGAACACGCTCGGCGTGTCGGCGTCCACCAGCGCGATCGGCCCGTGCTTCATCTCCGCGGCCGGGTAGCCCTCGGCGTGCAGGTAGCTGATCTCCTTGAGCTTCAACGCCCCCTCCAAAGCGCACGGGTACAGGTACTGCCGGCCGAGGAACAGCATCGACGTGGCGTGGGCGTACTTGCGGGCGATCTCCTTGACGCGGTCGTGGCAGCGCAGCGTCTCGCGCAAGACTTCGGGGAGGCGACGTAGCTCGCGGATGATCTCGGTGCCCTGGGCGTGCGAGAGGTGCCGCATCCGGCCGAAGTACAGCGCCAACATCGCCAGCGTCACCGTCTGCGACGTGAACGCCTTGGTACTCGCGACGCCGATCTCGGGGCCGGCGTGCAGGTAGACGCCGCCCTCGGCCTCGCGCGCGATCGAACTGCCGACGACGTTGCAAATCGCCAGGGTCGTGTGCCCCATGCGCTTCGACTCGCGCAGCGCCGCGAGCGTGTCGGCCGTCTCGCCGGATTGCGTGATGGCCAGCACGATGGTGTCGCGGCCGATCGGCGGGTTGCGGTAGCGCAGTTCGCTGGCGTACTCGACCTCGACCGGCATCCGCGCCATCTCCTCGAACAGGTACTCGCCGACCATCCCGGCGTGGTAGCTCGTGCCGCAGGCGGTCATCAGCACGCGGTCGATGCTGCGCAACTGCTTGCTGTCGAGGTTCAGGCCGCCGAAGTGGGCCGTGGCGTCGCCGTCGTCGAGCCGGCCGCGCATGGCGTTGGCGACCGTCTCGGGCTGCTCGTAAATCTCCTTGAGCATGAAGTGCGGGTAGCCGTTCAACTCCGAGTCGCCGCCGCCCAAGAATTGGGCGATGTCGAGCAGCGGGGAATCGACGGTGTCGAGGTCTTGGTTGCGGATGACCCAACTCTCGGCGTCGAGCTGGCAGACCTGGCGGTCGTTGAGGTAGACGACCTGCGTCGCGTACCCGGCCAGGGCGTTGGCGTCGGAGGCGAGGTAGTGGCCGTCGGGGCCGATGCCGATGACCAGCGGGCTGCCGAGGCGCGCGCCGACGATCACCCCCGGCTCGCGCCGGCAGACCACCGCGACGCCGTAGGTGCCCTTGACGTGGGCGAGCGCGGCGATGACCGCGCCGAGCAGGTCGTCCTGGTAGTAGCGGCCGATGAGGTGGGCGAGGACTTCGGTGTCGGTGTCGGAGCGGAACACCGTGCCGGCGTCCTGAAGCGTCTGCTTCAGGGCCATGTAGTTCTCGATGACGCCGTTATGCACGACGGCCACGTTGCCGTCGGTGTCGAAGTGCGGGTGGGCGTTGGCGTCGGTGGCGGGGCCGTGGGTCGCCCAGCGGGTGTGGCTGATGCCGCACGTCCCCGGCGCGGGGGACGCGGCGAGGTGCTTCGCCAACTCGGCGATGCGCCCGGCCTTCTTGCGCATCGTCAGCTTGGTGCCGCTGCCGACGACGACGCCCGAACTGTCGTAGCCTCGGTACTCGAGCCGCCGCAGCCCCTCCATGAGGATGGGGGTCGCCTCGGTCGTCCCGGTGAACCCGATGATGCCGCACATGGGAAGTTCCTTGTTGGTGGTCGACAATTTTCCCGGTGAGCGGCGTGGCGTCAGCCCGCTGTATTCTTGCCGACGTGGGGGACGCAACCCGCGGGAGGCTCCCGCGCTCGCACGGGGCTGTTGTCCCCATGCCGGGCGGTCGACAGCGGGCTTACACCCGCCGCTCGCCGGGAACCGCTAGCGCGGCCGCAGCGACCGGCGTGAAGCCGCACGACTCGTAGAGTGGCCGCAGGCTCGCCTTGCTGGTCAGCATGACATACGGCGCGCCGTGGCGGAAGGCCTGCGTCACCGCGGCCCGCACGAGCGCCCCGGCGACGCCCTTGCCCCGCGCGTCCGGCCTCACGACGACGTAATCGATCTGCCAGTTGACCGGGGCCGACACCAGCAGGAAGCCGTCGAGCGTGCCGTCTGCGTCACGGTGCAGGGCGACGAAGCTGACCGTCCGCCAGATGGCGAGGAATTTACTGCGGGTGCGGAACTGCGTCTCGAGGAGTTCCCAGAGCATCGTGCACGCCGGCTCGTCGGCGAGGAACTCGGTGACCGGCACGAACTCGGTCGGCAGACTCGCCGGGAGGTCGCCCGTGGGCTTGCAGAAGTAGTAGAGTTCGGAGTCGTCGGTCATGCTCAGGGCCGTCGGGTATGGGGTGTTGGGTCTGGGAAAACCGTTTTGCCGCGGAGGCGCAGAGACGCGGAGAAGACCAAAACTTAAACTTGAATTTGGTTTCTCCGCGTCTCTGCGACTCCGCGGCAAATTTCTTCTCAGCAGTTCGCACCCGGTTACGCCGGGCGATCGACCGCCACCAGGCCGGTCGGCTTCGTCAGCAGCCCGTACTTCTTCATCTTTTTATACAGCGTCACCCGGCTCACCCCCAGCAGTTGGGCCGCGCGGGTGCGCGAGAACGCGACCTTCTCCAAGGCGCGGACGATCGTCGCCCGCTCCGTCGCCTCGCGGTTCTGCGCGAGCGAACTCGCCGGGCCGGACGCCGCCCCCTCGGCGCGGCCCTCGGCCGGCTTGGCGTGGACCGTCGCCGGCAGTTGCGCCAGCGTCAGCGTGTCGCCGGCGCAACTCAGCACCGCCTGCTGCACGACGTTCTCCAGTTGGCGGATGTTGCCCGGCCACGGGAAGTGTTCGAGGGCGCGCTGGGCGTCCGGGTGCAGGGCGTAGATCTTCTTGCCGAAGCGCGCGCTGTACTTGACCGCCATGCCGCGCGCCAGCGGGCCGATGTCCTGCGGCCGGTTGCGCAGCGGCGGCAGGTGGAAGGTGATGACGTGCAGCCGGTAGTAGAGGTCGCGGCGGAACGTGCCGCGCTCGACGGCCTCGGCGAGGTTCCAGTTGGTCGCCGCGACGATGCGCGCCTGGCACGTCTGCGTGTCGTTGCCACCGACCGGCTCGTACTCGCCCGTCTCGATGACGCGCAAGAGGTTCGCCTGGTGGTCGAGGCCCAGCGTGTCGATCTCGTCGAGCAGCAGCGTGCCGTGACCCGCCGCGGCGAACTTGCCGACCTTGGCCCCGTCCGCGCCGGTGAACGCGCCCTTGACGTGGCCGAAGAACTCCGAGGCGATCAGGTTGCCCGAGAGCGTGCCGCAGGCGACGACGAGGAAGCGGTGCGACGCCCGCGCCGAGCAGTCGTGGATCAGCTTCGCCAGGTGCGTCTTGCCGGTGCCGGTTTCGCCCTCGATCAGCACCGTCACGTCGTGGGCCGCGGCGATGTCGAGCTGGTCGGTCAGGTGCGTCAGCGACGGCGTGAGCGCCAGCAGCTTGCGGCGGACGCGCTCGGTCGCCGTCTCGTGGGCGGGGTCGATGAACGGCGCGCCGGGGGTGACGGCGCGGCGCAGCCAGGCGTTCAGCTCGCGCAACTGCGTGCCCCACGCGAACGCCCCCTCGACGTGGGCGGAGAGCGCCTCGAACTGCCGGGCCGTCGCGCCGTCCTCGTGGAACAGCACCCCGACGCGTGGCGGCAGCCCCTGCAACTTCAACTCGCGCACCGCGCGCTCAACGCGCTCGGCGTCGGCCGGCACCGAGGCGAGGAACAGCACCACGCCGTCGGTGTCGCGGGTCACGAGGTTGGCCAAGTCGTCGGGCCGCACGACTGGGGCGTTGAGCAGGAACGTCTTGTGGAGGTGCGTCTGCACCCCCTGGCTGAAGCGGTGGTCGCAGCCGACGAGGAGCAACCGGCGGGCAAACGTCATGGGCGTACTTCTCCCGGTCCGGGCGACCCCTCTCTTTCACCACGGAAAGGGCGGGGGCGGGCCGGACGGCTGTTGGCGCGGTCCAGGACGGGAGTGCGAGGGGCCGGGCGTCGCGGTGAGGGGGCACCGGGAACCGACGCCGGCTGGGCGAACGACTGTATCTCTTCGTTAGCCTGTTGCCAACCGAATCGCCGGGGAATCGGCAAAGACTATCCAGCCGTTAACACCGGCCCGAGCCGCGCCGCGAATGCCTCGCCCAAGCGGCGCTCGATCGTCGGCGTGACGCCCCAGAAGTCGCGCAAGGCCACGTACTCCGCCGCCGCGCCGGGGTCCGCCGAGCCGCCCAAGGTCGCGCGGATCATGAGGTTACGCGCCGTGTGCTCCGGGCTGACGAACTCGACGACATCGGTGCGGTAGCCCATGACCCGCAACGCCGCCGCGCGGAAGGCGTCGGTCACGAGGTCGGCGGTGCGCTCGCGCAGGATGCCGTGGCGGAACAGGGGTGCCAGGGCGGCGGCCGGCCCGGCGGCGGCGAGTTCGGCGTTCAAGGCGTGGTGGCAGCACGGCACGCTCAACACGAGCCGCGCCCCGCTGCGCACGGCCTGCGCCAGCGCGTCGTCGGTGGCGGTGTCGCAGGCGTGCAGGGCCAGCACGATGTCCGCGGTCACGTCGGCCGCGCCGATCGGCTGACACGCGAAAGTCGGTCCCGCGCCGGCCAGCTTCTCCGCCCGGCTCACGCTCTTGCGGATGACCTCCTCGTTGACATCGACGCCGAGCAAGGTCGCGCGAATGCCGAGGATGTCGTTGAGGTAGTGATGCGCCGCGATGGTGAGGTAGCTCGCCCCGCAGCCGCAGTCGAGGACAGTCAGCGGCCGGCCGAGGTCGCGCAAGCCCGACGGCACCAGCGCGTGCGTGAGTTGCTTGAGGAACTCGTTGATCTGCGTGTACTTCGCCCGCATCGTCGGCTTGACCTGCCCGCTGGCGGTGAGGATGCCCATGACTTCGAGGACGCGGTCGGCCCGGCCCTCCGGCAGCGGCACGTCCTTGAGGCGGTTGTGCGTCAACTCGGCCGGCGCACTGCCGGCCGCCCGCCGCGACAGCGTCACCGCGCCTTTCTTGGTCGTGCGCAAGTCGAGTTCCTCGGCCGTCGTGGTGACGTGGACCCCGGCGAATTGCAGCGCCAAAAGCTCCGTGAGGACGGCCGTGGGGTCGGCGAGATTCTTTGTCTGGGTCTTGCGGCCGTCGAACGAGGCGACTTGCCAGTGCTTGACGCCTTGGAGTTCGACGGGCCGCACGGCGACGCGCTCCCAGGGGCTGGCCCCCGCGCGGGTGGCCCCGGCGAAGCTCGCGCGGACGAACGGGTCGGAAAGGACCGCGGCGAGGACCGCGGCGGCGGGCGAGTCGGGGGGCGTTGGCTTCATGCGCTCATGGTACAGTCCGCGCGGGGCGGCGTGAGGCCGTCTTGTTTTCTGTAGCTGGCCTCTGTGAGGCCGGTCTTACTCCCTGTCGCAGCCGTCAACGCCGCGGGAAGTCAGACCGACCTCACAGAGGCCAGCTACAGAAGCCACGACGGACGGCCCTCCCGCCTTCTGTGTGCTAGTGTCCCCGCATGAACCGCTGCTCGCTCAAAGTCCGCGCCGCGGTCGCCCTCGCCGCGACGCTCGTCCAACTCGCCGTCGTGGTGCCCGCCCTGCGCTCCGGCCCCGACGGCTTCCTGCACGGCGACTCGTACTACTACGCCGCCGCCGCGCAGTCCGTGTGCGAAGACGGCGACCTCGACTTGCTCAACCAGTGCTTCCCCGAGGCGAAACGTGTCGAGGACGTGCTGCCGCAACTCGAAGCCCCGTGCGGCTACTTCGGCTGGGCCGAGGGCGAGTACCTCACCATCAAGCAGTCGCCGCTGCTCGGCCTGGCCGCTCTGCCGCTCTACGCCGCGTTCGGGCCGCTCGGCTTCCTGCTGTTCAACCTGGTCGTCCTGGACTTGCTCTTGGTCGGCGTGGCGACCCTCGGCGGCGGCGGCCCCGGCGCGTGGGTCGCGGCGCTGCTCGCCCTGACGACGACGCCGCTGATCCGCTTCGCCTTCGACTTCTCGCCGGACCTCTTCCTGACGGCGCTGCTCGTGGGGGCACTCGTGGCCGCGAACGCGAACCGCCCCCTCGTCGCGGGCCTGTGCGCCGGGCTGGCGGTCAGCGCGAAGCTCTACGTCGCCGTGCCGCTGCTGCCGGTCCTCGCCCTCGCCCTCTGGCAGTCGCCGCGGGCGCTGACGCTGGCCAAGGTCGTCGCGGCCGGGGTCGTCGGGCTGCTGCCGGCGCTGATCTGCAACACCTTGCAGTTCGGGGCACCGTGGGTCACCGGCTACGAGCGCGAGTTGTACGTCGTCAACGGCGTGGTGGGCCTGGCCGACCACTCGTCGCGCTTCACGGAACCGCCGCTCGCCGGGCTGCTCGACCTGATGCTGAACCCGACCGTCGGGCTACTGCGGACCGCCCCACTCATCGCGCTGGTGCCGCTGGCGGCGCTGTTCGTGGCGCGGCGTGGGCCGGTCCCCGGTGGCCGGCCGGCGTTCGCCGCGGCGCTGGCGACGGCGGCGTTGACGCTCGCGCTGTTCGCCCCCTACGACGGCCGGCACGGGGGCAGTGAGGTCGGGAACCGCTTCCTGTTCCCCGTGATCGCCTGCGGCTTCGCGGTCCTGGGCCTGGCGACCGATCGTGCCCTTCGGGCAAGGTGTGCCGCATCCGCGCATGCCGCCACTTGTGCGGACCTTGCGAACGCCGACTGACGGAATCGCCGCGGTTCGCCTCAAGTCGGCCGACGCGCGGGCGGAGTCGGAGCCACAAATAGGGGAAAGACTCTCGCGCAAGGGGTTCCCCGATGACGAACGACTCGAAGCTCGGTCTGCTGGCCGGCCTGGCCGCGGTGGTGGTGGCCGCGGTGGTCTACTTCCAGAAGCCGCCCGACGCCGGGGCCGCGGCGGCGCTGCCGCCCAAGCCGGCCGCCGTGAGCATCACCCCCGCGGTGATCGTGAACATCCCGGCGCGGTAACGGTTTCATCCTCATGCCGTACACGCCGATCCTGGGCACACTCGCTTACGTCTTCTCGCCCGACGGCGGCGCGGTCCTGCTCGTCCACCGCACCGCCCGGCCGTCCGACGCGCACCTTGGCAAGTACAACGGCCTGGGCGGTAAGCTCGAGGCCGGCGAGGACATCGTGACCGGCGTCCGCCGCGAGGTCCGCGAGGAGGCGGGGATCGAGTGCGACGCGTTGCACCTGGCCGGGACGGTGAGTTGGCCCGGCTTCGGCGCGGCCGGCGAGGACTGGTTCGGCTTCCTGTTCCGCGTCACGGCGTTCACCGGCACGCCGCCAACGTCGAACGCCGAGGGGACGCTACACTGGGTCGCCCTGTGTGACGTGCCCGGCCTGCCGATGTGGGAGGGCGACCGGCACTTCCTGCCGGCGGTCCTCGACGCGTCCGCCCCGCCCTTCCACGGGGTCATGCCCTACGGGAACGGCCGGCCGCTCAGTTGGTCAGTGACGACTTTACCGCGTTGATCGCCCGCGCGTTGCGTTGTGTGCTATAACCCTGCGCGTGCCAGAACGCCGGCCCCGCCTCCGAGGAAACTGTGTGTCCGCCGCGCCCCTCCATTCGTCGCTGCTCGGGGCCTTCCGGCCGGAAGTCGGGGCGGTCCCCTTCCCCGGCTACCGCCTGCTCACGCTGCGCGGCCGCGGGGCGTTCGCCACCGTCTGGGAGGCCTCCACGCCGTCGGGCCAGCTCGTCGCCATGAAGTTCATGTCGAGCGCGACCGTCGCCCAGACCGCCCGCGAGATCCGCTCGCTCCAATCGATCCGCGAGCTGGCGCACGACAACCTCCTCAAGATTCGCCAGATCTGGTCGCTGCCCGGCTACATCGTGATCGCGATGGACCTCGCCGAGGCGTCGCTGATGGACCTGCTCGAAGTCTACCTCGACGAGTTGGGCCACGCGATCGAGGCACCGAAGCTCGCGCCGTACCTCGTCGATGTCGCCGACGGGCTGGACTTCCTCAACGCACGCAAGCACCGCCTCGACGGCCGGCTCGTCGGCCTGCAGCACGGCGACATCAAGCCCAACAACATCCTGCTGTGCGGCGACCGCGCGCTGCTGGCCGACTACGGCCTGGCGACCCCGACGAGCGGCGCGGTGACCCCCTGCCCGCGGCACGGCACGGCCGAGTACACGGCCCCGGAGGTCTTCCAGGGTAGCCTGAGCGAGCGCAGCGACCAGTTCAGCCTCGCGGTGACGTACCACGTCTTGGCGACGGGCCACTTCCCTTACCCGGAGCCGCCGCGCGACCGCGAGAAGCTGCGCGGCTACGTCCGCCCGGACCCCGACCTGTCGCGGTTGGCGGTGGCGGCGCGGCTGCCCCTGGCGCGGGCGCTCTCGCCGATCCCGCAGGACCGCTACCCGAACTGCGCCGAGTTGGTGAAGGCGATGCTCGCGGCGCACGGCCTGAAGGCCGACCGCGGCGAGGACAGCAAGCTCGTCATCCGTGCGAACACCGCGAGCGAAGTGTCGGTCCCCAAGTCGCAACTCTTCCGCTGACGCCCCGGCGATCCAGAAGCGTAAGCGACTGGAGCTACTCCGCAGGCTCCGCGAGTCTCGCCAGCAGCCGCTTGACCATCGACCGCCACCGGGCCGAGTAGGGTGTCTCGGTCCACAAGTCCCGCAACTCGGATGAGTCAAGGACTCGCCGCACCGCCCGGCTCGCCTTGTCGATCATCGCCGGAGTCGGCCGCGGCTTGCCGGCGACCCACGCCGTCACCCCGTCGGGCGGGTCGCGGGCGGGGCGGCTGAGCAGCGCCGCGACGACTTCGGCCGCCGCCAACGCCTCCGTCGATTCCCAGGTGTTAGGGCCACGCTCGCCGGCCGCGAGTGCCGCGTCGAACGCTCCCGTCAAGCAAACTCTGCCTTCTGCGAGGGCACCGACCCAGTCGAGGGCGTCATCGTTGTCGAAATGGCCGTGGCCCCACGCGCCCATGTCTGACCCCCACGAAGCACCCCGGAATGCGTGGCTCAAGCTAACCGCGCGGCCACCTGCGGTCAACGAAAGAGCGCCGGGTTGATGAGTTCGTGACATCCTGGCTGTGCCCGTGGCATCGCGGGGGGCTTCTGACGCTTTCGGCTCCGCCGCAGGCGACTCTTGGCGAGCCGCCTGCGTAAGCGGGCGGGTTCTAGTCTGCCAGTGTCGGAACATTCCCAGGCGACTTAACGCGCGACCGGGAAGTTTTCGGCCACGGGCAGGCCCGGAACCCGCCCGCTTATGCAAGCGGCTCGCCAAGAGTCGCCTGCGGCGGAGCCACGCACACCCCGAACGCGGACGGCCCGCCCGCCCGTCGTCCGCTGGCAGGGTCGCCCCTCGACAGGACTTTCTGACAATTCCGCGCGATAGCCGCTTGTCGGCTCAGCCGTACCGACGGTACACTCAGACACACTTGCCCCCGCACCCGCCTACGGGGAGTCGCGTGATGATACTCTCCCCCGAACGCGACTTGGTGCCGGATGGCCTCTTCGAGCGCGACCCGGCCGACGGCCGACGGTGGTGGCTCGCCCAGACCAAGCCGCGTCAGGAGAAGGCGCTGGCGCGCCAACTCGCGGCGCGGGGGCTGTCGTTCTACCTGCCGTGCCGCCCGTACCGCCGCCGGGCCGGCCGCCGCGTCGTGACGAGCCACCTGCCGATCTTCCCCGGCTACCTGTTCGTCCGCGTCGCCGAGGCCGAGCGCCCGGCGGCCCTGGCGGCGACGGCCGTCGCCCGGCTGCTCGCGGTCGCCGACCAGGCCCGGCTGTGGGGCGACCTGGCCCAAGTGCGCCGCGTCCTCGACTTGGGCGTGCCGGTGACGCTCGTCGATCGCCTGCCGCCGGGGGCGCGGGTCGCCGTGCGCTGCGGGCCGCTCGCCGGGGCCGTGGGGGTGATCGTCCGGGAGGCGTCGGTCCGCACGCTCGTGATCCGCGTCGAGTTGATCGGCCGCGGCGTCGCGGTCGTCGTCGATCGCGAGACCCTGGGGCGACTCGACGCTTAACTTTTCGCGCGGGGGCCGGCGTGGGGACAGCGGCCGCGTTACTCGTGCTGGTCGTCCCCGCCTGCGCGGTCGCCTGCGTCGCGCTCGCCCGGCCGCTGGCCACGCGCTGCGGCCTGACCGACCGGCCCGACGGCACGCGCAAGTTGCACCCGAAGCCGGTCCCGCTGTGCGGCGGCCTGGCCGGGTTCGCGGCGGCGCTGCTGGGCCTGGGGGCCGTTGCCGCGTTACGCCCGGAGGTCGCCGATGCCCTGACCGCCCGGCCGGGCCCGGCGTTCATGCTGCTAGTTGGGGCGGTCGCCGTCGCCGCAGTCGGCCTGCTCGACGACCTCGTCGATCTCCGCGCCCGGCACAAGCTGCTCGGCCAAGCCGTGGCGTCACTGATCGTGATCGTGCCCGGCGGATGCGTCATCGAGCGGCTGGCCGTGCTGGGCGTCGAGTTCGAGTTGGGGCTTCTGGCCGCCCCCGTGACGCTGGTCTGGTTCCTCGCGGCCATCAACGCCCTCAACTTGCTCGACGGCATGGACGGCCTCCTCGGCGTCGTCGGCGTCATCGTCTTCGCGAGTTTGGCGGCGTTGGCGTCGGCGACGGGCGACGCCTTCGCCTGCTACGTCGCGCTGGCGGCGGCGGGGGCGCTGCTCGGCTTCTTGGTCTTCAACCTGCCGCCGGCGACGGCCTACCTCGGCGATAGCGGCAGCCTGCTGGTGGGCCTGGTCGTCGCCGCCCTGACCGTCGAAACCAGCCGCCGCGGGCCGGCCGTGGCGCTTGCCGGCCCGGCGGCGCTACTCGTGCTGCCGATCCTCGACACGGCGGCGGCGATCGCGCGGCGCACGCTCACCGGCCGCGGCATCGCCGAGCCGGACCGCGGCCACTTCCACCACCGCCTGCAACGCCGCTACGCCGGGGCGTGGCCGGCCCTCGCCGCCGCGGCACTGCTGGGCCTGATCGGCGCGGCCGGGGCACTCGCCGGCGGCCACACCGGCGACGACCGCTACCCCCTCGGCGCGGGGGGCGTGGTGGTGGCCGTCCTCGCCGCGACCGGCTGGTTCGGCGGCCACGAAGTCGGGCTCGTCGCGGCGAAACTGCGCGGCCTGATCGCCCACCCCGTCCCCGCACTCGCCGTCCCGAAGCCGCCCGTGAGGAGTCGCCGTGGAAGTGGTCGCCGCTGAACCCGACCGCGGCGCGGGAGTCTGGCGCGCGGCCCTGCGGCGCTGGCCGCTCGTCGCCGTGGGGCTGGCCGTGGGGCTGGCCGTCGGGGCGCTGCTGCACGCCTCCGGAAGCCGGGCGTACCGCTCCACGGCGTCACTGTTGGTCCTGAAGAAGCGCGAGGGCAGCGCCGTGCAGGACGCGCGGTTGGGTGTCGTCGAGGACTACGTCTCGGCGCAGGTGTCGTTCCTCAAGTCCGAGAAGATTCGCCGGGCGGCGGCGGCGGAATTGCGCCGGCTGCCGGTAGCGCGGCCCCTGCCCGACGAAGACGGGGCGGTCGCGGCGCTCATCGCCACGGGGCTGGACGTGGCCAAGGACCGCGACCCGACTTCGCCGTCGTTCGTCAACAACGGCGTGGTCAACCTGAGCTTCCGCGGCCCCGAACCGCGCGACGCCCAACTCGTCCTGGAGGCGGTGATTTCGGCGTACCAGAAAGAGCTTTCGGCGGTGTTCGACGCCTCGACGGTGCGGCTGCTCGCCAACCTCGACGGCAAGCGCGGCACCTACGAGGCCAACCGCAAACGAGCCGGCGAGGAGCTGCTGAAGAAGGAAGCCGAGTTGGGCCGGGTGACGACCGAAGACCTGTCGGCGATCCGAGGCCGGGTCAGCGCCGCCAAGGAGCGCGGCGGGGCGTTGGCCCTGGAAGTGATCGACTTCGACCGGCAACTCGCGACCATCAAAAGCACCGGCCCGAACCGGCGCGACCGGGCGGCGGCCTTCGCCCGGATCACCGGCCAGGCCCGCGTCGAGGCCCCGGCCGACGGCCCCGAGGCGGCGGCGCGGCTGCTGGAGGCGCGGCGCAAGGCGCTCGGCGAGCGGCTCGGCCGGGACCACCCGCGCATGAAGGAACTCGACGCGGAACTCGCCTTCCAGAGGGCGCAAGTCGCCACGCAGAACCCCGCCGACCCCGCGGGACTCGTGGACGACCTGCGCCGGCTCGAACTCTTCGTCGAGTACAAGGCCGGCACGGCCAAGGCGCAACTCGTTGACTTGCAGTCGCGGCTGGCCGGCGAGGAGCAGCACCTGCTGAGTGCGGGGCAACTCACCAGCGAAATCGCCCAGGCGCGTGAGCAGATGCGCCAGGCCGACGGCGACCTGCGGGCGGTCGATACCGAGAAGGCCGTGACTTACGCGACCAAGTCGTCCGGCGGCTTCGAGGCGACCGCGATCACGCCGCCGCACGCGGGGGTGCAGGTCGCCCCGGTGCCGGCGCAGTCGCTGCTGGTGGGCCTCGCGCTCGGCGGGCTGCTGGCGTCCGCGGCGGTGGCGGCGGCCGAGGCCACCGACCGCACCTTCCGCTCGCCCGCCGAAGTGCGCCGGCGGCTGGGCGTCCCGGTGATCGGCCACATCCCGGCGATCGACTCGACGAAGCCCGCGGACGCCGACGCCCCGGACGTGATGCCGTCGCTGGTCGCGGCCCGGCGGCCGCGCTCGGCGGAGGCCGAGGCGTACCGCGGCGTCCGGGCGCGGCTCGACTTCGGCAGCCCAGGGCACAGGGTGATCCAGGTGACCAGCCCCGACCCCGGCGACGGCAAATCGACGCTGGCCGCCAACCTCGCGGTCGTCGTCGCGCAGTCGGGCCGGACGGTCGCGCTGCTCGACGCCGACTTCCGCAAGCCGCAAGTCCACGCGCTGTTCAAGCTTGCCCCGGTGACCGTCGGGCTGGCCGACGTGCTCGCCGGGACCGCGCTGCTGGCCTCGGCGTTGCGGCCGTCGCCGGTGTCGGGGCTGGACCTGCTGCCGTGCGGCGTGCGGCCTGCGAACCCGTCGGAGCTGCTGGCCGGCCCCCGCTTCGCGCGACTCCTGAGCGACCTGAAGGCGGCCTACGACTTCGTCATCGTCGATACGCCGCCGCTGCTGGCGGTCAGCGACCCCGGTAACGTCGCGGCGCGCGTCGATGGCGTGGTCCTGGTGCTGCGGCTGACGCGCGACTCGCGGCCGGCCGCCGAGCGCGCCCGCGAGACGCTCGCCGCGCTGGGGGCGAATGTCTTGGGCGTGGTCGTCAACGCGGGGTCGGCGTACTGCCCCGGCTACGCCGAGTACGACGCTGGCGGCCGCGCCGGCTACCGCTACGCCGCCTACGATAGCGGGGTGCCCGCCGACGCCCCCCGCCCCGAGTGACTTGGCCCATGACGGACGTGATCGTGATCGGCGGAGGGGTCGTCGGCACCGCCTGCGCGTACTCTCTGGCGAAGGCCGGCCGCACGGTGACGCTGCTGGAGCGCGGCCGGTACGGCGGGGCCTGCTCGCACGGCAACTGCGGCTACCTCTGCCCGAGCCACGTCCTGCCGCTGGCGGTGCCCGGAGCGGTCGCCGCGACCTTGAAGACGCTGCTCCAGCGCAACGG
>JAYTUC010000239.1:0-53205 GCA_043744775.1 Fimbriiglobus sp. | reverse complement strand
GCCGTGGCCGACGCCGCCCGCGAGGGCGCGCGGCTCGCCGTCAAGGAGGCGATCCTCGAGGTGCTCGCCAGCCCCGAGCTGCGCGGCCTGATCGCCCGCCCGCAGCCCTCCCCGCCGACGACGGCGTCCGCGCCGGTGCCGGTGCCGGGCGTCTGGGCGAGGCTCAAGGCCCGGCTCGCCGCGCTCCGCGTCCGCGCCGCCGAGGCCGTCAAGCCGGCGGTTCACGCCGCGGCCGAGAAGTGCCGCCAGGCCGGCCCGGCCCTGGCGACGGCGAGGTCGCTGCTCGGCGTGGCCTGGCGGTTCAAGCGCGTCGCGATCACCGGCCTGGCCGTGGGCCTGGCGACGACCGCCGCGAGCTACCTGGCCCCGCACCCGGTGTCGGCGGCGCTGACCGGCGTCGGCGGCACCCTGTCGGCGCTCGCGCTGCAGGGCGGCCTGTGGGCCCGCGCGACCGCCAAGCGGCTGAACCTGCTCTAACCGCCGCCGCCGAGGCGGAACGATCGCTCACCACAACGGCCGGTCCGCTCGCCCACCGGCGAGCCAGTCCGCGCGTCTGGTTGACTCACGCGATTGATAGCCCGCGACAGGACCGACGAAGTGACCAAGGGGGCGGCCCGCCGGCGTGCGGGTCGCCCCTGCTCTTGTTTTTAGCTATCCGTCGCCACGCTGTCCTTTCCCGTCCGACCTCCCGTCGAAATGAGCACCCCTCGACCGGCCGGACTCGGCCTCCGGCCGGGCCGGCGCGCCTGACACCCGACGCGGGGCGTTCAGCAGGGGTGCCTCGCCCCGGCGAACTGCCGCCGGCACCCCTCGAAGCGGTAGCGGTTCGCCGTGCCTCCGAGCGGGTAAGCAAGCTCCCCGCACCTCGAGCACGACAGGGCGTGGGCCGAGTGGAGGGAGGTACTCCGCGGCCGCGGCCCTCTGCCGCGTGTCCGCAGCACTCCGACGCGCGGCCGCGGCCCCCTGGGAGCGTTTCAGTTCCCGCTCGTCGCGGAGACGCACGACCAGCCGCAAGACGACTGCTCCCAAAGTTAGGGTGGACACTGCAGCGTAATATGATAACTCCAACTCGTTCATCGGTGCCCCTTTTCCCGCGCGTCGTCAGCGGACCACCCGCAGCGCCCCTAGCAACACGCACAGCCCCGGGAACGTGCCGCAGCCGACCGGCAGCGACCAGGTCACCAGGCCCGCCAGTGCGGCGACGACGAACGCGGCCGTCGTCGCCCCGCGGTTGATGTCGTCCTTCCAACTCATGGCCATACCCTCCCACCAGCTACAGCTTCCCGGACTTCCACTCGAACTTGACGTCCAGCCGGCCCACCGTGGCCGCGGCCTAGAGCGTCCCGGCCACATCGACCCGCTCGACCCGCCCGCCGGCGGAAAGGGTGACGACGAGCGTCTCGCCCGGCCCCCAGTCGGATCGGTATTGGCGGACCAGCACCTGCTTGCCGGTGTCGAGGTAGGCGGTGAGCGTCAGGTCGCAGTCGGCGAACGCGGCCGGGGAGCCGTTCGTCAGGGTGAGGTCGCGGGAGAAAATCCCGTCCGCCTTCGCGAGGCTAATGTCCCAGGCCATCGCCGCCCCGACCGCCTCCTCCCGCGCGGCGACCGCCTCCTCCCGCTTCAGGTAGTCCGCGCAGGCCTGAAAGGCCGCGAACCCGCCGACCGCGAGGGCGACCCCGGCCCACCCGAGTCGGCCCCCAGGGCGACCGGCGGCAGCGGCAAGCTAGCCCAGACGCTCCGGAGGCTGCGCGGAAGTGTCCGGGGACGACCTCGGAAAGCGGGCAAACCCGGTGCCGACGCAGTCGCTGTCCTTGGTCCGAGACTCCGAAATGGATACAACGAGGACCGCCCGGACGTCGTGCCGTAGTTCCCCCCTCCGCGACGCGCACGGCGACGCCTCTGGGTGGTTCGCACCCTCCCCCCCCGTGTCCCGCAACCCCTTTCGACCGCCACGCTCGATCCGTCTGCGCACGAGACCCGCTCGCGCGCCGACAACTCGGCCGGCACGTCGCCACGGTTGAGTTCGTAGAACGGGTGCTCGCCGGGCGTCTCGATGACCCGCCCGCCGGCGTTCACCAAGAGCAGCCTGGCCAGCCACCGGGCGTTGCTACCCACCGGACGGAGATCGAAGCGACGACCCGTTGCGTTCGGCGCACCGTTACGTCACGCTTTGCCGGCGTTTTGTCGTGACCACATCGGCGATCACTCCCGGCGACACTCGGTCCTCCGAGTCAGCTTGGAGCGACCGGAGAAGATGGCGGGGATCGGTCTCGGGCTGTCAGGCCAATGAGCCCGTGTGAATAAGCGAACTCCTGGGCCTGCGGCCTTCGCGAGATGCAGGTAGGACGAGCAACTTTACCCCCCGACTGTCGCCACTACTTGCCGACGACTTCGACTGCGGAGGCTAACTTCTTCCAAGGGCGGTCGGCGACGGCCTGCGCGGAGGCGACGGTCGCCGGCGCGGGGGCATTCCGCAGGAACGCGCGGTCGTCGCCTTGGACCTTCTCCAGCCCGAGCGCCAGGCTCTCGAACGGCGCACCCTTGATCACGAGGCAGGCCGCCGCACGCTCCGCCGCGTCCGCCGCGTCGGCGTGGCGGCCTTGCTTGCGCTCGACGACGGCTTTCCACGACCAGGCCAGTGAGTCGTAGGCGTCCAGAGCAAGCGCCAGGTCTAGCACGCGCGTGGCGGCGGCGAGGCGGCCGCTGCTGACCAATAGCGTCGCGTCGCCCAGCAGCGTTTCCCGATCCGCCGACTGCAAGTCGCCCCAGTGCTTCGCGGACAGCGGCTCGTCGGCGGCGGCGACCGCGTACCCGGCCGCCCGGACAGGCGCGGCGGCGAAGGCGGGCGAGGAGCAACAGCTCGGCGCGGCGGGGTACGTCGGCACCGCGTAGGCCACCGACCCGCAGCCGCCGCAGGGCCCGAAGTTCGGGGCGATGGGCACGCAGCCGTGCGGGCGGCGGAGCAGGCCGAACAGCCGGCAACCCGACGCGGCGGGAGCGAGGGGAGGCGACACGCAGCCGGCGTAAGTCATGGCCGGGTACGGCATGACGGCTGCGGCGTACGTCACGGCGGCCGTCTGCGTCGCGGCGTACGGTAACGCGGCGGCCGGCGGCAAGCCCTCGGCGGCGGGCGGCGCGACCGGTTTATTCCCCCCCTCGGGCTTTAGCGAGGGACCCTTCGGGCCGGGCTTCGGGGCCTCGGCCCACTCCACCCGGAAGCCCGACTTGACTACGTTCAAGTCGTCCGTCGCGAGAAGCCCCTGCTTGTAGTTGCCGAAGCCCTGCTCGATCAGCTTGACCATTGAGGACTCGACGGTCGAAGCCTGTGCCTGGTCCAGCGCCGACCTCGACGAGTATTCCCACGTCAGCCTCGTCGCAGCACCGTCCCACGATAGCCCGTCGGCTTTGACCGGCACCGCGCTCTCCTTGGCGATGCTCTTCGCCTCGTCGGTGGCCATGAAGCCGCCCATGTGCTCGCGGACCTTCGCGGTCGTGAGGTCCGCTAGGGGGATCGCGGCGGTCGCCCCGGACGCCCAGCCGAGGAGCGCGAGCAGCAACGCGCTGAAGCGTCGAGTCGCCCGCCGGGGGATTGTTAGCATGGAGAACTCCGCTCTTGAGGGGACAACAACCGCCACATTCGGCACAGTTCACCCGGTTTTACACGACGCCCGCGCGGCGGCAATGACAAACCCGCGTGCCCGGGCGGTTCGGTCGGCGTCAGCCCCCGGACAACCCTCGCGACGGCGAGCCGGCCGAGACGATGCGGTTGGCGAACCAGGCCGCGACGACGAGCAGCAGGCCGAGGGCGAGGGCGGTGCCCAGGCTGCGCTCGGGCCAGCCGGAGGCGAGCAGGGCGTGGCGGTCGTCCGCGGCAACCCCGGCGAGCAGGAGGCCGCCGCCCAGCGCCAACCCCGAGCCGACGCCGAAGAGACCGAGGCCGACCGCCTGCGCGACGTAGACGAGCGTGAGCTGGCCGCGGCCCATGCCGACGGCCCGGAGCAGCGCGTTCTCGGCCTTCTTGCGGCCGAGCCGCAGGGTCTGGATCGTGCCCAGGTTGATCGCCACGATCGCCAGCACGAACGCGAGGGTCCAGGCCATCATCGCCCGCGCCTCCTCGGCGGCCTCGCGGTAGGTGAGGAGTTGGTCGGCGACAGTCTCGTTCACCTGCAGGCCGTGCGACTTGACGACGCGGATCGCCTCGGGCAGCGCCGACAGGTCGCGGACGTGGACGGTGACGCCGGTCCAGGCCGGCGGCGGGGCCGCGGCGGCGACCGACTCGGGGCGGGTCAGGGCGAGCGGCGGCAGGGCGGCCGACGGGTCGAGCCGCGACGCCTCGCCGCGCAGCGACTCGGCGAACGTCGCCCAGTCCGCGAGCGAGCGGCCGTCGCGACGCAGGCGGAACTTGACGCCGTCGCCGCTGCGGGTGAGCTCGAGTCGGACCTGGCGGTCGCCGCCGTCCGCCCAATCCTTGAGTCCCCGCAGCCGCCCGTCGGCCCTCAGGAAGGCGACCCACGGCTCGGGCAGGGTCTCCGTGTCGAGGGCCTCCACAAGCCGCTCGCGGTCGAGCCGGCGCGTGTCGCGGCGGCCCCTCTCCGCCTCGGTCGCCAGGTAGCCGACCCCCTGGGCGAAGTTGCCCGCCGCGACGCCGACGATGGTCAGCGGGTGGCCGCCGTCGTCCAGCACGCGGCGGGCGAAGGGGACGGCGGGCGGCGGCTCCGTCGGGAGGCCCAAACCCTCGAGGAACCGCGGGCAGACGACGACCCCGCCGTCGTCCGGCCCGTCGATGCCGCGGCCGAAGCGCACGGCCGCGGACTTCACCAGCGGGTCGTCGGGGCCGGTCACGGTGCGGCCGCGCGGCGGGTCGATCGACTGGTAGCGCGGCGCGGCCGCGCCGCCGGGGCCGACCTCCAGGCCCAGCGACAGCTCGCGCGACGGGTAGACGCCAACGAGCCGGTCGCCGAGCGCCGCGGCCAGGTCCGCCGCGAGCTTCTGCCGGGTCTCGTCCGGGATGCGGCCCGCGAGCTGGGCGTACTGCGGATCGACGAAGAGCAGGTTCGCCTGCGGCTTCGCGGCCGCGGCCCGCAGGCGGCGCTGCTCGGCCAGCGTCGGCCAGGCCCAGGCCCACACCGCCAGCAGCGCCACCAGCGCCACCGTCAGCAGAACCAGCAGGCCCGTGCCGCGGTGCCGGGCGTCGAGCAGGTCCCGGAACGCGAGCCGGGCGTAGAACCCCGGCCCCGGCCGCCGCGCGGGGCGGGGCGGCGGCGGCGGCAGGTGGAACGGGGCCGCCGGCCCCCCCGCGTCCGCCGGCGGCAGCGTCGCCGCCGAGCCGAGGACTTCCCCGAGTCGGGCCCGGTGGCAGTCCCACTCGCCTCGCCCGAAGTGCAAGCCCGCCTTGCCGCCGTCGAGGAGCAGGAACTCGTCGCCGACGGCCTGAGCGGTGGACAGGTTGTGGCAGACCAGCACGAGCGTGCGCGGCGCGGCCGGGGGGGCGTCCGCGTGCCAGGCGAGCAGCAACTCCACCATCCGCTCGGTGGAGCGGGCGTCGAGGTTGCTCGTCGGCTCGTCGGCGAAGACGACCCGCGGCCGGTGGACCACCGCCCGGAGCACGGCGAAGCGCTGCTTCTGCCCCTGCGAGACGCCGTCGGGCCGGCGATCGACCGCGGCGACCAACTCGGCGTCGCCGGTGGCGGCGACGGCCCGGCCGGCCTCCGCGAGCGCGTCGGCGCGGCCCCACCCCTGCAGCCGCAGCGGCAGCGCCACGTTCTCGCGGCAGGTCAGGTACGGCAGCAGGTAGCACGACTGCAGCACGAAGCCGAAGTGGCGCAGCCGCAGGTCGCGGCGGCCCGCCGCCGTCAGGGCCGCGTAGTCGGTCGGGCCGCCGCCGTCGGGGTCGAGCGAAAGCGTGGCGGCCGGCAGCCGGGTCTCGTCCAGCGTGCCCAGCAGGTTCAGCAGCGTCGTCTTGCCCGACCCGGACGCGCCGAGCAGCGCCACGACGCGGCCGTCAGGCAGGTCGAGGTCCAGCCCGTCGAGGACCGGCTTGCCGCCGTAGCCGCGGGTCAGCCCGCGCACGCGGAAGCTCATGGCATCTCCGTTTCGACATCGACCCAAAGCCACTTGATCGTGCCCGAACTCGCACTCGGCATCGAGAAGGTGCGGTCGTGCTCAAGGGTCTCGGTCGCGTTCCAGATCTTCAGAGCGAACGGCCCGACCATCTTGACCTCCGGCTCGGCCGGCCACACCACCCGCTTGTTGACCAGGGCCGACGCGAGGTTCTTGTGCCGGCGCTTCATGTCGTAGAATTCCTGGAGGCTCGCGGCCCCGCCCCCGCCGTCGTCGTTCTTGAGTTGCTCGACGGTGCGCTGCAAAAGCGGCGACTGGAAGGTGATGCCCTTGAGCTTGACCAGCCGCCCCGCCAGCGTCGGCATCGGCTCCGAGTCGGGGTCGGGGCTGCCCGCGTCGCCCGTGATCAGGCCGACGAGCAGCTTGTTCAGCGCGGCCGCGCCCGCCGGCGTGTCGCTCTCGGCCTTCTGGACGCTGAGGATCGTGCCGACCCCCCCCACGAGTTCGGTGACCTCCCGGTCGGTCATGAGGTACTTCGTCCGCACCTGCGGCAGCTTGTCGTGCCGCGAGCAGACGAACCCCTCGGAGAAGACCTGGACGCCCCCCCGCAACTTGTCGAGCGGGATGCGCTCCTTCTCGAGGAGTCGGGCCATCATGCCGCCGGCCTTGATGCCGTCGTAGCGGCCCAGCTGCACCTGCCTCATCTGCTCCTCCAACTCGCCGGCCCGCCTCTTCAGGGCCGCGTAGCGGGCCTTGAGGTCGTCCAGGAAGAGCTTCTGCTGCGCGAGGGTGTAGAGCTTGGCCTCGCCGACCTCCTCGACGCAGCGGCCCGCCCTCTGCGCGTTGTACAGCCGGCAGACGCGGGCCAACTGGTCGCGGTACTGCCGCGTGTCCGCGTCCTTGTCGGGGTCCACGACTTGCAGCGCGTAGAACTCGATCGGGGCCAGCGACTTCTGACGCTGCGGGTCGGACAGGTCCTCGGGGACGAAGAGCCGATCGACGACGGCCTGGGCGAGCTTGCCGTCCTCATCCTTGGCGTGGTCGCCCCGGTCGCCGATGGTCACGACGATCTTCCGACTCAGCGGCGTAAACTGCGTCTCGTCGATGCCGGCCGTCAGCCCCAGGAAGACCTGCTCGAGCGGGTCGCCGCCGCCGGTGAGTTTGCCCTCGACGCCGAGGGCCTTTAGGGTGGCCAGGTACGCCGCGGCCTCGGGCTTGCCCGCGTCCACCATCGGGAACACCTTAACGATGTCCTCCTTCTTCTTGATGACGGCGTCGTAGTCCTTGTAGAACGCGATGCCGAAGCGGACGCCTTGCGCGCCGCCCTTCGCCACGTCTTGCAGGATGAACTCGACCATGACGGCGGCCTGCCGCATCCCCTCCTCCATGCTTTGCGTGGCGTCGATGATGAAGAGGATTTCCGTGTTGGCGAGTTGCGACTTCAGGCCGTTCATCGTGACCTGGAGCTTGGCCATCGCGTCGGCTTCGATCGAGACCTTGCCGTCCGGGCCGATGACGGGGCCTTGGAAGCCGACCCGCAGGACCAGGCCGCCGTCGGGGTCGTCGCCGCCTCCGTCCGAGTCGCCTCGGGGGGACCGCGTGCGGCGCGCCAGCGGGTAGCGCATCCGCGAGTTGGCCGGGGCGGGGGAAACCCCCTGCTTGTCGAACGACTCCTGGAACAGCGGCTCGACGCCGGCCTTGCCGCGGGCGAACGCCCTAGCGTCGGCGCTGGCCTCGAACACGCGTGCCTCGGCCCCGCGCCGGGGGGCCGCGGCCGGCAGGGTGTTGTCGCGGTTGAACTCGATCGCCTCGCGCGTCATCCACAGGAACACCCGGTCCTCGGGCACCCAGCCGAGTACGACCTCGGCCGTGAACTTCCGCGCCGCGTCCACACCTTGACTATCGATCAGCTTGATGACCGTGTCCATGAGAAACACCGGCTCGTGACCGACGAGGTACCACCGCGTCTTCGTCGCGGCGTCGTGGTGGTCCTGGAAGATGAACAGCACGACCGACAGTTGCATCGACTTGGCCAGCGGCGGCGTCGGCACCGCGCCGGGCACGAGCTGGATCGGCACGGTCGCCAGCTCGCCGCCCCGCCGGATGGCCTCGGGCTTGTTGACGAGGAACGCCTTCTTTTGGATCCTCGTCTCGTCGTCCACGGTGCAGGTGTTCGTACAGACCAAACTCCTCTCGATCCACCCCAACGGGGCGTAGTTGCCCTTCTGGTCCTGCTTGGCGAGCAGCATGTACGTGGTGTCGGTCTGGAAGCCGTCTTCGAGGCACAGGAACATCTCGAGGTACGCGCAGACGTAGCCGGACGGCTTCGACTCCTTCTCCGGCGCGCTGCGGAGCGGGTAGCCCTTCGACGCGGCGAAGTAAATCAGGTCGATCTTCTTGTCGTTCCGCATCGGGAATTCGGGGAACGTCCCCGGCGGCTGCATGCGCTTATCCGTGAGGGTCCGCGGCATCGTCACGTCGGGTTTCGCGTCCTGCGCCGTGGCCGACCCGCCCAGTGTCAGCGTGAGCAAGGCGACCCAGTGTCGGGCGGTCATGGCGACTCCTTCAGGGATGCGAAGATCCGCGCGATCGATTGGGTCAGTTGGAGTTCGAGGAGTTTGTAGTCGGCGACACCGGTCTTGGCGATCGGGTACAGGGTCAGCGTGCCGTTGCGCTGCCCGACGAACTCCGCCCAGGCTTCGAGCCGGACAGGATCGATCAATTGGTTCGGCATCTTGATCATGAGCACGTGCGGCGTTGCGTCACCGGCCTGGCTAACATCTGGCGCTTCGGCCGCGGTGGAGATCAGCAGAATCGCCACCTTTCGCGCGGCTGTCATGTCGGTCTTAACACTGAGCAGCGCGCGGCCCGGCTTCTCGACACCGTTCGGCTCATCGATCTTGCGGATCGCGTCCGCGAGGACGAGTTTAACTTCGGAGCGCGGGGCGAACGGCCGGACGATCTGGACGGCTTCGCCGAGTGAGAACCGGATGCTGAGCCGCGTCGTTGGTTCAGCGGGCATCCGCGCCGCCGCGTCGATGTACAGCTGCGACATCTGCCGGCCGTCGAACGCGCTGTGGCAGCAGAGCAACAGCACGTCGAGCGACCGCGGCACCTCGGCGGGCTTCGCCACGGCAGGCGCGGACGCTGTGGGGGTCGCTCTCAACGTCTTGGTCAGTTCCGTCAGTTGTTTCGCCAGTTCGTCCGCCTTGAGGGGGTCGGGCTTCATGGCGAGTGCGTCCACAATCTTCTTCAACGCGGCGATGTCGTTCGTCAACTGCTGGGGGACGGTGACAGTAGTTGCCTCCGGTGGCTTGTTCAACTTCCCCACAATGGTCGCGACATCGCTCGCCAGCTTCGTCGAGGCAGCGGTTATGGCTGGATCTGCCTCGGGCTTGGCATTCATTCTCTTCAAGTCGGCCTTCAACTCATTGAACCGGTTCGTCTGTATCTCTGCGTTGTCCGTGGCCGTCACATCAAACTTGGCAGCGGTCGGAGCGGGCTTCAGTATCCATGCCTGGACGAATATTGCGACTAGTAAGACGCAGGATATGAGTCCTAGTCCAACTGCGGCCAAGCCGACGTAGAGTAGCGTGTCGCGTTTCACGTTGGCTTTGCTCAGGGCTAGCCTGACGGCTGACTTCGCGGTGCCCTCAATCACACGGACAGCGTTCTGCTGTGTAAGCACAAGGTCGCTTCCGGGTGATACCCTGACGGGCGGCGTTGCCGCCTCGGCCGACGATTCAGGCGAATTTAACGAGGGATGCTTCCCCGCGGCGGCCGGCACCGGTGGCAGCCCGGTCGGCATGGCGTTTTCGGCCGGAGACTCGGCGTTGGTCGCGGGCATGCGTTATCTCCGGGCGGGGTCGCTTGGGGACACGAGGTATTCTGCGAGGCTGCTCTGGACTCGCTCGCCGACTTCGGACGTGCCGATCGTCAGCAGCCGGTTGCGGGACTCGTTGCCGAAGAACCGGAAGTCGAAGCCGTTCGGGGCGTTGTAGCCCGTCCAGACGAGGCTCGCCCGGTGGCGGTCGTCGAGGCGAACCGGCACCACCTTGGGCACGGCGTTGTTCGGGTTCACGTCGCTATCGACGAGCCAGACGACGCGGTCGGCTGCCTTCGCGGATGCTGGGGTCAGCGCCGCCAGGATACCGCCCCAGTCGCCCTTGGCGAGTGCCGGGTTGCCGCGCGGGAAGGGCTTCGCGGGGGACCAGCCGGCGACCGCCCCGCCCGCCGAGACGACCCGCACCGGCGGGGTGCCGAGTCGCGCCTCGCCGCCCGCCTCGGCGACGACGTTGGCGAGCACGTCGGCCCAGCGTGCCTCCCGGCTACGCCAGTGGTTGGTGTCCGCGACCAGTAGCGTCACCGCGCCATTGACGAACGCCGGGTCGGCCGGCGGGGGCGGGTCGATCGGGCCGCGCCCCGTCGGCGGGGTCACGCCCCCGGACGCCGGGGGTGGCGTCACGCCGACGGCTTCGTCCGGCCCCAGTACCGCATGAATCGGAGTGAGTATGGTCGGAGCGGTCGGCGAGGTTGGCGCGGTGGCGATGCCCTCGGTTGGGGCGGCCAGCAGCAGGCCGAAGGTTGCCGCGACGAGGGCGAGGTAGGCCCACCCCGCCGCGTCGGCGAGGCGGGCGGAGGCGTTAGGGGAGGTCAATGAAGCCTCCCGACTCTCGGCGGATCACTGGGCCGGACGCCGTGTCGGTTGTTGCGGACGATGGCGTGGTCGGCCCCATGGGGTCGTCCGGGACCTCGTCGCCGCCGCGGCCGCGTGGGCGATGCTGCTCGACCGCCACCGGCCGCTCGGCCAGGGACCGCTTCAGGGAGTCGAGTTCGGCCCGCATGCGCTCGCGGTCGGTCGTGGCCTCGGCGGCCTCGGCGCGGCGGGCCTGCCGGTGCGACTCCGTCGCCGCCGTCAGCGCGGTGACGACGGCCTGCCCTACGCGGCGGGCGCGGACGCGGAGGCGGGCGACTTCGAGGAACAGCAGCGCGCTCGCCGCGAACAGGCCGGCGAGCGGCAGCGGGTGGACCGAGGCGAGCGCGCCGGCGAGCCGCAGGTCGAACGCCGACGCGGCGAGGCCGACGAGGAACGCCAGCGGGCAGGCGGCCGTGGCGACCGCGAACGCGCCGTCGTGCCGGCCGAGGATTTGCCGCTCCGCCGCCCGGCGCTCGGCCGGCGGGGCGTCGGAGCCGTCGGCCGGCAGCGCGGCGACCCAGGCGGCCGCCCAGGTCGCGAGCGTGCGGCCGCCGCCGGCGGGGCGGGCCAGCTCGGCCTCCAGGCCGTCGAGGTCGGCGGCGACCGGCCGCGTCAGCCGGTAGGCCAGCCCGCACACGAGCGCGCCGAACCCGAGGCCGAGCCAGGCCGGGGCCGAGAACCAGTCGGTCGGGGGCGCGGCCTGGGCCCAGACGCCGATCGCACGGACTCCCATCAATCGACCTCCACGACCGCGGGGCAAATCAGTCTTCCTTGTGCGTCCTGTAGGCCGGGCCGGACGACGCGGCGCACGCGGCCGGTCTCCGAGGCGGCCGCGCCGACGGTCACGACCCAGTTCCACGGGTACTCGTCGCGCCGGCTCGGGGAGAACGGCGCGTAGCCGCGGCGCTCGGCGAGGGCCTCGTGCAGGTGGTCCCGGAAGCGCTCGAAGCCGGCCTCGTCCGCGGCGCGCCACGGCGCGCCGAGGTCGTCGTGCGCGGCGAGGTAGAAGTCCTTGAGTTCGTCGTCGAAGGTGCCGCGCAGCAGGTGCTTGAGCCACGTCGAAATCCGGGCGAGCATCGGGTCGAGCGCCGGCAGGTTCGCGGCCTTCGCCGCGTTGTAGCAGGCGTACACCCACGGGACCTTCGGGCCCACGGAGACCCCCACGCGGCCGGGCCGGCCGGGCGACCCGTCGCCCCGGCCCCAGCTGAAGCGCTCCACGCCCAGGAGGCGGCCGACCGGCTCGCGGTCGCTGAACTTCAGGCTCGTCTCGCACGGCGGGCCGTCGGCGAGGCGCGACTCGTCCCACTCGCCCGAGTAAGTCCAGAAGCCGGGCACGAGCGTGGCGTCGTCGGCGGCGGCGGCGGCCCGCAGCGCGGCCAGCGCGGCGTCGAGCGCCTCGGCGGCCGGGCGGGCGGCCCCCTTCGCCTGCGTTACCAGGTCGCCGGCCAGGTGCAGAACCGCGTCACGCCGGCCGTCGGCGTCGGGGGCCGCCCCGTACGCCGCCGCAGCCTCGGGGGAGAAGACGCCGAAGGCGGACCACTCGACGCGCGGCGCGACGGGGGCGGCGTCCGGCTCCGGGTCGGGTAACTCCGCGAGTTCGACCCGCACGCCGTTGCTGCGCAGCGAGAGGGGCAGTTCGAGCGGCCCGGAGTCGTCGGCGGGCGTGAGCCGGCAGGCGGCTTCGGCCAAGGCCCCGAAGGGGGACTCCAGGGCGGCCAGTTGCGCGCCGTCGAGCGCCGGCAGGCGGGCGATCAGCCACAGGGCCAGCCGCCGCCGCCGCTCCCGCGCGCCGCCCGCGAAGTGCGGCGGCGGCTCCAGCGCCGCCCGGCGGTAGACCGCCTCCAGCCCCGGCGCGGCCAGGATCGCGTCGAGCGCCAGCGCGGCCGCCGCGTCCTCCGCGGCCGCCGGCAGCGGGGCCGCGCCCGCCCGCCGCAGTTGCCGGTTGAGGCAGGCCAGCTCCAGGGCCGACGGCCGGGCGTCGTCGTCGGGCGGCGTCATAGGGTGCCCCGCTCGTGTGGGGCGCGGGCACGGAGCGACTCCGCCTCGGACTTCCGCAACTTGCCCTCGGCGTTACCGCCGTCGCGCACGCCGAAGGTGTGGGCGTCGTGGTCGTAGGACACCGTCACGTTGCCGACGATCGGCTCGTCGAACTCCCAGATCAGGTAGAGCTCGTAGCCCTTCTGCTCCTCGAGCCGGTCGAGGTCCTCGCCGTCGTCGAAGTTGGGCAGGCCGCGGTCGTCGGTGTCGAGGGTGTCGCCGTCGCCGGCGAAGCGGCGGAAGAGCGAGAACTGCCGCAGCAGCCGGTCCGCCGGGTCGTCGCCGGCCGCGGGCATCTCGACGACGACCGGCTTCAGGGCGCTGTACTTCTGCTGCAGGCGGTAGACCGGCAGGATGTCGTTGGTCCGCCACGACTTGTAGCCCACGTCGAACGGCAGCGAGTCCGCCATGCGGCTGTCGAAGCGGAACCTCTCGACGCCTGCGTTCATCGCCGCCAGGGCCTGGACCGCCCCCTTCGCCACGACGTTCTTCAGGTCGGCCTCGTCGTAGTGGAACCAGTGCTTCTCCTCCAGGTCGGAGACCTGCAGCCGCTCCAGGAGCATCTCGCAGATCAGCGGGTAGCGCGACGCGCCGCCGCTCACGGCGACCCGGTGGACCACCGGCGCGACCTTGTCGCGCTCGCCGGGGAGTTTGGCCTGGATCAGGCTGCGGCAGCACGCGAGCGTGCGGACCACCTTGCGCGCGACCATCGCGTCGATTTCTGCGCGCGTGACCTGGATCTTGAGCAGCGCCGCGGCGAAAGCCTTGTCGCCGGCGAGGTTCCTGCCGTTGACCGCCTCGAGGATCGCGCGGTAGAGCGGGCCGGTCTCGCGGGCGAAGCCGTCCTCGCCGTGGGTCAGCCCCAGGCCGACGGCCCGAATCGGCTGAGACTCCTGGCCGCTCCGGCCCGGCACCGTCACGCCGAACTTCTGCTTGAGTTGCTCCCCCCAGCTCCACAGCGTCAGCGCGTGCTCACGCGGGGCGTAGGTCTCGGGCGACACGTCGCTGGGGTTAAAGCGGGTCGGCACGTAGCGGGACTGCGGGTCGGCCTGATTGACGGCCTTCAGGAAGCGCGCGACCTCGCGGGCGTTCTCCAGCAGCACGGCCGAGCTGCCCGGCTCGGCGACGCGGTCGCTGAGCGCGATCGGCGGGATCGTCCTCTGCTCCTTCTCCCGGAGCGCCGCGGCGGTGATCTTGGCCTTGAGCAGCTTGCACACCGCGGCGGTGATGTCGTCGCCGCCGAAGTGGCGGACGCCGCTGCGGCCGAGCACCGCGAGCGTCAGCCGCGAGCCGCCGGCCTCGACCTTGGCCTGCACCAGCGCGATGTCGGTCGTGCCGCCGCCGCAGTCGTACAGCAGCAGGTTCATGCCGTCCGGGTACTTCAGCCGGAAGCCGATCAGCCCGCCGACGGCCTCAGCCGAGAAGCGGAACAGGAAGTGGAAGCTCGCCGCGGTCGCCTCGTCGATCATCAGCGGGATCAGCTCGTCCTCCTCCAGGAAGGCCTCGCCGAGCGACGACTTGCGGTTCGGGTCGAGCCGGCGCTGCAGGGCGGCGGCGATGCGGCGGCGGTCGCGGCCGTCCGGGGCGGCGGGGTCCTCGCCGCCGTCGGCCTCGGCGGCCGCCGGGGGGGCCTGGTTCTCGTTCAGCGCCCGCAGCCAGGCGCGGTGGACGGCCGACCGCAGGGCGAAGATCTCCGCCGGCGCGTACGAGGTCGGGTAGGTCACCGCCAGGTAGCGCGGCCACCCGGCGGGCGTGTCGTGGCCGGGCTCCGTCGCCTGCAAGAACTGCTGGATCATCGACGCGGCCAGCAGCTCCGCGGGCAGGCGGTGGCGGAACCCGACAACCTCGTCCACGACCTCGCTGTCGTGCTCCTTCACGAACACGCGGGTGTGCTTCAGCGGGACCGGGAACGGGGCCTCGGCGTCCGGCCGCACCAGCATGCGCTTGGCCCCCGAGACCTGCCGCGGCAGCGGGCCGTCTCGGGCGACCTTGCCCACCACCCAGCGGATCGTCGCCGACTTGTCGTCCTGCGGGAACCGCGCGTCCGGGACGACGCGGCTCGGCGCGGTGCGCGACGCCGACTCGTCCGCGTACCACGTCGTGACCCCGTCGATGCGCACCAGCGACGCGAGCGACTCGGCCGCCGACTCCAGCTTCGGCTCCTCCCCGCGGCAGCTGACGAGCTGCACGTCCCGCCTGGACTGCTTGCCGTTCCGCAGGCACGCGACGCTGCTGGAGAAGTTTCCCAGGTCGAGCGCGGCGAAGCCGGCGAACACGGGCAACTCGGTCAGCGGCGCGACGTGGAGCTGCACCTTGTGGGTGAACGCGCCCGCCCGGCCGTTGCGGCCGTCGAAGGACGCGAATGTGATCGTCACGTGCAAGTCACCGCCCGGCCGCTCGGGCGTCCGCCGCGCCCTCACCGCCTCGGCGAGCTTCCGGTGCTCCGTGTGGATTTCGACCCGCAGCACGACGTCCGCCACCCGCTTCACCATCGCGACCACCGCCTGATACCTCTGGGCGTCGAAGCTCAGCCCGGAACCGTCCACGGCGGTCTGGTTGCGGACCCGCGAGAACGCCTGCCCGTCCGGCCCCGCGTCCTCCCAGGCGCGGCCGCCCGACTCGACGACGACCTTGAGCCACGGCGCGTTGGCTCGCTCCCAGATCGCCATCATGCCGAAGTCGTCCCCCCAGTGCTCCGGGTTCGGCACGAGGCTGACCACCGGCAGGGTGCGGCGGAACGAGCGGCGGCCCATGCCCAGGAACGTCTGCGGAATCTCGATGACCGGCATGCGCAACCCCAACCAGAGGACAAGGCCCGATCGGCCGGCGGCACTCAGTTGCTGTGGACCAGCAGCTTGAGCTCTTCGGACAGTTTAGTCAGGTGGCCCGTCAGTCGCTCGCGGAGGCGGAACATCGACACCAGCGTGACGGCGTGGATCTGCTCGTCGAGGAGGTCCTTGAACTGCTGACCCTGGATCGGGTTGGCGGTCGAGCAGATCTGCTCGATCAGCTCGAGTTGCTCGAAGCGCGGCAGGTCGGCCTTCCAGTTCGCCACGTCGCACTCGGCCGCCGTCGCGTTCGCCCACGCCTGCTGGACCGAGTCCGCGCCGGCCAGCGGCAGCGGCGGCAGCGCGCCGAACTCCTGGGTCAGCCGCTGGTAGACCGGCTCGACCCCTTCGTTGACGAGCCGCACGCCGAGGTCCCGGTCGAGGCGGTTCGTGAGGGTCTTGAACTCCGCGAGCACGTCCTGAGGCCTGAGGTTGGCCAGGTCGTCCACCGTGGAGTATTTGGGAACGACCGACTGCAGCCCGTCCCGCAGTTTGAGCGTTGCCTCCTTGATTTCGGGCAGCCCGCCGCGGACCCGCTGGAGGACGCGGTTGACGGCTTTAGCGCAGGCCGCCACCTTCTCGACGTCCTCGGACGACTGGGACCGGCGGCGCTCGGCGGTGCGCAGCGTCGCCTCGATGGCGGTCTCGCACGCGGCGAGCTTGATCAGCACCCCCGCGGTCAACTCCAGGCCGATGGCCGCGCCGAGGCGGGTCTGGATCGCGTCCCGCAGCAGGTCCAGCCCGCCGTCGGCGTAGACCCCGCGGATGAGCGCCTCGAAGTAGGCGAACGCGGCGAAGTGCCGCGCGAGGTGGCTGTCCGTCAGCGGGCGGCCGAACCTGATGCCCGCCACATCGGCGCGCCTCTCTGGCGTCATGTCCGGGGTGAACGACGCGAGTAAGGTGTTGCTGGTGACGAACACGCAGTTCGTCGGGACCCGGTACTGCTTGAGCCTGCCGTCCACGCCGGAGAAAAAGTTGGGCGTGCCCGTGAAGTGGGCAGGCGAGAGGGTGTCGTACTGGTTGTACACGAGCCAGACGCGGCCGTTGAACTTGCTGCCCCAGGCCTCCTGCAGGGCTTGTAGGATCTCGTCGACATTGACATCGCTGAGGAGGCCGCAGCGCAGGAAGATCATGGCCCCGTCGAGGCCCTCCTCGCCCCGGTTCTCGATGATGTCGAGCGTCACGCAGGTGTCGTGGTAGCTAGTCGCCCCTAGGCCCGGCAGGTCCACCATCTCCAGGTTCGCCGGCATGACCTCGCTGGGGAAGTCGATGGCCACCTCCCACAGCAGCCGGTTCTCGCTCGCCTCGGGCTGCGGCGTCGTCTGGGCCGGGTCGTGCCTGTGATTGAGGTAGCCGGCGCGGTCCGCGTAGAGGCCCGGCTTGCTCACGCGGGTCGCGCCCGCGGCGACGAGCGCCGGGAAGGCGTGGCGGCTCCGGATCAGCGACTCCAGGGCGACCGCGTCGTCGAGTCGCACGCGCATCGACTCGCCCGCGGCCAGGCCGGCCCGCGCCACGCGGCACCGCTCGATCAGGTCGTCCTCGCTCAACTCGCGGCCCAGGCCCATCTTCGCCGCCAGGCGGTTGCGGCGTTGCTCGTACTCGTCGTGCCGCATGAAGTCGAGCCGCACGACCGGCGCGGTGCCGGCCGCGCGCCGCAGCCGGGCCGGCGCGGCGGTGGTCGCCGGGCCGCCGCCCGACTTCGCCGGGGCGTCCTCGGCGCTCACCCGCAGCAGGTTGTTGAAGGTGGTCGATTTGCCCGAGCCGGTCGTCCCCAGGAAGCCGATGCGGTAGTGGCTCCGCTCCATCTTCGCCCGCAGGTCGTCGAGCGACTCCTCGATCTCGGTCAGGCGGCCGTCGAAGCCGGGCAGCCCGGCGGCCGCCGCGCGCAGCATCTCCACCCGCGCGAGCTGGGCGTTGTAGCGCGCAACGCACGCCGCCCGGTCCGCCTCGGGGAGCAGCGGGCAGTCGGTCGATTTCAGGGGCGTCTGGGCTTCGGTCATGGCGGCTCCCGCGGGGCGTTGCGGACTCGGTGTCACTTCTTCGGCTCGCCCTTCGCCTTGCTGACGGCCGTCGAGAGCGTCTTCAGCTCCTGCGGCGTGGCGAAATCGTTGCCGATTCGCAGCGCGTAGGGCGTGCCGGGCGCGCCGGAGTCGTTGTCGAACTCCCAGACCACGACCTGGTACACCTCCGGGAACGACTTGGCGAACGGGGCCAACTCGCCGAGGTTCAGCTTGCGCGAGAACGGCTGGCCGATGCCCTGGTCCGGCAGCTCGATCCACTGCGCCGGCTTGCTCGCGTCCACCTGCGCCTCGCCGTTGCCGAGGTTCGGCGCGGCCGCGCGGATCGCCTTCGACACCTCGTCGCGCGGCAGCGCGTTGAGCTCCTTCACCTTGGCCGCCGCCGCGTCCTTGGTGAGCGGGAACTGGATCCAGACCCGCCGCGGCACCACGCCCGGGACCTTGCCGACGGTCATCGTGTAGACGTTGCCCAGCAGCGAATCGACCTTGTCGATCGTGTCGCTGCCCAGCGACGCGAACACGAACGTGAACCCCTCCTGCTGCTGCAACTCCTTGATCGGGTTGCCGATCACCAGCGGGTCGCGGAGCTTCTCGAACAGGGCCTTCTTGTCCCCCTGGAAGTCCCGGATCGTGATCATGAAAAACTGCTGCTCGGCGGGCCAGACGCCGGCGTCCACGATCGGCTTGTCCGCGTTGCGGTCCAGCAGCACGGCCTTGTAGTCGATCGGGTAGTCGTCCGCCGCCAGCGGCACCGCGTAGCGGCCGCGGTCGATCAGCTCGAACTCGCGGTCGCCCTTGCCGTCCGCCTTCGAGACGTAGCGCACCGCGCCCGCCTTGCGGTAGTTGACCGTGAGCTCCTTGAGGATCTGCGTCTTGGGGTCCGGCAGGCGGAACTCCCAGCGGCTGTCCGCGACCGGCAGTTGCCGCATCTCCATGCCGCGCTCGGACTTGGCGACGACGGCGTTCTTGGGGTCCGCGTTGCGGATCACACTGTCGAGTTGGTAGTACAGCCCGGCCGGCATCGCCTTGGGCAGCTCCACCGGCGACGCGACCGCCTTCGCCGCCTTGAGCGCGGCCTCGAAGTCGTCCTTGAGCTCCTTCGGCGAGCGCTTGCCCTCGACCCGCGCGAGGATGAACAGCGTCTCCGCCGCGGCCGGCGGCGTCTGCGCCGCGGCCGGGGTCGTGAGGCCCCCGAGGCCGATCAGTGCTCCAACTGCCGCAGCAATTCCTCGGCGAAGTCGATACATGCTTTCTCCTTGGTGAGGGCCCCCGAGCCGGTCGCGGTCGGCGGCTTCGCCGCCAGTTGCTTCATTTGCGCCGTGAGCGGCCGCAGTTGCCCGGCCGCCCTGCGGCCGTCGCCGTCGCGGCCGTACTGCTCCCAGACCTCGTCGAGCCGGGCGAGCACCCGGTCGCGGAACGAAG
Organism: Fimbriiglobus sp.; assembly: GCA_043744775.1. GTDB lineage: Bacteria > Planctomycetota > Planctomycetia > Gemmatales > Gemmataceae > Fimbriiglobus. The sequence goes on along the minus strand of JAYTUC010000239.1, from coordinate 34,144 downwards.
CCCGGTCCTGGTCGAGTTTCGCCCGCTCGGCCGCGCCGGGCGGCAAGTCGTCGTACTTCGCGGCGAGCCGCCCGCCCTCGGCCAGCAGGTCCGCCGTCCTCTTCGGCACCACCCCTGGTGGCTCGGGCAGGCCGACTGCCACGGTCGGTGGCGTGACGACTCGGTCGTCCGGCCTCGGTCCGGGTTTCGTTGAAGTGAGGGCGGCGAGGGCGAAGTAGCCCGCCGCCGCGATCACCCCGAAGGCGACGATGGCCGCCGCGACCCGGAGTAACGGCAGGCCGGTCTGCTCGCGCGTCTCATCTGGCCCTGGCCCCTTCGTCGTCTTGCCCCGCATCGCCTCGGACGCGGGCGCGGCCTTCAGCGCCTGGCGGAGCGCCTCGGCCGAGGCGATGCGGCCCTGGTTGGCGTCCTTCAACGCCGTCCAGAACGGCGAAGCCGTCGCGAAGTCCCTGTCCCGCGGCACGCGGTTCAGCACGACGAAGCCGACGATCCGGGCCGCGACGGCGAGGTCGCCCGGCGCGCCCCGCCACGCCAGTTGCCGGACGCCCGGCGCTTCCGACCAAAAGCCCCGCCCGGGGTGTTCCGTCAACCAGTCCGGCTCGCCGACCGTGTCGTCCCACGCGAAGCCGAGGTCCGGGAAGACTGCCTCGCGGACCCCGCCCTGCGCCACGAACGCCACGGAGCCGGGCGCGACCAGCCCCTGCGACCACTTCGCCGCGTGCAGCCGCCCCACGCCGGCGAGGTAGGCGTCGATGCATGCGTCGAGTTCGGCGGACAGCGCCTCGCCCAGGGACGCCCCGCCGTCGCTGCCCTTGGGCGACTCGGCCAGGCGTCGGGCCAAGTCGGCGAGCGTCGCCGGGGCACCCGCCGACGCGTCGGCGGGCCAGTGGATGCGGTAGCGGAATTCGTCGATCTTCGACCAGCTGCGGTTGCCCGTGACCTTGCGGTACGTGACGCCGCTCGCGAACGTGCGGACGACCTCGCAGCCGGGGCCGCCGGCGTCCGCCGTCGCCGCGTGGTGCTTCCCGATCAGGCCGAAGGCGATCGGCTTCGCCGCGGCCGCGGCCTGCGGAGGTGCCGGAATTCCGTGCGGCGGCTGGGCCGGGGCGCTGAAGGGGTCGTCGTCTTCCATGATCACGTCTCGACTCCACGACGCGGTTACGCCCGGATGAATTGAGATGCTACGAGTGTAGAGCGTCAGTGCAAGCGAATACTGGCGTAGTTCATAATCGGCCCATCCCTTTAGGAGTTACGCAGTTGGGGCATTGGGTAGTTTTCAGGGTGCTGTTTCAAGGGCTTATTGACCTCCTGCACTTTTCGCGACTTGGTCACACTCAGGCGGCGAGGTCGAGCAGGCGTTCCGCGGCCGCCCGCATTTCCCGCTCGGTCAGCCCGGCGCGGAGAGCGGCGTGGATCTCCCCGGCCAGCAGCTCCCGCCGCCACGCCCGCCGCTTGTCCGCGTGGCTCGGACGCCGCGATTCGTCGTCCCACGGCGACGCCGATCGGTGCCCCACCAACCCCTCCTCGGCCCGGCCCCACGCCCACGCCTCGGTCGCCGTGAACGCCCACAGGCAGACGTGGAACGCGCCGACGCTCGCCTTCACCCGCCGGACCTGCTGCCGGCCCGCCCCGGCGACGTCCTTCAGGTCCCGGAACGTGACCTCCAGGCTGAACCTCGCGGCGACGGACTCGAGGACGTCGGCCGCGGTCGCCGCGGGGTCCGTGCAGAAGAACGCGACCCGCCCCTTCGGCTCGTCGACCAGCACCACCCGGATCGCCCCGCCGGCCGGCCGCCAGGTGGCGACGAACGTCTTGTACCGCTTCCGAGTCGGCTCGCCGTACAGGTCGAACGTCCCCGTCGCCCACCCCCGCCGCTGCCCGCCCCGCTTCGCCAGGTCGATCCGCCGCTCGCCGTAGACGCGGCGGCGGCCCCTCCGCCCCGGCCGCGGGGGGCCGGGGACGGTCCACAGGGCGGCGTCCTTGCGGAGGCGGCTGACGACCGTCACCCCGAGGTCCTTCACCGGCTTCAGGAACGGGGCCGAGGCGTACGCCCCGTCGGTCACCACCCACAGAGGCTTGCCCAGGAGCCCGAACCGGCGCTTCGCCCACCCCACCAGTTCGACGGCCATCTCGGGCTCGGTGCGGAACGCCGGCCGGTCCGCCGGGGCGACGCCCCCCAGGTCCTTCCGGCGGACGTACAGCCGCGCCGGCAGCGGCAGGGCGCCGACGCCCCAGGCCGGGTGGGCGGCGAGTAGGCGAGGACGACCCAGACGTGGCCGTACACGAACGGCCCGCCGGCCGGCCCCGGCGTCGGGTCGTGGTGCACCCCGGCCCCCCGGACGCGCCGCCCGTACCGCGGCGTCGGGGTGTCGTCGAGGGCGAACGTCGGTCGCTCCGCGCCGGCGACCAGCGGCCCGACCGCCGCGTGGGCGAGGCGGGCCGCAATGCCGTCGGCCTGCTTGCCGGCGGCCGCCACCGCCGTGTAGCACGGCCGGTACTCGCCGGGCAGCCCGGCGGCGCGGATGCAGCTCGTGACGGTCCGCCGGCCGCGGGCTAGCACCGCCCCGACCAGCAGCCAGGCCAGCCGCGGTGCCGACCGCCGGTCGGCAGCGGCGACGAGCGCGGGAAACCACTGGCACGACGGGGGGAGCGGTTGCGAGGATGGCATGGCCGTGTCCGCCTGGGGGCGGGGGCGCGCGGGGCAACGCCATCGTCCGGGCCGGGACGGCACTCGTCTACCTCGCGGGACTCAGCCGCTCAGTCGGAGGAAGTTGCGGAAACTACAGGCCGTGGCAGACGGCGTCGTGGTGCCTGCCCGGCGGGGTGAGCGGCGAGTTCGTCGCGGCGATGGAGGACGTGCTGGAGCTTTACGCCGAGGCGGACGACCCGAGGCGGCCGCGGGTCAACTTCGACGAGTGCTCGGTCGAGCTGCACGCCGACGCCCGGCCGCCGGAGCCGCCCGCGCAGGGCCGGCCGGCGCGGGTCGACTACGAGTCCGTCCGCAACGGCACCGCGAACCTGTTCGTGGTCGTCGATCCGGCCACCGGCCGGCGGCACGTGACGGTGACCGAGCGGCGGACGAAGCGGGACTTCGCCGAGCAGATGCGGCGGGTGTGCGACGGGTGGTACCCGGACGCGGACCGGGTGCGGGTGGTGCCGGACAACCTGAACACGCACACCGTCGGCGCGCTGTACGAGGCGTTCGCGCCGGCGGAGGCGCGGCGGCTGGCGGCCAAGTTGGAGTTCCCTAGACGCCCAAGCACGCCTCGTGGCTGAACATGGCCGACCTGGAGCTGAGCGTGCTGGCCCGGCAGTGCCTGGGCCGCCGCATCCCGGACGCGGCGACGCTAGGAGCCCAGGTGAAGGCGTGGCAGGACGCCTGGGACCGCGAGAAGATGAAGATCAACTGGTGCTTCAAAGTCGCCGTGCCCGCAAGAAGCTGGTGAAGCTCTACCCCCAGCGAACTCCCGCCGCCGTCCACTAGATGCTCACGACGTTATCGGGGTGCCCGCCAGGGTTCTCGGCGTCAGCCGTCGAGGAGGCGTAGAAGAAGGCCTCGCCGAGGTGGAAGACGCTCTTGAGGCCCCGCCCGAAGCGGCCGATCGTCGAGCGGTCCCCGGCCCCTTCAGCAACGGGTGCTCGGCCCCCGGCAACCCCGGCCACCCAGGCGAAGTCGAGCCGCCCGGCCCCGTCGGTCTTCGAGCAAGCGGCCTCCGCGTTCTGCAGCAACTCCTTGACGATCGAACTGATCGGATAGTCGTCGGCCAGCCGCTTCCGCAGGTCTTGCAGCGTACTGAATGCGGTGACCTGAAAGCCCTGACCCGACATGCTTGCCACCCCGGCCGGTGTCCCCCCACGATGACCTTATGACGAACGGCCGGCCGGTGTGACAGAGAATCGCCGCGAGATGCGGCCGGCGATCATCGCCCAGCCCTACCCAACCAGGGGATGCCACGATTGCCGCCGTCGCGTGGACCCCACGACTCGGACTCGAGGTCAACCTGGGGCCGCTTTCTCGCCACAACTGTGGTCGCACCCGGTCGTCCGCGCCGCGTAGGGGGTGCGACACACGAAACCGCTACGATTCCCCACGTGACGGGCTTGCGTCGCAGCGTCGCACGGAGAGAAGGGGGGTGGAAATAGCCTGGCGGGGCGAAAAGTCGTCTCGCGCCCACACTCGCCGTGATCGGTACGCCCGCCGGCCCCGCCGGGGGCCGCGCGATTCTCGACGCTCGTCCCCCCCGCGACGGTGCGACGCGGGGGCGGGATCCGACGGAAACCCTGGCGGTGTCTGCGTTTCCTTGCGTCGCGGCTTGTTTCGCACCGGCGTGCGACGCATGCGGCGCGGGCACGCCGACGCGGCTACTCCCAGTCCTTGACCTTGAAGCCGAGGGTCGTCGCGTTCTCGCCCACCGAGCGCTTCGTGCCGTCGGCCACGCCCGCCGGGAAGTCGGCCACTACCTCGACGGTCACGCGCACCACCGCCCCGACATCCCCGGCCAAAAGTGTAACGATCTCGTCGGCGATCTGCACGAGCTTGAACTTCGCCGTGCCCGCCGGCACGTCCACCGTCCCGCGGAACGACTTCGGCCGCGCCGCCGGCTGCGGATGACCGTGCCCAGGGTCAACCGTTGCCCCGTCGCCGCCGGTGGCGGTCGTGCCGCCCCCCGTCGGCTTCTCCGGGCGGCCCGCCACCGGCGGCAGGACGACCACGAGCTTCTTCACGGCGATCACGTACCGCCTCGCTTCCTCCGGCTCGATGAGCAACAGCGCGTCGTCCACGGGCATCTCCCTTTCGCCGAACTGGAAGCCCTCGTAGGTGCCGGACGACTGGCCGCAGGCGGTGCCGAAGAAGTCGCGGCTGGAGCCGCCGGCGCGCACGGCCGCTGTCAACACGCCTCGGGACTTCAGCCGCGGCAGGTAGACGTAGCGCTGCGTGTCCTCCCAGAACTTGCCGACGCTCACGGAGGTGACGCCGTTGGCCCAGTAGTAGGACTTGAGTTCGGCCCGCACGAAGATCGGCGACCACGCCTCGACGACCAGCGTGTTCTCCCGGCAAACCCGCTCCAACTCGCCCCCGGCCGTGCCGCCGACGGTGCTGACGGGGTACGCCTTGACGGCCGGCGGCCCGGCCGGGTCGTCCTGCTCGGGGCAGAGGAGCCACTTGAAGCACTCGCGCGCCGCCCGCGGCACCACGTCGTTCGCCGCGGCCAGCTCCTTCTTAGCCTGCTCCAACTGGTTCAGGTCGAGCGTCAGCTCGCGCGCCGCCCCGGCCTCGACGATGCTCGCCCACGCCAGGGCCACGCGCGCCGCCTCCTTGAGCCGGCCCAGCACCGCCTGGTCGGGCGCGGCGAACAGCAGCCGGTTGGCCCGGTGCCGCGGCTGCGCGCCCTGCGAGCGCAGGTCCTCCAGGACCGCGTCGGCGGCGTCGCGGGGCGTCTCCTTGGCGTGCCACTGCTCCGGCGGCAGCACGACCAGCCGCAGGCCGCCGTCGTCCGGCACGTCGGCGTGGGGCGTGAGCGGGTGGACGCCGTCGAAGATCGTCGCGTTCGCGAACAGCCCCTTCGCCGCCGCCTCGACCCGCCGGCGCACGTCGGTCGCGTCGTCGAAGCGGCGCTTGCGGTCGTCCATATCGCGGCGCAGGTTGGCCCGCGTGTCGAACCAGTACCGCGTCGCGTCGGCCGCCTTGTCGCCGGTGCTGTTGAGGGAGTGCAGCCGGTCGGCCAGGCGGCTCAGGGCGTCGGCGTAGAGGGCCGACGCCTGGCCCGGCTGCAGGCAGCCCAGGAGCACCCGGCCGCGGTCGAGGCCGCGGAGGCCCGGCTTGACCGCCACGCTCGACGGGGCCGTCCCCAGGAACAGCGTCCGCGCCACCCGCCGCGCGGCCGCCACCTGGCCCAGGCGCGGCTCGCGGGCCTCGAGTTGCGTCGCCTCGGCGCGGTCGCCGTCGATGTCGCCCTCGATGACCGGCTCCCAGCCGTGACCCAGCAGGTAGGTGAGGTCGTCGCGCACGCCGCTGTCGGTCAGCGGCAGGCTGCCGGGGAGGATCATCAGCTCCTGGTTGCCGTCCTTCCAGAGCCGGGCGATGACCTTCGCCATGGGTTTCAGCACGCTGCGGGTCCGCTGGAAGCCCTCGAGCTTCGTCCAGTCCTCGTAGAGGCGGTCGAAGACCTCCGGGTGGATGGGGTAGGCCTGTGTGAGCCGGTCGAGGTAGTGCACTCCAGGGCCTCCCCGAGAAGCCTCGACCCCTCGGCGGCGTAGGCGTCGGCGAAGGCCCGGCAGATGGCGTCGCGGGCCGCCGGGTCGCGGACCGGCTCGAACAGCCGCCGGCGGACGATCTCGAACGCCTACTCGGTGCCGACCGGTCGCCACAGCGCCTGCACGCGGCCGAAGATGTGCTCGATCGCCGCGATGGCGCGCGGGCCGCGGTCCCCGCTCGACGCCACGTTCGAGTCGGGCAGCGACGCCAGCACGACCGCCGTCGGCACGAGCTTGGCCGCCTCGGTGAGCGACTGCACGAACGACAGGTTGCTGTCGTAGGTGCCGCCGCTGAGGGTAACGCCCTCGGGGAACTGGCGGACGTAGACGGCCAGCTCGTCCATCAGCACGACGCAGGGGGCGTAGGCGGCGAGCAGGTCGCGCAGCACCTCCTTGCCCGGCGAGGTGCCGCTAGCGTCGGACTCCTTGACCATCGCCAGGCCGTCGGCCTTGCCGAGTTGCCAGGCCAGCTCGCCCCAGAGCGTCTTGACCGCGGTGCGCCCGTGCTTCCACGGCTGGCCCGGCCCGAGGGCCGCGCCGTCGAGGACCGCGACGTTGGCCCGTGGCACGTCCATCAACCCGGCCCGCTCGACGAGCGTCGGCACCCCGGCGAGGTCCGCCAGGGGGCAGGTCCGCGTGGCGAGGTGGTAGACGGCGAGCATCGTGTGCGTCTTGCCGCCGCCGAAGGCCGTCTGCAACTGGATGACCGGCTCGCCGCCCCCTGCCGCTGATCCGCCGGGCGACCTGCGTGAGCAGCAGCCTCATCCCCTCGGTGATGTCGGTGCGCTCGAAGAAGGCCGCGGCGTCCTGGTAGACGGCCGGGGCCTTGCCGGTCTGCACCGCGGTGATGTCGGCCGCGAAGTCCGACTGGAGGGACGTCCCCTTGAGCACGTCGGCGTGCGGGACGGCGACTTCGCGCCAGGGGCTTCAGGCTCATGCGGCTCCCGAGGGGGGTTAGGTCCAGAGGCGGGTGACGCCGTAGGCGTCGAAGATCGCGTCGACCCTGACCAGGGCCAGCCGCTCGGTCAACGCCTGCACCGAGAGCAGCCGGTCTAACGGGTCGCGGTGGTGCGACGGCAACGTCGTCTGCCGCTCCGCGTGGTCGAGGTTGACGCCGAGCAGGGTGAGGGTCAAGGCCGCGATCGCGTTCTCGACACACGCCCGGGCAGCGGCAACTTCCCCTTGCCGCACTTGATCGAGGTCTCCCACTCCGTGGCAATCCTGACGATCAGTCGGACCGACGGGTCGTTCAGCACGAGCGTCGCGGCCGCACTCAACTTCGCGGGGTCGTCGATGGACCAGTTGAGGGTGTGCGAGTCCAGCAAGACCTCCCTCACCGGTACTCCTCGAACTCGTCGAGCGGGTCGTCGAAGTTCTCCATCGACAGCACCGTGCCGCGCATCGTGCCCAGCTTCCGCGGCTCCCGCGGCGGCTTCGGCAGCGTGACGAGCTTCGCCACGGTCTCGCCGTCCACGGTGATGCGGAGTTCCTCGCCGGGGGCATGGGCGCGGATCAACTCCGGCAGCTTCTCCTGGGCCGCTTGGAGCGTCACGAAGGCAGTGTTCGAAGGGGTTGCCGCCGGGGGAGGCCTGCTCGAGCTGCGGCGAGAAGACGCGGAAGTCGAGGCCGAACTTGTCGTGCAGCTCGTCGCGCCACTGCTCGACGAGGCCGCCGGGGGCGACGACCAGGACGCGGCGGGCGTCGGCCCGCATCACCAGTTCGCGGATGTACAGTCCGGCCATGACCGTCTTGCCCGCGCCGGGGTCGTCGGCGAGGACGTAGCGCAGCGGCTGGCGGGGCAGCATCGACTCGTACACGGCGGTGATCTGGTGCGGCAGCGGCTCGACGTTGGAGGTGTGCACGGCCATCATCGGGTCGAACAGGAAGGCCAGGTCGATGCGCTTGGCCTCGCAGGTGAGCTGGAAGGCCGCGCCGTCGCCGTCGAACGCCCACGGCCGCGTGGCGGTGGCGAGCGCGAGGCCGGCCACGTCGCCGGCGTTGAGCAGCCGCTCCTTCATCGAGCCGTCGGGCAGCCGGTAGACGACCTGCGCGGTGCCGGCCGCGATGGGCACGACGGCGACGACCGTGACGACGGCGCTCGGCTCCAGCCCGTAGACGGCCTGGCCCGACTTCAGTTCGGCGAGTTGCAGCACGGTAGACCCCGGCGGGCGTGTTGGGCGGGTGCCAGTGCCCCACACGCCGAGGGGTGTGACCGGCGACGGGCTGGCGCGGAATGGTGGGGGTCTCGCGACCTCCGATGCCGGCGCCGATCCCCAACATCTTGCGTCACCTCGAACACAGTGTGCGTTCGCGGGGCAGCCTCGAGCGCGACACCGCCGCCACGGCTTACGCGAAGCGGCCCGGCCGCGTCCTGGTGGCGACGCCTCAGGTTAGTCGCCGGGCCGCCTCAAGACTCCGGGCCGCGGCCGCGGCGTCCCGCTCCGCCCGCCGGACCCGGCCCGCGGCGGCTGCCGAACCTCCGCCGACGCCGGTCGCGACAGCACAAGCCCGCTCGTCGGCGAGGCGGGCGTCCGCCAGCGCGGCCCGCCCCGCCAGCAGCTTCAACAGGGGGCCCGCCCCCCGCCCGGCCAGCCGGGTCGCCGCGCGGCCCAGGTCGGCGATCCGCACGGCCCGGTCCGCCGGGTCGCCGCCCGAGGCGGCGTCGGCCCAGGCCTCGCGGGCGGCGCGGGCCAGGGACTGCAGACTCGCCCGACCGGCCCGCGTCGCGACGGTGTCGCCCGACTCCTCCGGCCCCCCGGCATGCCCGGCGTGCGACCGGTTCGCCCCGGCCGCCGGTGCCTCGGCCTCGTCCTGGCTCACCCCGCGCGCCTTGCGCCACGGGCCGCGGTCGTGCCGGCGGTACCCGGCCGCCAGCATCTCGGCCGCCGCCGCCGAGTCGAGGCGGCCCGCGAGGTCCCGGAACGTCTCGTCGGCGGCGAGCCGGTACGCCGAGTCGCCCCCGGCCGCCGCCCGGGTGGGGACCGCCATCTCCATGAGGTAGGCGGCCGCCTCGGCGATCGGCCCCTTGCCGTAGTAGTCGCGGGCCACCCGCCCGCCGACCCGGCGGCTCACGTAGAAGTACCCCCGCTTGTCCCAGGCCATGTTCTACACCCCCCGCGCCGCGCCGGTCGCGCGCCCCGCCCCCGACCACAGCAACGCGAGCCGGGCCCACCGCACCACGTTGGCCGCGGTCACCGGCTCGGCCCGCAGCGCGAGGGCCAGCATGACCCCCCGCCGCTGCTCGGCGATCGCCGGGCCGCCCGGGGCCGGGTCGGCCAGGGCGTCGAACACGGCGTCGGCCACCAGCGGGCCGCCGTCGTAGCACATCATGCGCGCGTGGGCGGCGTAGGCGTCACTGCTCTCGTGCAGGCCGACGACGCAGTGGATCACGTAGCTCCGGTGCGCGAGGCGGTCGGCCACGGCGTAGAAGAGCGCGGCGTACGCCTCGACGGCGGCGGCCGTCAGGCCGGTGCGGGCGGCGACGGCGTCGGCCGGCTGGCGGGCCAGCAGCCGGGCCTCGACCTCGAGCCGCAGCGGGGCGGGGCCGCCCAGGGCCAGCGCGCGGGCGTCGGCCGCGGCCGCCAGCGTCGGCACGGCCGAGACGTCGGGCAGGTTGGCCAGGAGGGCCCTGCCGACGCGGACCCACGCGTCGACCCACTCGGCGGGGACGAACTCGCCGGCGGCCAGCCGGGTCGCGAGTCGCCAGCGGTAGTCGGGGGGCCGGAAGGGGCCGGTTGGGTTGAGGTCGAGCCAACAGGGGCTGGTCGGGGCTGGCGTAGTGTTCCCACTGGACCCGGCGTCTGCACCGGGCGGCTTACGCCCTCGGGGGTCTTTACCGCTGGGCATGCCGACGGCCTCGTGGGTACAAGCCGCTCGTCGCGGGGGTCCGGGGGGGGGAGCCGACGAGTTTACCCGGTCGCCACAATTCGCGGAAGGCGTCCCGCGTGACGACCGCGACTCCTCGGCGCTTCCGGAGGCCCGTTCGGTCCGGCGGAGTCGGCCGTGCCGCCTCAAGCTCGACGAGTGCCCTGGGTCCCTTTGCTCGCGAGCGGAGTGGGCTAGGCCGGCCCGTGAGCCAACGACGACGGTTCTTGACCGCGTGAACTCGACAACGCCTGGCCCGTCCTCGCCGCCCAGCGCCTTCGGCGCGTCGGGGTTCACGAGGCCACGGCTAAGTGCAACGTCGCCGCGGATTCTGCCGCGCCACCCTGTTCGCCCGCAGAGCCAGGTGTGATCCTGCCGTCTCCGGGCGGGTGCCAGACGCGTATACGCTCGGAGTCCGAAGGCCGGGCTCTCGGCCGGAGTCCCCTCCCGACGGGTCGTGTGTGGCGGATCGAGAAGTCACTGGAGGCACCGGCATGACCAAAGTCGAGTGGATGGACCGTCGCGGGTTCCTCACTTCAGTCGGCGCTGGCGGACTCACACTCGCGACCGCCAAGGGTGCCGACCCCTCGCCGCTCGCCCACGGACTCGCCCCGGGGTCGGCCCTCGAGCCCGGCGGAGGCCGCGTATCAGTTGACGGCCGCTATACGCTCACGCTGCAACCCGACGGCAACCTCGTCTGGCTCGACCGGTCGCGCGTCTTGTGGCACTCCGGCACCGACGGGGCGACGGCGGCGAGCTACCGCATGCAGCCCGACGGCAACTTGGTGGTGTACGGGACGCGGGGGAAGGCGTCGGGGCCCCTCTGGTCGTCCGACACGGCCGGACGGAGCGGGGCGCGCGTGGTTTGCCAGTCGGACGGCAACCTCGTCGTCTACTCGGGGGTTGAAGCACTCTGGTCGACTGGTACGGCACTGGGACCGATCGCCGCCGTCGTCCCGCTGGTCAGGCCGGGCGAGAAGTGGGGGGGCCAACCACCTGTACGACTTCCTGAACGCCCTGCCCGCCCGCAAGCTGCTCGCGGTCGAGCAGGCCCTCGGGCTCCTCGGCCGGGACGACGGGGTCGCCGAGCTCAAGGGCAAGAGCCGGGACGTCCGCGACATCCAGGCGCGGGCGCTGCGTTGCTCGAACAGCGTCTTCACCCGCCAGGGGAAGGACCCGGCCGCGCCCGACGACCACGAGCTGGTCAGTTGGGTGGCCCGCGAGGCCGGGGTGAACCCGAAGGTCGTCTCCGAGGCCAGCGCGTTCGCCTCGGAGCGGGAGGTCAACAAGCAGCTCTTCGCCCGGCTCTGGGACAAGCTGTCGGACGGGCAGCGGGTGGAGTTGCTCGACCGCATTGACCCGAGCCGCTCCCTGAAAGACCACGCGGGGGTCGCACTCATGACCGGGGCGGGGGCGTTGGGCGCGTTATCGACGACGGTATCCCTCGCGGGCTTCGCCTTCTACACGACGATGTCCGTGACCCTCTGCGCGGTCGGGGGGTACTTCGGGCTGACCTTCCCGTTCGCGGTCTACAGGGCAGCCTCGTCCCTGGTCGCGTTCCTGTGCGGCCCGGTCGGCTGGGCCCTGATGGGAGTGGCGGCCGCGGGGGGCTTGGCGTTGGCGGGCCGCGCGAGCTACCGGGAATCGTCCGCGTTCGTCCTGCAGGCCCACGCCCTGAAGGTCGCCGCGCTCGTGGCCGTCGAGGCCGCCGACGCCGTCGTGTTCATTACGTGATCGTCTTTCCTATTATTGCGCGGGTCGCCAAACTACTCGCTGGTGGGGCTGGCGCGACGAAGGCACACCGCTCGCCGGCGAGCGACCCCGCGATTGGCGATGTAGCGGCGAGGTCGAGCACCGGGTCGACTTGGGCGGTCGAATCTCGCTGCGCCTCAGCCGCAGCTCGCGAACCTGTGCCGCACGCTACCGGCGTGTCGCAGGCCGACCGCGACGCGCCGATCCCCCGCAAAGTCCAGGCAGTCAAGCGTCGTGTCGCAGCGTAGCACCGGGGAGCCGCGGAGAGAAATGTGCGTCAAGGGTGGGGAAGGAAATCTGGTAGTGGCCTAGCAGTGTGTTGATCCGGTCATCTCAGTTGTCGTTGAGGCCGGCAGGGGCACGTGTGTGGAGCCGATTCTTCCACGTCTTTTCGACGCGGATCATGTCGTCCGGCAACATACCTTGCGAGAGCAACTGAAGGATTGAGAAGTGGAAGTTCTTCGCATCACGGCCCTTCAGCAAGCTGTTGCCCCCGTGGCCGGTTTTGGCATATTCACCCCACCGGTGGGCGATGTTCTCTTCGCCGTAGGCCGAGCCGACGTACCCCTTGCCGTCCGACGAGTCGTGGACGAAGTAGATGCCGCGCCACTGAGCCATCGCGTCTTTCCAACGGGTCGGCAGGACTTGGAGTTGCTTCCAAGTCAGTTGCATCTCGTCCCACGCCGGCATCGCCTTGTCCAACACACTCTGCTCGTGGATCGCAAGCACCGGGAAAACGCCTCTGCTTGCCCTGCGACAGTACACGATCTCAGGCTTCGGCCACCCGACGACCAATCGCCCCTTCCAGTCCGGGTAGAACGACCCATCCACGGTCAGGTCGAACCAGTGCAGCGTCTTAGGCTCCTCGCCCGGCTTCCTGCCGCCCATCCCGAAGCCGTTCAACTCGACGGTCAGCGGGTCCTTGAGACAGGCGTCGTAAGTCATCTCCTTCGAGCCGTTGATCTTGTACAGCCCCACGAACAACGCCTTGCCGGGGCTTCGGCCCATGAACGAGGCGAGGTAGTTCGCCTTCTGAAAACTGCTCTCCAGCTTCGGCTTCTGCGTCTGCTGATAGGCGTTAAACAGGTCCGGCCGCTCCGCCGCGAGCCAGGGGAGGACGCGATTGAACTCCTTCTCGCTGGGCCTGTGCCGCATCACGAGTACCTGAGCCAGGTCGATCCCCTTGTCCCGAAGCAAGTCGTTCAGTGTCATCGCAGGTCTTTCGCGTGAAGGGGCCAACAGCAACGCCCTTGCTGGTAGCGCATGGACGGGTCACCGTGATGATATGCCTAAGCAGTCACGCAAGCAGAAACTCCCCGACCCGAACCTGACGGCCATCTCCATCGTGGAGGCCGTCACCGGGGAAACGCTCGTCGACAGGCCTGCGCCGCCCGACGACGGCAAAGACCCCGCCGCGGTCGCGCTGGGCCGCAAGGGCGGACTCAAGGGCGGCAGGCGAGGGCCGCGGGCATGACCAAGGCGCAGCGAACCGCCGCCGCGAAGAAGGCGGCGGCGGCGCGGTGGGGAAAGGGTAAGCGTTCACACCCCGGCGGGGACGAGTGATGGCGGGGCGGCCCCGGTCCTCGCCGCCTGAACCACGTCGGTCAGGAAGGCCAGCACGTCCCGCCCTTGCTGGCGGCAACTCGCCACGACGGTCAGGACCCGCTCGACGATCCGGCCGCCCGACTCGCCGTCCGTGCCGCCGCTGGTCTTGCGCCAGCAGACGGCGTGACGCAACGCCCGCTCGGCCGCGTTGTTCGTCGGCTCCACCCCCTCGACCGTGGCGAAGTTGTACAGGCCGGCCACGATCCCCGACAGGGACCGGCACGCGCTCGCGGTCTTGGGGCACGGCGACGCGGCCCCAGCCGCGAGCAGCGTCGCCACCTCCGGGGGCAGCCACGAGAGCGTGTCGGACGCGAAGGCCGCGCGGGGCAGTGTCCCGTCGCGGACCCGCTTCCACTCCCCGAGGAGGATGTCGGCGTGGGCGAGCAGGTCGCGGCCGACCGCCGACCCGGCGTCGGCCCGGTCGACCATCGCCTGGAAGTCCCGCCGCAGGTTCGCCCAGCAGACCGGCCGGGGTCGAGGTGGGCGTAGGCCCCGAACCGGTCGGTGGTCAGCACCCCCAGGTTCGCCGGGATCAGTTCGCCCAGGACCTGGCGGCCGCGCGACGGGCGGACCAGGAACACGGTCAGGGTGGCGGTCACCGCCACCCACAGCCAGGCGCGGGCCCGGCCCTGCCGCCACCCGGTCTCGTCGACGTTGGCCGGGCGGCCGGCAGCGTGCGCGTGGGCCTCGGCCGCGACGGGCTCCAGCGCGGCGGCGGTCCGGTGCTGGAGGTCGCACACGCCGGCCGGGCTGATCGGCACGCCGAACAGGTCGCCCAGCAGCCGGGCGACGCCGCGCTTGCCGACGCGGTAGGCCCCGGTCAGCAGCGCGGCCGTGGCCGCGACGCGGGGGCCGTAGCCGGACGAGGTGCCGGGCGGGAGTTCGCCGCACGCGACGCGGCCGCACCGGGGGCACGCCAGGCGGGTGGCGGCGGTACTCGGTGACGTGCGGGCGGACGGGAGTTCGACGACCTGGTGGGCGAGCGGTTCGGGTCGTGGCCGGCGAGGGCGTGGCGGCAGCAGGGGCAGGCGGCCGGCCGGAGTTCGACGACGGCGTCGGGGGGCAGGAGGGGGCGGTCGTTCCGGGGGTGCCCGGGTTGCCCGCCCTTGGCCTTGCCGGAGGGCGGCTCAGGCGGCGCGGGCTTGACGTGCGGCCCGTCGGACGAGGGCGGCCTCGAAGAGTTGGCGGGGTTCTGGCCGAGGCGGGCTTCGAGTTCGGCGACGCGGGCGGCGAGGGCGCCGACCTGGGCGGCGATCGCTTCGAGGGCGCGGAGGTAAGCGAGGACGGTCGGCGGCAGCGTGGCGAGGAGTTCATCGGGCGGTAGGGGCGGGGTCATGCGACCGCTACCCTACCAGCGACTCCCCCAGTGCACAAGTGGGGGCGTGAACGCTTACCGGCTCGACATGGACATTGCCGTCCTATGCTTGCGGTTGCTCGTCGAAGGCAACTCCATCCGCTCCACGACGCGGATCAGCGGCGTGAACCGCACCACGGTCATCGGCCTGTTGCTACTCGTCGGCGAGCGGTGCGAGCGACTTCTGGAGGGCCGCATCCTCAACCTGCCCGTCGTCGATGTGCAGTGTGACGAGGTGTGGGGCTTCGTCGGGATGAAGGAGAAGACCCGCCGCATGAAGCACCCCGAAGCCGTGGACGTGGGGGGCGCCTACTGTTTCACTGCCATCGAGCGCGAGACGAAGCTGATGCTGGCGTGGCACCTCGGGACGCGGTCGAAGGAGGACACGGAGCACTTCGCCGCCAAGCTGGCCGCCGCCACGGCGGGCAGCTTCCAGGTCACGACGGACGGCTTCAAGCCCTACTAGATGGCCATCCCCGGCGCGCTGCCGCTGGCGGACTTCGCCGTCTCGGTCAAGCAGTACGCGACGAAGGCGGATGAGGGGCGGTACTCGCCGGGGGACGTGACGGCCACCGTGAAGTCGCCGTGTTGCGGCTCGCCGGACGCGGCCCGCGTCTGCACGTCGCACGTCGAGCGGGCGAACCAGACGATCCGCATGGGCAACCGGCGGATGACGCGGCTCACCAATGCGTTCAGCAAGAAGTGAGAGAACCATCAGGCGTCGCTCGCGCTGACGTTTGCCTACTACAACTTCTGCCGGGTCTACTCTTCGATCAAGGTGACGCCCGCGATGAAGGCCGGGTTGGAGTCGGCCCCGTGGACGCTCGCCGACCTGATTCAGAAGACATCAACACTGGGCTAGGCCACTATCTGGCACCACAACCCCAACAGGCCGGGAATTCTGGCCCGGGTTCTCGGTAGACCGCCGCGCCAACCGTCTTCCGGTAATGACTCCTTCGCGGCCATCCTGGGGCAAGTCACCACTGAGTTTCACCGTCCGCGCCTTCGCGTGCGACGCTGCGACTCGGCCTGTTCGACTCGCGAACCCGCTTGCACGGTCAGCTTGATTCGACTCGCACCCCGTGTCGCAACCCAGTTGCGACACGGGGCAACGCAGCGCGTCACACGCCCGTGGCGCTCGTCGCGGCGAACACCTCCGCCGGCGTCGGCGCGACGCCGGACCGCGCCGGGACACCGGAACCCGGGGCCGGACTCACCGTCTGCCTCACTTGCCACTTGGCCGGGATTCTCCCCTTCTGCGGCTGGGTCTGCTCGATGAGCCTGTTGTCCGACAGCTGGTTGAGCCAGCGGTAGACGTTCGACCTGCTCGTGGTCTCCCCCCTCATCGCGTCGTCCGAGGTGAAGAGGGTGCCCGACGGGTACCGGGGCCGCAGCCGCTCCCAAAAGCGCCACGCGGCCGAGACCATCTTGCCGGCCGCGCGGCCCATCGCCTCCTCGGCCAACTGGTGGGCGTCGGCGTAGTCCTGGGGGGTGGCGACGATCCGACCTTCCGCGTCCCTGTCCCGTTGCGTGTGGCGGAGAAGCGTCACGGCCTTCACGAGGTGCATCAGGTGAGGGTAGCTGCGGCGTGACTCGACGCGCGTCGTGTCGAACAGAGCCGAGACCCGCCCCGCGAAGGGGATTACCACGTCCGCCAGGGGCAGCATCCGCTGCAAGGCGTGGTGCACGGCGCGGATCCGGTCGGCGGCCCCGGCGGGCACCGAGCGGCCGGCGTAGCGGGCCGCCGCGGCCGCGAGGACGGTCGCCGTCTGGGGGTCCCGCTCGTCGGTCTGCAGCAGCAGGCAGCGGTTGGCGTCCTCCGCGAAGATCTCCGTCAGCGTCGTCGTCTCGACGAACGCGATCGGCCCTTGCTGCGTGAGCAACTCGGTGACGATCTTCCCCTCCTCGGTCTTGGCCGGCATCATTTTCGTCAGCACGCCGGACGAGAGCATCTCGCGGAGCGCCCGGGTGGCCTCCGCGCGGTCGTCGTCTTCCTTCCGCGAGCGCTCGCCGGCGACCACTAGGCGGTGCGCCAGGGTACCCGGCGGGAGGTAGTACAGGGCGTTGGGCGTCATGGCCGTGGCGCGGATGACCGCCTCGTCCGGGAACATGCCCGCGACGGCGTCGAGCACGAAGGACTTGCCGGACGACGAGAGCCCCTGGACGATCGCGGCGAGGGGGCGGGGGAGGAGTCGCGAGACGCCGATCAGGTACAGCAGCGTGGCGAGGAGGGTCTCGCCGGCGACGCCGAGGCTCTCGATGTCCGCGGAGATGCGGTCGAGCAGGTCCGGGTCGCGGAGCAGCCGGCGGGCGTGTTCCTTGATGTCGTCGGGGGTGTCCGCGAGCGCCGCCTCCCCGAGCTCGACGACGCCTCGGGGTTCCTCGGGGTCGCCGTCGTCCGGCCCGGTGCAGGACTGGGACGCGCGCTCGGCGAGTCCCCTCGCGAGTTCGTGGAGTCGCGCCTCGACCCTGCCCTGCGTCTCGTCGGTGTGGCCGGGGATCTTGTCCGCCGCCTCCCGCGCGTACCTCCGCCGCTCCGCGCTACTGTTTAAGGCGAGCAGGTCGCGGTGAACCTCCCGACCGTCGGGGGCGTCGGGGCTCGTCACGAAAGTGACGACGACCGACTTGGTCCCCTTCGTGCTCTCGATGGCGAGTCGGAACTCGACCGGGGGCGAAGTGGCCGGGGCGGGGGCTGGGGCTGGGGCGGTGTCGGGGAGGGGGGCGGCGGGCCGGGGTTGCCGCTCGACCTGTGCGTTCGGGTTCGCTCTGGTGGTCATCGCAGTTGCCTTTCTTTATGCGGTCGTCCAGGGTGTGGTAAGTACGGTGGGGTTCTGAGCGTGTCGGCGGGGGTGGAGGAGCCACCCGCGCGGCTTGAGGTGGTCCGAGGCGGCCGCCGCGCACAGGACTTTGTGGTCCAAGTCACGCCGGCTCCAGGCCGGGCGGCAGCGCGGGTTGTAGTGCGTCACCAACAACTCCAGCGCCGCCTCGGGGGGCAGGGCGAAGCCCCAGACCAGGGCGCAGGCCGCGGCGTAGGTCCTGCCGTGTCCGCCCTGGCCGGCGACTGCCGCCGGCAGGGCGTCGAGGTAGAGGCGGACGCGGTGCAGCAGCGGGCGGTCCGGTAAGGTGATCGCCGACTCGCCGACGGGGTCGCGGGCGACGGCCGCATTCTCGATGCTCGCCTCGGCGAAGGCCGTCGCCACGACCGTCGTTGCCTTCGCCGTGGCGACGTAGCCGCAGGCCGTCAAGAGGTCGCCGACGCCGCGGAGCAGGTCGGGGTAGCCCACGACCCCGGGCATGCCGGGGACGCCGCCGTGCCACTCCCTTCGCTCGCCCGACGAGTGGAGCGTGGGCGGACAGGCGACCTGCCCCCCGGTGCCGATGATGTCGAGTAGACCGGCGTAGTGCCGGATCCGCGGGCCGGGGTGGCCGTACCGCTCCCTCGCGGCGCTGCCGGCCATCGGGGCGGCGCTGACTTGGTCGGCCGGGATGCTCCCGAGCGGGACCATGTAGCCGCGGTGCGAGCGCGGCTTGCCGGCCCTCCCCTCCGTCATGGCCGTGGGCGGGAGGTAAGTGTCGGCCAGCGTGACGGCCCGCAAGCTGTCCAGGTCGATGAAGACGAGGGCGTGGCCGGTCGCGCCGGAGCGCGGGCCGGCCATAATGCCGATCCCCTCCCCCGACCGGAAGTCTTCGGGCCGCAGGGGCCGGATCGGCCACTCGAGGTACGTCGGCTTCTTCGCCGCGGGGTCGAGCGCACAAACGGCGTAGCCTCGGCCGATCAGGTCGGCGGCCGCGGCGCGAACCGCGTCGGGGTCGTTGCCGGGGGGGTGATGGCCCCAAATCATGACGACGCGTCCTTTCGGGACACTGGGAGCCCGGTGCCGCGCGATCGGCCGGGACGGCCGATGGGAGGCGCCGGAAAACTCCTAGGCAGGGTTCCCCCCGCCCTGCTGATGCGGCAGCGGGGCGGACGCCTCTTCTTGACTTGACATGACCTGGCAGGCTCCGAGTCTGGAACTCGTCTCGCGCTCCCACTCGCCGAGGACGCCGAAGAACCCGGCCAAGTTGGCCGAGATCTCGCGGACGTCCTCGCCGGACAACGCCCGACCCGCCCGGGTCTCGAAGACCCGCCGGGTGGCGTCCGACTGCTGAGTTGAAGGTGCGGCTTGCCGGGCCATGGGTCCGCCGAAAGAGAACGACCCCACGAGGCGGCCCGGCAGGGAACCTCGTGGGGTCTGGCGACGCGGCCTCTCGGACGCGTGGTCGGAAGTAGTCGGGCTGCCGGGCCGCGGGTTACCCCGCCATAGAGGAAGGGCGACGAGAAGTGTCCGACGCCGACCGGAAGTGTCCTATCCGCTGGAATCAGGTTTCCCAGGTTACTGGGGTGCTCGGCGAGTACCGGCAGGTCGGGCCCGTCTTGACGCAGTCTTCGAGGTGGAGTCCAAGATCGCGGTCACTGTTGCTGATCTCATTGATCACGCGACGGATGGCCTTCGTAACCCGATCTCTCGCCCTCTTCGTCTGGTCACCGAGAAGGACGGGGTTCCCGTTAGGTTTCCTGGCCTTGCGTAGTGCTTCTTGGATTTGATGTCGCTCAATTTGCAACGTTTCTACTCTAGGGAGATCGTTGTCCTGCTTCGCCTTCTCTAAATCGCTCTCAATCTGCTTTAACGCTTTCCAAATCTCATGCTGGCCAGTCTCGTCGATCACTTCGCCGTCGTGGCCGCTGCGTCCCGCGCTCCCTGCGAGTACCGCTCCGCCCCCATGCCTCTCGGCTTTGCATTGTGACCACGCGGCTTCCAAGTCGTCGATTGAGATTTGTTGTCCTGGCCGTCGGAGGAGGTAGTGAAGGTACGTTGCGCCGGTATTGCAACGCTTCAACGCGAAGCACGAGCCACTGCCGTAGCGGACGGTCCAATCGCCAGTGCCCCGGCGAAAACAGTTGCGTGCCTCTTCGGCCGGCGTTACTTGCGCGGTTGTGACCGATTCCGAGTTCGCGATGATCGCCCCGGCGGCGGACTGCACCGCGGTGTCCAAGTCGTCGAGGAGTCGGCTGCTGATCCGGGAGCTTTCGCCGATCACCTCGTAAGTCGGCTTCACCTGCATGAAGATTTCCGGATCCAGGTACCGTGTCGGCACCTGGGCGACTTGGAACCGGTACAGGTCGAACTCGCACAGCTCGTTGAAGAACTTCGACACGAGTTCCGTTTCGGGGGCCCGGTCGGCCAGGACTGCATCGACGGTTCGAAGCAGCTCGACGACTTCTTGCAAACGACGAAACCTGGACCGGAATTGCCTCAGGAAAACTTCTTGACCCGGTGCGGGGGGGCCCCGGTCGAGTAAACGCCCGAAGTTTACAGTCTGGATGCTGCCATCGAGTGCTTCGGTCGGGCAGTCGAAGCCGAAGGTGTCACCCCACCATCCCGAGGGCGCGTCCAGATCCATATTCCCCCGGATCCACCGGGTGGCACGCCTCACGGCCGCGACAAGTTCGGCGGCTCGACGTTGGTTGCTCATGGCAAGCCTCAGTGGTTTACGGGAAAGACCCAGTCAACCGGGCAAGCCCTCACCCCCGCCGCCGCGACTGAAGGGCGATCGATCTCGGGAGGCTCACGACGAGTCGATCGCGGCGAGCGGCACCCCATACGTTGGTGACTGGGCGGCCCGTTACTACCGCAGTAGTTTTTAGTGAGGCACCTCGACTTCGTCCGCGAGCCGATCACGTGGGTTTTCGCCCCCATTCGCCGTGGGGGAGTTTCGGCCGGGGTGAAGATCGGGGACACGGACGACACGACACCGGAGCGCTCTCCGGCCTCCGACGCGCTCACACGTCGCCGAAGAAAATGGGCCGCAGGGACGGGTGCCGGCAATAACGACTCCTTACCGCCAATCCGGAGCTGGCATCTTGTCGCCGGTCAGTAGTCAGTAAGCCGCTGTCACCACCAGTGGCCCGCGACAGGTGAGCCCCCAAAGGGTCGAAACCGGGTGATCTTAGACCGGGCGCAACTTATCACATCAAGTGGTGTTCGAGAACGAGGCGATCGAGCGAAGCAAGGTAGCGACATCTGGGGCTGGGGCCAAAAGGAGAGTTCGATACGCGTCAATGAAGGGGAGCTTGTGTTAGTCGATGCGGATGGGTGCGGTTCGACGCCATCCCCTTGCTTTTCCAGCACTTCCGACGACTTGCCCGACAATCTAGCGACGGTGCCAGCGGTGTACTCCGGTGCAGTTCGATGCAACCGGATGCCCCCCGTCACTACGCCGAGCACTACGCCCGGCACTACGCCGGATTCGCCCGCGGCGGCCCCGCCCGTCCCGGTCATGCGAAGGGGGAGTCGCCCGGCCGTCGGTGTAGTTGCGTCGTCCGGGACGAGGTTCGGCAGCTTGTTGACGGCCCCGGTCAGGTCGTAGAGCCGGCGGTGCGAGTACCGCGCCGTGAGTTCCGGCTTCGAGTGCCCGGCGAGTTCTTGCAGCGTGCGCAGGTCGATCCCCGACCGGCCGCCCAGCGTGAGGAACGAGTGCCGGAGCGCGTGGAAGTCGGCGTACTCGGGGCCGTCCGGCCCTTCGACGGCGTAGGCGATGCCGGCCGCGTCGAGGTCGCACCGCAGCATCTCCGCGGCCCGGAAGCCGCTCGCCCACGTCCCGCCCCACACCGGCACGCCGGCCGGCTTTCCGGCTAAAAACATGCGCAACGCCTTGGCCACGTCGGGGGGCAGCGGCTGCACCTTGAGCTTGCCCGACTTGTTCAGCCGGGCGGACAGCGTGACGGTCGGCGCGTCGGCGTTCAGGTCGAAGTCGCCGGGCGTCAGCCCCGCCAGCGCGCTGGCCCGGAAGCCGGTCCCGGCGGCGGTCAGGTAGAGCATGAAACGATCCGGGCCGGTCAGGCCGCGGTAGCTCCGGCGACTGCCGCGGGCGGCGTCGAACAGGCGGCGCAACTCCGGGGCGGTGAGTTCCCGCCGGGCGCGGCGGGTGTCGGCGGCGGCGCTCGCCAGCGGCAGCGTCTCCAGCGGGTTCGAGCCGACGCGGTTGGTGAGGACCATCCACCGGCAGAAGCCGCGAACGGCCCGGACGTAGTGGTTGGCCGTCTCGGGGCCGCAGCCCTTCGCCCGGTTTACGGCGAGCGCTTCGACGGTCGCGCGCGGCAGCCGGCGGGCCTTGCCGTTGCCGGCGGCGGCGAGCGACTGCCGCTTGACGGCCTTCGCCACGGCGCACCGGCTGACGTTGAGGATCGCCGCGGCCTCGGTCGGCGTGAACGACTCGCCCGGCGGCACGGCGGCGGGCGTCGAGTCGCGGCGGACGCCGTTCAGCCAGCCCGCGGCCTTGCCGGCGTCCACGTCGGTCGGGAAGACGAAGCCGCAGCCGTCGAACAGGGTCGTGACGCACGCGCACGTCTGCCGGACGTGCTTGGCCGTGCCCCCCTTCGCCCCCAGGACGGCGGCGTACTCGGTCAGGTGCTCGGCGAGCGGCCGGCGGCCGTGCTCCTCGGCCGGGTCGGTGTAGCCGCTGCGCAGCCGCGACGCCTTGCGCTCCGCCTCGGCGGCGAGTTGCTCCGTCGCCTTGAGGTCGGCGAAGCCCTTGACGCGGCGGACGGTGCCGGTGGCGTCGCGGGTGTCGAAGTACCAGCGATTCGACGGGCGCAGGTAGCCGCGGCCGTTTTTGGTCAGTCGGAAGTGCGTCGCCTTACCGCGGTCCTTGAGGCGGACGTGCGGCGTGCCGGCGTGCTCGACGATCTCCGCGTCGGTCGGCAGCGGGCGGGTACTGTGCAGCTTGTACGGCTTTGGCATCGGAGTCGTCCGTGCGGGTGTCGGGGGTGGGGTTATAGCAGGCCGTTTCACCGACGCCAGAGCTTCGCGGCCCCGGCGCGCGGCGTCAACTTCGGTGCCGTTCACTGACGCCGTGCGCCTGAGCGGCGGCGGCAGTGTGGTCCCATTCTGGGATAGAGGGCAGGAATGTACCCGGTTGGCGACACAAAATGTCCTCATGCAACAGGGCAAGGATGTCCTCAAGGGCGGGCCGTCGGACGGACCCGATACACCGACGGGCCGCAGTTCAATCGGCCCCGGCGGACGGTCGTCAACATCCCCTTCGCCTCGAGTGCGGCCACGGCCCGGCGGACGGTGCGGGTGTCGAGGTTGGCCCGGCGGGCGATGTCGGCCTGCGCCGTCCGGGCGGTGCTGGTGTCGGCCTTCGTGTCGCGGAAAAGTACGAGCCAGACGAGCGATTCGGCGGGGGTCAGCTTGGCGTCGGCGACAGCGAAGTCAACGAAGGCGTTCAGGTCGGCGAACCGCCCAGCCCGGTGCCCTTTCCTGCGCGCGGGGGCAACCGAAGGGGGGCGGCGCTCGGGACCGTCGTCGCCCCGCAAGGTCGCGTCGGGCGGCAGCACGCCCCCGTAGTCGTCGCGGACTTGCTGCACGGTCAGTTGCCGCACGACGTGCCCCTCTTCGGCTCGCCGCGGGGCGGGGCCGGCGGCACGCTGCCGAACGCCTCGACGCCGCTCGGGGCCGGCGTGAACGTCTGCACCGCCGCGTCGAACCGCGTCGGGATGTCGGCCGTCGGGCTGTACCTGTTCTTCTCGCACTGGAAGTTGACCGCGCCGGCCCCGTCGGCGACGAGGACGTAAGCGGCGTCGCAGCCGAATTCGAGTTCCGACGAGCCGCGGAAGCTCGCCAGGTTCAGGCCGGTGTAGGTCGAGCCGGTGCGGCCCTTCTGCCGCGCCACGGCCGCGGCGACGAGCACGGCGGCCCCCTCGTCGCAGAAGCCGCGGAGCGTGGCGACGGCGGTGTCGAGTTCCTCGCGCTTGTCCTTCGACGCCCCGCCGACGCTGAACCGCTGGACGTAGTCGATGACGAGCACGCCGGCCCCGAAGGCGTCGGCCGCGGCGGCGACGTGCTCCAGCGAGTACGGCGCTTCGAGGAACGCCAGGCGGCCCGCCACGGGCGTCAGCGCGGCCACGGCCAGCGTCAGCCGCTCGGTTTGCTCGGCGGTCAAGGCGCGGTCGGCGATCGCGGTCAGCGGCACGCCGGACAGCCGGGACGCCACGCGCTCGATCAGCAGCGTCGGCGTCATCTCCACGTTGGCAACGAGCAACTTGGCGGCGGAGTCGGCCCGCAACAGGTCGATGCCGATCTGCATCAGCGCCGCCGTCTTGCCCCCGCCCGGCGGCCCGCCGAAGAGCACCATCCGCCCCGGCCGCACGTCGAGACTCTCGAAGGGGGACGGCAGGGCGTACCGCGCCGGCGGCGTGCTGCTGGTTACCTCGGTCAGCCAGGTGCCCAACAGGTCGGCCCCGGTCACGATCTTCGGCGTCACGCCGGCCCCCCTTCGCGGGTGATGCCGGGGGCGAGGGCCCCGAACGGGAAGTCGGTCGCGTCGGCCGCCAACTCGGGTTCGGCGGCGCGCTGGCCGCGGGCGTGTTGGACGCCGCAGCGAATTTGCCGGTCCACGTCGGCGGGCGTCAGCCCCACGTCGCGCCCCGGCTCGGTCAGGATCGCCAGGGCGAGCGGCTCGGGTGCCCCCTGCTCCGTGAGCCACGCCGCCGCGCGGAAGAGCACGCCGTGCCGCTCCCCCTCGGCCACGCCGAAGCGCAGGAAGTCGAGGAAGTATTTCGGGGCACGCAGGTCAGCCGGCGCGGCGTCCCGGCGGGCGTCGCGGCGGTGCTCGACTTGCTGCGCTACGGCCCGCCCGGCGGCGTCCCAGTCGCTCGCCAGCTGCGCGGGGACGACGGCGTCCCACGGTGGCAATCCGTGCCCCCCCGGCGACTCGGCGAGCTTGAGCACGGTTGCGGCGTCGAGGCTGAACAGTTCGCGGGGTTCGACCCGCCGCTTGAACCGGCCGGTCTTCGGGTGCTTCGTGTTCGGCAACCGGACGATGCGGTTCACGTCGTAGATGCCGGCGTCGATCGTCACCCCCGCGTCGGCGGCGTGCGTCTCGGCGAAGGCGCGGGCGTGCCGCGGGAACTCCGGGGCCGGCGGCGGCCGGTGTGCCAGCGGCAACAGGACGTGAAAGCCCTTGTTACCGCTGAAGTAAACCGGCACGTCTCCCTCAAGCTCCGGGTAGCGGTTCACGACGGCGGTGACGAGCCGCCGGGAGTCCGTCAGCGCGACCGCTACGTTGGCCCGGTCGATGTCGAGGACGAGCCATCGGCACGCGCACGGCCCGGCGAAGCCCGCGACGCTGCTGGCGTTCGCGGCGTAGTGCGTCCGCATCTCCGGCCCGAAGACGAAGTGCGACAGGTACGCTTCGCGCTCCGGTTGCTCGCCGTCGGCGTAGGCGGTGTGCAACTCGGCGTGAGAGACGAGAAGCCGGGGGGAAGTCGGCGCGCCTTCGACCAGCGCGCCGACGTTGAAGGCGTCGCCCGGCATCACTTCCCCCCTTCGGCCGGGTTGGGCAGCACGAACCGCCCGTTGGGCGACTCGCCGGCGCGGACGATGTCGATGCGCTTGATGTCGTTGCGGATGACGCCGTCGTCGCCTTTCTGGAGCGCGACGACGAGCTTGACGAGGTATTCGCGGCCGGGTTCCGGGAACGGCGAGAGCAACGCGGCCGGCGTCGTCAGCCCGAAGGGGGCCAGGTCGCGGGTCGTGTACGGCAGCGCCTTCGCGCCGAACGTCCAGGTGCGGACGACGGTCTGCCCGGCGTGGTCGCCCTCGGTGACTTCGAACTTGAGGCGGTAGGCGTCGGCCCCGGCCTTGGTGGCGGCGTACTCCCCCTTGAGCACTCGGGCGGCGTAGATTCCGGGCGGCAGCGGGCTGAACTCGGGCGCGGCGGCCACGGTGCCGAAGGCGGCGATGCCCTCGGTCGGTTGGCCGTTGCGACCGGGTAGGGCGTTCGAGAGACTCATGAGAAGTTCCTTCAAGGTGTGGCCGCGCGGTCCCGGCGAGCTGCCGGGGGTGCGAGCGGTGGGGTCAGTCGGCGGACATCGTGTGGCGAAGCTCGGCGAGCTTGGCGGCACCTAGCCGGTAGTCGTTCCGAGTGTGAGAGGCAGGGTTACTTGTGCTTAGCGCGGATCGCTGCCCAATGGGCGCGGTTGGGCGCACCGGCTTTGAGCCAGTCGCGGATTTCGTCAACCCTCCACACAACGCCGCCGCCTAGCCTGAGCGGCGTCGGCAACTTGCCGGCGGCGTCCCACGTTCGGATGGTGCGCTCGGACGAATCCAGCATCACGGCCAGCGCCTTTGCCGCGACGACGAGCGGCGACACGCCCACAGCGTGGGCAGCGGGCCGATTAGGATCGGGGAAGCGGAGCACGTCAGCCATGACGGCGGCCCCCCTCGGCTCCATCGGCATCTTTTTGTAGGTCGCGTGGAACGCGGGGTATGCCCCCCTTCGGTTTGGTTGGACTAGCCAGCGTGTCGCCGGTGACGAGGTGAAGCCGCAGTCGTACCGCGACCAAGAGCAGACGGCGGAGAAGCCGCGCCCTTTCGTCGGCTCGGTCGATCGCGGCTCGGATTGCGTCCGGCTCGGGAAGTGTCAGCAGCGGGTCGGGAGTAGTCATTCGGGCCTCCGGGGTTTCGGACGCCAGAACGATATCTCCCGCGAAGTGGTAGGGATATAACCGCCGTGTGACGGTCACACGGAGTTACAAGGCAGTAACATGCTCAGCTAGGGTAAGTTTCACCTGTTGGCCAATAGCCGCGGGAAGCAATGTTAACGAGAATTCCCTCCCTCACCATCCAGGCCAGGTTATTGCCCAATTTGCCTGGGCTTGGGAGTTTCATCCCCTCTGCAATTTCATCACGCATCAACGGAGTTCCCGCAGTTCGGATCGCGGCCAAGATGTCGCTCTGCCGGTCTTCGCTAGGACGATCCGGATCGCGTTTAGTTCTTGAGGCCGCCGATTTGTCTGTCATGCATGACGACCACCGATGCGCGTCGAATGGGGCGGCGAACGGCGCGTCGGGGTGGCAGCGGCAGCGGTTGCGCATCCCGGCGTCGTGCCCGACCCAGTGGATTGTTGTACCTGCCGGCAGGGCATTCGCCCGCCGGACGGCGTCGAGGGCGGCGGAGAGCATCGACGGCGGCATCGCCGGGTTGGCGTCCGGGCAGGCCGTCGGCGTCGCGCCGGGGATCACCTTCGCGCTCAGGCCGGTGACGTGGACGACGTTGACGTTGAAGATGTCCAGGGGGACAAAATCGTAGTTATGCATCCCGTGGTGGTGTTGCCCGGTGGCAGCGGCTTGCGACTCATCGCTCGTCACCCTCCGGACGCCTTCGAGCAAGTCCGCGGCCGTCTGCAAGTCGATCAGGTCCACCGTGTCGTTGGTCAAGTGGTGGCTGTCCACGAGCCGCGCGCGGAGCCGCCGCGCGGTGCCGGGGGTGAGCGCTTCGCCGTACAGGCGGTTGCAGACGAGTTCGAGCCGGCGCGTCTCCGGCAGCGCGGCAGCCGGCACGGAACCCCGCACGAACCGGCCGCTGTCGAGGTTGAGGACTAGGTCGCCGAAGGTGTATTCACGTTGGCCGCCATCAGAAGCACCGTTAGCTGGGGCTAGTGGCGTTGCGGTCAAGGTAGAGGCCAGTTGGTCCCGACGTGGTAGGGCGAGCCTGTCCATCGCGTCCCCCAGCGTCAACCCCTCGGCCGTCGCGACCGGGAGTGCGTGAAGGCGGATCAAGTCGCCCAACAGCCGGCCGACGGTGCCGACGGCGAGTTCCCCGCCGTACTCGCCGAGGCAGTGGCTGCGGACGCGGCCGATGTCGGCCGTCGCCCGGAACTCGCGCTGGGAGTGGTCCGCGTTGCTGTCGCGGAACGCGACGGCGGAGGGGCGCTTGGAGGGGTCCGCGCGCTCGATGACCGCGGTCGCCGCCTCGTAAAACTCGGCGAAGTCGATGAGGTTGGCGACGAGCTGCTTCACAGTCATCGGCCGCGTCGGCAGCGGCTCGGAGTCCGTGAAGACCACAGTCGGTGCGGGGGTCGTGAACGGAGACGGGCGATCGTCCGGCATGGCAGGTACTCACGGCACCGGGCCGGCGGCCGGGGCGGGCGGTGAGTACGTCGCCCGCCCCGGTTACCGCGTTGAGCCGCCCGGTTCATGGGCCGGGCGGCTACCCGGTGTCAGGGAGTATACTGGGGAACACGCGTCGAGTCACGCTCACTTCGAGCCGTCCGCGGCGTCGGCCGCACGCCGCGTGGACTGGACCCGTTCGAGCAGGTCGATCGCGTCCGAGAGTTGCTTCGCTAGGTACGGCTCGTACCGCGTCACGGCGTTCAGGATGTGCTCGGCCGGGACCGCGCGGAACTGCCGGGCGCGGACCACCGCCTGCGCGGCCCCCAACTCGAGCGCGGCCAACTCGGGGCGCAGCGTCGCGATTCGCCTCTCCCCTTCGTCCGCCCCCTCGACCGCGTGCCGAGCCGCCCCCATGACGAGCCGCTCGGGCGTCCACCCGGCGGAGTCCGCCAGCAGTTTGAGGCCAACGCGCACCGCCGCGGCGTCCCACCCCCCCCACCCCTCGGGGTCTTGAAGACTCGACTCGGGCACGCCGACGGCAGTTTGGAACCCGTCGCCCTCCACGTCGGGCATCGCGTAATCGCCCTCGTCATCCTGGTTGTCGGGCAAAGCCTTGGCCGACTCGCGTAACAGGAACATTGCTTCGGCACCGCTGAACGGCCCGCCGTCGCGGAGTCGCGCCAGCAGTCCGGCTAACCGGCGCAATACATCGAGATGCGCTTCGGCGTTGGCCAGTGCCTTGGCGACGAGTTCGAATGTTCGGGGCTTCGGCCCGAGGGGGCCGAAGATATCGAACGACGTTCGGGCGTCCATCGGCGGCGGGGGGGGCGTCGTGGCGGCAGCCACCTCGAACGCCACGACGCGGCGGAGTCGCCAGGAGATCGCGGCCACGCGGCCCGCCACCTCGGTTTCGAGGGTGCCGCACGCCCGCAACTCGGCCACGACCCCGGCGCGGTAGGCCTCCCACTGGGCGGCGTCCTCGCCGGGCAGGACCGGCGAGACAGCGCGCAGGCCGTGCGCCACGGCGTTGAGGCCTGACCGGGCCTTGCCGCCGGCGGTGCGCGGCCCGGTCGATCGGGCGGCGTTGCGGGCGTTGGCGACTGATTTGCGGGGCGACACCATTGGCGACTCCGTGCGCGGTTTCTGCCGAACGAACCCACCGGATTGTACCCCCGACACGGCGAACCGTGGAGCGGACCAACTCGCGCCGGGTCGCACTTCAAGATGCGGATTGCGTGATACAGTAGAGTCCCTGCGATTCATATCAAAAGTCCGACTGAACCGTTGCAATGCGGAAGGTTACTTACATTTAGCACAGGACTCTATATCTAGCTGCAACTGCCGTGACCTCAATAGTTTACATGGGATTTCTAAAGAATAGGCAATAACTCTGGTCCCCGAATGGGGTGGCGTGAAATTGTCACGTCATGTTCGGTGCCTGAGCGGACACGCGCGGCGAGTCTATGCCAGGCGACGCCTCCCGGCGAAATCAGCGGGTGTGGCTCTGGCAGTAGGCATCAGGTAGAGGATCAATATTCATCTTAGTGTTCAGACTCGATTCCGTCTACGACGCAGTAGGCGACCGCACTTTGGCGTCGGACTACAGCGGCCCAGCTGTCAGTTCAAACAACGACGCGAGTGACCTGCTGAGCGTGCAGTCGTCGGGCGGAACCGTGGCTGAGGCCCGCCCCGTGGCTCGGGACCCCGTCATCGCACATCGACGAGGGTCACGTCGATGCCCGGCACGCCGGCGAGGACGGCGTCGAGGGCGGCGCGGCGGAACAGCCGCCGATACCACGGCCGCTGTGACCGGCCCATCACGACGTGGGTGATGCGGTACTCGGCGACGAACCCGGCCACGGCCGCGGCGAACGTGGGTCCGCTGAACGGCATGGCGATGCCTCCGAGTTGCTGCCCCAGAGCGAGCGAGTCGCTGACCTGCCGCTGAGTCGCGGCGTCCACGCGCTCGACACTCTCGCCCGGCGTCTTCACGTAGACGGCGTACCACGGGGCGTTGAAGCGGTCGGCCAGCCGCGCCGCCTTGCGCAGCAGCCGCGACGGGTTCGGCCCGCGCGAGCTGACGCAGGCCATGACGCGGTCGGAGCCGTTGTCCGCCGGCCCGCCCGACTTCCTCTGCCGCTGCCGGTCGAGCGCCGCGGCGATCTCTTCGAGAGCCAGTTCCCGCAGGCGGCTCAGGTTGTCTCCGGTGAAGAAGTGCGCGAGCGACTTCTCGACGCGCTCCGGCGGGTAGACCTTGCCCTGCCTCAGGCGCTCCTGCAAGTCCTCGGCCGAGAGATCGACGTTGACGATCTGGTCGGCCTCAGCGAGCACGTAGTCCGGCACGCGCTCCTTAACCTTGACCCCCGCGAAGCGCTCGATCACGTCGTAAAGGCTCTCGAGATGCTGCACGTTCATCGTCGTGACCACGTGGATGCCCGCGCGCAGCAGGTCTTCGACATCCTGGTAGCGCTTGCCGCGGCGGCTGCCGGGGGCGTTGGTGTGGGCCAGTTCGTCCACGAGCGCGACCGTCGGCCGGCGGGCCAGCACCGCCTCGGGGTCCATCTCGTCGAGGGTGACGCCGCGGTACTCGAGCTTGCGCCGCGCGACCACTTCGAGGTCGGCGAGCTGGGCCAGCGTGTCGGCGCGGCCGTGCGTCTCGACGACGGCGACGACGACATCGACCCCCTGTTTCCTGAGCCGCTGGCCTTCTTGCAGCATCTCGTACGTCTTGCCCACACCCGGCGCGAAGCCGAGGTAAACCTTCAATCGCCCGCGCTGCTGGTCGCGGATCAGCGACAGGAACTTTTCGGGGGCGGGGCGGGGTTCGTCGGGGGTCATCGCGGCGTCCCCGGAGTGGCGGGCAGGGTGATCGTGAATGACGTGCCGACGCCCGGCGTACTCGCGCACGCCACCGTACCCATGTGGGCGGCGACGACCTCGTGGACGATCGCCAGCCCCAGCCCCGTTCCGGGGGCCTGAGGCCGGCCGGCGACGCGGAAGAAGCGGTCGAAGACGTGCGGCAAGTCGGCGGCCGAGATGCCGACGCCGGTGTCGCGCACCGTCAAGGTCACGCCGCCGGGACTGGCCGCGGCGCTGAGGGCGACACTGCCGCCCGGCTCGGTGTACGTCAGCGCGTTGTCGAGGAGGTTGCTCAGCGCCTGGCCGAAGCGGGTCGCGTCCACGGCGACCGTCGGCAGGTCCGGCGCGGCGGTCACGGTCAGGGCGATGCGGCGGTCCTCGGCCCGCGCACTCGCCGCGTCGGCGGCGGACTGGAGTAGCGTCAGCGGCTCCGTCGGCCGCAGGTCGAGCGGCTCGCGGCCCTCCTCGAGCCGCGCTAACGCTAGCAGGTGTTCGATGAGCTTCAGTAGGCGTTCGGTGTTCTCGCGGGCCTCCAGCAGCAGCTCGAACTGCTTCACTTCCAGCGGGCCGACGAGTTCTTCGAGCAGCACGTGGACCGCCAGCCGGACGCTCGTCAGTGGGGTTTTCAACTCGTGACTGACGGTGGCGACCCAGTCGGACTTGAGGCGGTCGAGCAGCTGGTAACGTGTCACGTCCGACAACACGACGGCGGCCCCCAGGGTCTCGCCGGCGGGGTCGCGGATCGGCCGGACCTGCGGCAGGTAGACGCGCTCGCCGCCGCCGTGGCGGAACGCGACCGCCTGCTCGAACGTCTGGGTCAGCGTCGGCCGCTGCGACTCCAGCGCGTCTCGCACGGCCGCGCGCAGGGCCTCCGGGGGCGGCCACGGCGCGGGGGCCTCGCCGTCGGCCGGCGGGCGGACGCCGAGCAGCGCTTGCGCGGCGGGGTTGGCCGTCTCGACGCGGCCGAGGGTGTCGAGCACGACGACGGGGTCGGGGAACGAGTCGATGGTCGCCTGCGCCGCCCGCTGCGCCCGGCCTAGGCGTTCGGTGTTCACCCGGCGGTAGGCCCGCAGCTTCTCGGCCATCGCGTTGAACGCCTCGGCGAGCCGGCCGACCTCGTCGCGGCTGCCGGCGGGGACGACGAGGTGCAGTTGCCCCCCGCCGATGGCCGTCGCGGCGTCGGTGACGGCCTCGATGGGGTGGACGATCGTCCGCACCAGCCACCAGGCGGCGAGGGACGCCAGCGCGAGCGACGCCGCGAGCCCGACGGCCAGCCCGACCACGGAGTGCCGCGCCGAGTCGTCGGCGCGGGCGCTCGCGGCGTACATCTCGGCCTCGTTGAGGTCGCGCACCGCAGCCGCACCGGCGAGCACACCGTCACGGCATTCGACGAGCGAGGGCGGACCCGAGAGCGGGCCGTCTCGCACAAGCGCCCGACCGGCGTCCCCGGATGGGATTTGGAAGTACCGCTCCCCAGCCCCGCGGTAATACGCCAATTCGGCTTCCAACTTCGCGACCAACCGCGGCTCGTCTGGGAAGATCGTCACGTTGCCCTTTTCGACGGCGAGGTGCCGGTCGATCTCGGCCCAGCCGGCGTCGTACGCCGGCCGCGACCCCGTGAGGAACGACCGATCCACCCGCAGGACGCCCTCGCGCAGGCGGTCCATCGCGCGGACGCTGTCGTGGTTCTCGCGGAGGATGGCGTCGCTCAGCCGGCCGAGGCGCAGCACCAGGCCCGCGCCGGCGGTGCCCAGCCCGGCGAGCAGCATGACCAGCGGGGCCACGGTCAGGAGAATGCGTCGCCTCAGGGTCAGGGTCACAGGCCGGCCTTCTTCCGCTTGCGGTACAGGGTGCTGGGGTCGATGCCGAGGGTCTGCGCCGCATCCTCCAGGGACGCCGACGACGCCAGCACCCGCCGCAGGTGCTCCGCTTCGAGGGCATCGAGGGTCACCGCCGCACCGACCTCCATGCGCCCGGCGGCCGGCGGCTTGCCGAGTTGCGTCGGCAGGTGGGCCAGGCCGACCTCGCCACCGTCCGAGAGGATGACACCGCGCTCGACGGCGTTGCGCAGCTCGCGCAGGTTCCCCGGCCACGGGTGCCGCAGGATGGCCGCGGCCGCCTCCGCCGTGAAGCCGGCAATGACCTTGCTCGATTGCTTGGCGAAGAAACGCAAAAGCGACTCGGACAGCCCCGGAAGGTCGGCGCGGCGCTGCCGCAGGGGCGGCAGGGTGACTTCGATGACGTTGAGCCGGTAGAGCAGGTCTTCGCGGAAGCGGCCGGCGGCCACGTCGGCGTCGAGGTCGCGGTTGGTCGCCGCGACGATGCGCACGTCCGCCGTGCGGGTCTTGGCCTCGCCGACGCGCTCGTAGGTCTGGTCCTGGGCGAAGCGCAACAGTTTCGGTTGCAGGGCTAGCGGCAGGTCGCCGACCTCGTCGAGGAACAGCGTACCCCGCTCGGCGGCGGCGACCTTGCCCTGCGTCGATTCGACCGCCCCCGTGAACGCGCCGCGGGCGTGGCCGAACAGCTCGCTCTCCAGCAACTCCGCCGACAGGCTCGGGCAGTGGACCGTCACGAACGGCCGGCCGGCGCGCTTACTGTGGGCGTGGACCGCCCGCGCCAAGACGCCCTTGCCGGTGCCGCTCTCGCCGCGAACCAAGAGCGCCGCGTCGGTCGGGGCCACGCGCAAGGCCAGGTCGAGCGCCGCCCGCACCGCCGGCTCGCGCGTCTCCAGATCGACGCCGGGCGTGTCCCCCTTGACGCGCTCGCGCAAGTCCTCGACCTCGGCGACCAGCCCGCGCCGCGCCTCCCATCGCTCCAGCAGCAGCCGCAGTTGCCCCGGCGTGAACGGCTTCGGGAGGTAGTCGAACGCGCCCGCGCGCATCGCCGTGACGGCCGTGTCGATGGCGGCGAAGGCTGTCATGATGACGACGCCGACATCGGGGGCTGCGCTCAGGAGTTGCGGCAGCAAATCGACGCCCGACTCGCGGCCGAGGCGCAGGTCGAGCAGCGCCACGTCGAAGCGGTCGCGCCCCAGCGCGGCGAGCGCGGCCGCGCCGGTGTCGGCTTCGGTGACGCGATGCCCGAAGCTCTCCAGCGTGAGCCGGAGGGTCTTGCGCAGGCTCGGCTCGTCGTCGATGACCAGCAAGTTCACGCGGCGCTCCGGGGTTTGAGGCGGCACTTGTTCAATGCGAAGCGCGTGCCGCTCACGAACACGACGCTTCCCCGCGATTCGCCCGCGTGCCGCCGTGCAACTCGCCCGACGCCCGTGCAACTCGCCCGACGCCACGGCCGCGAAAACCCCACGATTCGTAGCGATTCCGGCCGCGGCACCCCGAGTGCATTGCGGGTCGCCGGCCCCGCACCCGCAAGGACATCGCCCATGACCCTCGTGACTTCCCTGCCCGCGCTGCTCGCCCTCGGGCTGGCCGCGCTCGCGCTGATGGCGGCGTTCGTCCGCTTCTGCGACCGCCTTTAGGAGACTGCCGTGATCTGGCTCACCGCGTTCGTCACCCTGTTC
>JAYTUC010000238.1:0-4763 GCA_043744775.1 Fimbriiglobus sp. | reverse complement strand
GGCCTCTGTGAGGCCGGACCCGCCCCCCACATCAGGGGGTTACACCTCACAGGGAGCGGGTCCGGCCTCACAGAGGCCAGCTACAGAAGAGTCAATCCGGCCTGACATCGATTACATCATGCCGCCCATGCCGCCCATGCCGCCCATCCCACCCATGCCGCCACCACCGTGGTCGTGGTCGTGGTGGTCGCCGCCGCCGCCCTTGGGCTGCGGGATGTCGGCGATGACGCCCTCGCTCGTCAGCAGCAGGCAGGCGACGCTCGCGCCGTTCTGGAGCGCGGCGCGGGTCACCTTGACGGGATCGACCACGCCCGCCTTGCGGAGGTCTTCCATCACGTCGGTGTCGGCGTTGTAGCCGTAGTTCTTGTCCTTCTGCTTGCCGATGTTCGAGATGACCACCGTGCCGTCCTTGCCGGCGTTCTCGGCGATCATGCGGCACGGCATCTCGAGGGCCTTGTGCAGCACCCGCAGGCCTGCGCCCTCGTCGCCTTGCAGCTTGCCCTTGTCGAGCACCTTGCGGGCGTGCAACAACGCCACGCCGCCGCCGGGGACGATCCCCTCGGCCAGCGCCGCGCGGGTCGCGCTCAGGGCGTCCTCGTAGAGCGCCTTGCGCTCCTTCATCTCGGTCTCGGTCGCGCCGCCGACCTTCACTTGCGCCACGCCGCCGGCGAGCTTCGCGAGCCGCTCTTGCAGCTTCTCGCGGTCGTACTCGCTGTCGGTCTTCGTAATCTCCTTGCGGATCACTTCGCACCGGCCATCGACGGCCGACTGCTTGCCACTACCCTCGGTGACGGTCGTGTTCTCGCTGTCGATCTTGATCTTCTTGCAGCGGCCCAGGTCTTCGACCTTGACCTGCGGCAGTTGGATGCCGAGGTCCTTGAAGATGGCCTTGCCGCCGGTCAGGATGGCGAGGTCTTCGAGCATCGCCTTGCGGCGGTCGCCGTAGCCGGGGGCCTTCACGCCGACGACTTGCAACACGCCCTTGAGCTTGTTCAGCACGAGCGTGGCGAGGGCCTCGCCCTCGATGTCCTCGGCGATGATGACCAGCGGCACCTTCTGCGAGCTGACCTTCTCGAGCAGCGGGACCAGGTCCTTGACGTTCGAGATTTTGTCCTCGTAGATGAGGATGTACGGGTTCTCGAACTCGCAGGTCACCGACTCGGGGTTGTTGATGAAGTGGGGGCTGAGGTAGCCGCGGTCGAACTGCATCCCCTGCACGACGACGACTTCGGTGTCGGCCGTCTTGCCCTCCTCGATGGTGATGACGCCGTTGGTGGCCCCGACGCGCTTCATGGCGTCGGCGAGGTGCTCGCCGATCTCTTTGCTGTTGTTGGCGGCGATGCTGGCGACTTCGGCGATCGCCTTCGAGTCCTTGGGGTCGATCTTGTCGGCGAGCTTCGCGAGTTCCGCGACGACGCTGTCAACGCCCTGTTGGATGCCGCGGACGACGGCCATCGGGTCGGCCCCGGCGGCGACGGACTTCAAGCCTTCGCGGAAGATGAACTCGGCGAGGACGGTGGCGGTCGTGGTGCCGTCGCCGGCCACGTCGTTGGTCTTGGAGGCGGCCTCCTTGACGAGTTGCGCGCCCATGTTCTCGAAGGGGTCGCTCAGCTCGATGTCCTCGGCGACGGTGACGCCGTCCTTGGTGATGGTCGGGCTGCCCCAGCCCTTGTCGAGGATCGCGTTGCGGCCGCGAGGCCCGAGCGTCGCGCGGACCGCCTGGGCGAGCTTGCTGGCCCCGGCGAGCAGTTTCTGGCGGGCGTCGTCGGCGAAGGCGAGCTGTTTGGCTCCCATGCGCGTGTCTCCTGGAGTGGGCCGTGTCGGCAGCGGGAATCGACTGGTCGGCCCAGCCTGCAAGCAAGTCGAATGCCGCCCCACCCCGTCGCCGCAAGCCGTTGACGGTCAACGGCTTGCGGAAGTCGCCCCGGCGAAAACGCCGCGACTTGTGCCGTTTCGGCACGGCCGCGTCTGCCGGAATGGCAACGGCGGTTGGCCTTGCCGGGCGGGCCGCGGCGGGCGTAACCTGCGGCCTCGGATGTCCCCCAGGAGGGTGCCAGCGTGTTCGCGATCGTCCCCTACATCGTGGCCTTGTTCGCCCCGCTCGAACTCGCACCCGCCCCCCGCCCGGCCGGCCCCCGCCCCCCGACGGCGGCGATGCTGGCGCACGCGGCCGCCACGACGCCGCTGTTGCCGGAACCCGCCGCGTCCAGCCTGACGGCGAAAATCGTCGTGCCCGACGAGAGCCGGACGCAATTGCTCACCTCGACCGCCACGGGGGGGTGGCTGCCCGCGGCCAACGCCCCGGCGGGCAAGCCCGCGGCCGACCCCTCGATGGTGGACAGCTTCTTCGCGACTGTCCGGAAGCACGTCCGCAACACGCCCGACGACCCGAAGGCGGCGGCGACGCTGCTAGTGGCGTCGGCGCGGCAGAGCGAGCAACTCGGCCACCACAACCTGGCGCGCGAAGACATCGCGCTGGCCCTGGAGCGCGACCCGACCAACGCCGACGCCCTGTGGGTGCGCGCCGGCCACCGCTACGCCGCCGCGGACTACGCCGGGGCGCTGCGCGACGCCGACGCGGTGCTGCTGGCCCGCCCGCTGGACGCGGCGGCGCGGTTCGCCCGCGCGGCCGTCCTGATGGAGTGCGGCGGGCCGGCCGAGGCCCACCGCGAGCTGACGGCGCTAATCCGCATCGCCCCTGAGGACGCCGACGCCTACGCCGCCCGCGCCGAGGCGGCACTGGCACTAGGCCGGTGGCAGGACGCCGACCTCGACTCCGAAATCGCGGTCGAACTCGCGCCCGGCGAGCCGCGGCACCGGCTGCTGCGCATGAAGACTTGCGTGGCCTGCGGGCGCGGCGACGAAGTTTACGGCCACTTCCGCGCCGGCTACGACACCAGCGCGACGCGGCTCCAGACCGGGCCGGGTCGGCAGGTCGCCGTCGAACTCCTTGAACTGTTCGTCGCGGGCTGGCGCTACGAGTTGACGGCGGGCCACGCGGTCGAGTCCTACGACTGGATGGTCAAGGCGTGCCCGGACTACAACCGGCCGCGGCTGATGCTGGCGGCTGAACTGCTGGCGTCCGGCCAGCCCGACGCGGCGCAGCGGGTCGCCGCCGAGGCGCTCGAGCGTGACCCCGACTGCGCGCGGGCGTACCACCTGCGCGGCAGCGTCCGCGCCGCGCTGGGCCGCGCGGACGCCTTGGCCGACTTCGAGGCCGCGTTCCGCCGGGAGGCCGCCGCCGACACCCGCGCCGAACTCCTGAGCCGCTACCACGCCACCGGCCGCCGCGCTGAGGCCCGCGTGCTGGCCGAGGACGGTGTCGAGGCGAGCCCCGACTGCCGCGCGTGCCGGCAGTTCCTGGCGGGCGACGACCTGCGCCGCGGCGACTTCGCGGCCGCCGAGCGCCACGCGACGTGCGCCTTGTGGCTGGCGCGCGACCCGGCCGCGGAGGCGTCCGCGCGCCTGACCCGCGCGCTGGCGCGGCTCGCGCAAAGCGACCCCGCCGCCGGCGACGACTTCGGCGCGCTGGCGACTCTTGGCGAGCCGGAAGCGTTAGCGACCGGAGATCGAGACACCTCCGGTCGCTAACGCTTCCGGCTCGCCGGGGTCGTAAGGTAGTCGTTCCCCCCGCGCGAGGTGTGCCGATGCTGGCGAACAACGTCTTCCTCAAGGTCCTCAGCGGGGAAATCCCGGCGCGGCTCGCCCACGAGGACGAGTCGTGCGTCGCTTTTTACGACGCCCACCCGCAGGCCCCCGTCCACCTGCTGGTCATCCCGCGGCGGGTCATCCGCACGCACGCCGACCTCACGCCCGACGACGCCGCGCTCGTCGGCCACCTGCACCTCGTCGCTGCGAAGCTGGCGCGGGAACTCGGCCTCGCCGCCGGCTACCGGCTGGTGATGAACTGTGACGACGCCGGCGGGCAGGCGGTTCCTCACCTGCACTTGCACCTCCTCGGCGGCCGCCCCTTCGCCTGGCCGCCCGGCTAACGGGGCGACTCGCCATGACCGACGACGACCTCCGCGCCGAACTCGCCCGCCGACTCGACGCCGTGCGCGGCCGCATCGCCGCCGCCTGCGCGCGGGTCGGCCGCGACCCGGCCGGGGTGACGCTCGTCGCCGTCACGAAGACGGTCAGTGTTCGCGTCGCCGGGCTGTTGCCGGGGCTGGGGGTCAACGACTTCGGCGAGAACCGGCCGCAGGAGTTGGCCCGCAAGCGCGCCGCGATCCCCGCCGGCCGCTTCCACCTCATCGGCCACTTGCAGCGCAACAAGCTCGACAAGACGGTCCCACTCACTCACCTGACCCACTCCGCCGACAGCCTGCGATTGCTCGAAGCCCTCGACGCCTTCGGCCGCAAAACCGGCGTCCCGGTGCCGCTGCTGCTCGAAGTGAACTGCTCGCGCGAGGAGGCGAAGGGCGGGCTGGCTGTCGAGGACTTGCCGGCCGTCGCGGAGCGTTGCCGGGCGATGGCGGGCGTCGAGGTCCGCGGGCTGATGACGATGGCCGCCTACACCGGCGACGCCGCGCAAGTCCGCGCGACCTTCGCCGAGTTGGTCGCGCTGCGGGAGACGCTGCGCGAAACGGGGATGGCGTTGCCGGAGTTGTCGATGGGGATGAGCAACGACTTCGAAGCCGGCGTCGAGCTGGGCGCGACCTACGTCCGCGTCGGCTCGACGCTGTTCGCGGGGCTGGAGGGGGAGTAGTCTTCGGCGAGCCGGAAGCGTCAGCGCCCGGAGTTCGGAACTCCGGGCGCTGACG
>JAYTUC010000237.1:0-4766 GCA_043744775.1 Fimbriiglobus sp. | reverse complement strand
TCCACCCAGCCGTAAACTTTGATGCCGCGCTTGTCGAGCAGCGTCCCGAGGCTCGTCCCGGTCAGCGCCTTCTCGAGGGCGTACTTGGTCGGGGGCGGCGTCTCCGGGTCGGCCTTGGCGGCTTCTTCGGCGGCCGGGCTGCCGGGGAACGGCGTCGCGGCGGGGGCCGGGGCGGCCGGGGCCGCAGTCGTCGGCGGCATCTGCTGCGGCACGTCCTGCGGCATCTGCCGCACCACCGGCCGGGTCGGGAACGCGGCCGGCGGGTCGGTCGCCGCGGGGGCTTGCCCGCTCACGAGCGCGGCGGTCATTAAGAGTTGCGTGAACATAGTCGTCCGTGACCTCGAAGGGGGTTGCGGCACGCCGGCCGCGTCCTGCGGCCGGCCGGGTCGAACGCCTGGGGCGCTCTGGGGTGTCGTGGCGGCGGAGAGGCTTCCGGCGACACACCCCACTTATCGGCCCGCCCCCGGCGTAACCGCACCCACCCTCCCGACACACGGCCCGGCCGCGACGAGGTGCGCCGCTTCACCGTCATAACCGGAACCACCGCGCCGAAGTTATTGAGGCGGTTTGCCGAGCTTCTTAAAGAGTTCGTCGCGGAACTGCCCCTCGAACTTCTTGATCGCGTCGCCGGCCGCCCCCGTCGCCGCCTCCTTGCCGGCGTTGCGCACCAACGCGGCGATGCTCGCGTTCAGCTTGGCCGCGTCGAGCGCCGGCTGCGACAGCGTGCCGCCGACGGGGACCGCGACCCGCTGCTTGCCGAGGGCCTCGCGCAGCCGGGGGTTGTTGCCGAGGTACTGGTCGAGCAGCTTCGGCGGGATCGGCATGTCGAGCACGAGTGCGAGCGACTTGTCGAGGCCGACCGACCCCGAACTGTGGACCTCCGACTGGCCGATCAGCACCGTGAACTTCTCGTGGTGGACGCGGCCGTTCTCGAGCCGCACCGGCACGACCTGCTCGCCCTTCTGCGTGAGCGTCGTCTCCTTGGCCCCGAGCAACTTGGCGATCTCGGTGACGACCGGGCCGGGGCTGACACTCGCCGCGTGAACGGTCAGGTCGCCGCGCACGGTGCCACGCTCCGGGTCGCCGAGGGGGACGCGGCTGTCGGCCACGTCGAACGAGAACAGGCCGTCGGCCTGCGTCGATCCCGCGAAGGCCGGCAGCGCGTAGCCGACGGCGTTCGCCAGGGCCGACGGCGTCAGCTTGGCCCGCTCGACGACGCGGCCGGGGGCGACCGTCAAAACCGTCGTCGGGGTCAGTGTGACGGTCGGCTCGACGCGGACCTTGCCGCCGCCGAAGCTCGCCTCGACGGGGTTGGTCGTGACGACGCCGCGCTCGAGTTTCGCCCTCAACTCGCCGGGGCCGACCTCGACGCCGTGGGCGGTGAGTTGCTGCCACGACACGCCGGCGAACCCGGTCAGCGAGGCGAGCGCCCCGGCCGGGCCGTTGAGCAGCCCGGCCAGCTCGAACGGCTTCGAGCCGCTGCCGGTCACGCGGCTACCCGCCCCGAGGTATTGCCGCAACTGCGGCTCGAGCTTCGCCAGGTCGTAGTGCAGCGTGCCCTTGACCGCCAGGTCCATCGTCGTCGCCAGGCGCTCCAGAGTCCCGGCGGCGTCGGCGCTCAGGCCGTCGCGCCCGAGGGCCGCCGAGTCGAGCGCCACGCGGTCGTCGCCGTAGCGGCCCTTCGCGCGCAGCGTGACCCACGGCTCGCGCCAGGTGGGGTTGGCGGGCGAGCCGAGGATCACGTCGGTGACCTTGAAATCGGCCGCGAAGTTGACGCCCGGCCCGTCCACCGTCAGCGCAAGTGTGCCGATGGCCAGGCCGTTCACCGCGTCCGAGTTCGCGGGGTCGCTCTGCAACTTCAACGTCCGCTGAACTCGGTTGACGTTGGCGGTCACGTTGGCGTCGGTCGCCACGGTGCCGTTGGCGCGGTAGTCGAGGCGCGGCGCGGTCAGCGCGAGGGTCTCGCAGTGGGCGGCGACTTGCGTGAGTGTCACGTCGCCGGTGGCGCGGGTCCAGGTGCCGCCCGCCGCGACGAGTTTCAGCTTCGGCTCGCGCAGGTCGAGGCCCAGCCCCAGGAAGCGGGCGTCGGTCACGTCGGCGCGGCCGCCGGTCAGCGTCAGCCCGCTGTCGGTCGCGGCGACGGTCCCGGCGAGGTCGCCGGTGCCGCCGAGTTGCCAGTCGGCGGGCAGGCCGGCCCACGGGGCGGCGCGGGCGCGCCAGCGGGCCAGGTCGCCGGCCAGCCGCACGTCGAGCCGGCCGCTGCGCGCGGCGCGGAGGTCCGCCACGGGGTCGAGCAACTTCGCCGCGAGGCGGTCCCCGCCGGCGACGACGGCGAGGTCGGCGGCGTCGAGGCGGAGCACCCCGGCGGGGGCGAGTTGGCCCGACGCCGTGAGCGTCACCGCCAGGTCCGGCTCGGCGATCTCGCGGCCGGCGGCGTCGGTGAAGTGGCCGTTCTTGAGCGTGGCGCTGCCGGCCGTCGTGAAGCCGCCGCCGGGCCGCGGCTCGTTCTTGAGCGACACCGCCGCGGTCCCGCCGAAGTGGCTGCCGCGTAAATCGACGAAGTCGCCGAGGCGCTCGGCGAGCCGCGTCAGATCGACGTTGGCCATGACCAGGAACGACTCGGCGGAGCCGCGCCCGGCCAGGCCGATGAAGTCCGACTCGCACTGCAACTTGTCGAAGGTCGGCCGCAACTTCTTGTCGAAGCGGGCGGTGAACTCCGTACTCAGCGGCCTCTCCCAGGCGAGTTCCTTGCCGCCGCGGGTGCCGCGCAGCGCCGTCGTCGTGAGGCCGCCGACCCACTCGACGCTGCCTGGGTGCGTGACACTCGCCGCCGAGTCGAGCCGCAGGCTCACCTTGCCCTCGTGCAACGCCGTGCCCGGTTGCAGCCGCAGGAGTTTCGGCGCGATGGCGGCGAGGCGGGCGAGGTCGAGGTCGGCGTGCAGCTTCAGCCCGGCCATGTTCAGCGCGTCCTCCGGGTCGCCCGACAGGTTGACCGCCCCGGCCGCGGTGACACTCCCGGCGTCGCAAGTCGCGTCGAAGCCGGTGACGCGCAACTCGCCGCCCTTGTAGGAGACTTCCGACGGCTTGACGACGAGGGTCTTGAGCGCGACCCGCTCGCGCAGCCACGGCCCCGCGACGCTGAAGTCGGTCGCCTCGGCCTTGCCCTTGAGGTCGAGCTCGGTGCCCGTGCGGCGAGCGTCGGCGGTCGCGGTCAGGGTGCCGCGCACGTCGGCCCCCGGCGCGAAGCGGCGGGCCAGCGGGCCGACCGCCTCGAGCGCGAATCCGGTCGCCTCGGCGTGGGCCGTCGCCGCGTCGCCGACGCTCGCGGTGGCGTGCAGCTTGCCGGGAATCTCGACTTTCACGTCGATCGGGCCGCTGACGGCCGGCACGGTGACCGTCGCCCCGACCGCTTCGAGTTTCTGCACGACCGGGTTGCCGGCCTCGCTGAGTTCGACCGTCGCGTTGACGACCTCGACGGCGACCCCCGGCCGCGCCGCCGCCGGCCGGTCGGGGTCGGCGACGAGGTAGTTCGCCAGGATGACTTCGAGGTTGGTGGTTCCCGGCGCGCAGCGGAGATGCACGGTGGCGTCGGCGACGGTGAGCCGGCCGAGGTCGGCGCGGTCGCGGGCCAGTTCGAGCAGCGTTTTAGAGGTCGCCAGCTTGGGGACGCTCACCGCAACTTGCCCGTCCTCGCCGCGGAGCGTCACGCCGGCCGCCTCGATCGCGTCGAACCAGCTCAGCGACAACTCGTCCACGCTCAGCGTGCCCTTCAAGTCCTTGGTCGCCGCGGCGAGCGCGCGGTCCCGCAGCGGCGTGCGCGCGACGATCTGTGGGGCGAAGGCGACCAGCAACACGACGCTCACGGTCGTGAGCAGCGCGAGCCACGCCAGCCGGCTGAGCCAGCGGCGCAGGGCGGGGCGGGTTTCGTCGGGCATGGCGGGCCGTCCTGCGTCGGGGTCAAGGGAGTGTCACGGTGATCGTCGCCGCCTGCCGGAGTCGCGCCACCAGCGTGGCGTGGTGCTGGGCGAAGTGCAAGTCGAGCACGCGCTCGGCGGCCTGCTCGTAGGTCGAGGGCGTGCCGGCCTTGCGCTCGGTCACGAGGAGCAGGTGGACCGCCCGCGGCGTGTCGGTCGGCTCGCTCAAGCCGTTGACCGGGAGCGCGAACGCCGCCCGGCAGAACTCGTCGTCGAAGTTGGGGTCGCGCCGGCCGACGAACCCGGCGTCGCCGCCGGTCGCCGCCGTCGAGTCGATCGAGTGCCTCTTGGCCGCGTCCGCGAACGTCAGCGTGCCGGCGACCAGCTCCGCGCGGAGTTGCCGGAGCTTGGCGTGCGCCGTCGCCCGCTCGCCCGGCGGCGCGCCGGGGGCGACACGCAGCATGACGTGGCTGACGCGCACGGTCACGCCGTCGAAGTGGTCCTTGTGGTCGGCGTAGAGCTTCCTCAAGGCGTCGGGGGTCGGCTGGGCCGCCGGCAACCCCTGGGCCTGCAACGTCATCAGG
Source organism: Fimbriiglobus sp. (assembly GCA_043744775.1). Lineage (GTDB taxonomy): Bacteria > Planctomycetota > Planctomycetia > Gemmatales > Gemmataceae > Fimbriiglobus. The sequence goes on along the minus strand of JAYTUC010000237.1, from coordinate 268 downwards.
ACGGTGACCCGTAGGTGGGCCTCGCCGCCACAGTTGGCGACGTACTCGGCCGGGGACTTGCCGCCGCGGCGGGCCTCCTCGACCATCTCGGCGTAGGCGCGATCGACCGCGGCCGGCTCGACCTTCGGGCCGTGCTTCGCCAGGTACTGCCGGTACAGCGTGTCGTCGATCAGCGCGTCGAGGGCGTCCTCCCGCAGCCGCCGCAGTTCCCGCTGGCGGATCGGCGCGCCGGCGGTCGCCCAGGTCCCGAGGAGGGCGTCCACGCGGG